>CAZUAN010000203.1:0-1589 GCA_964618385.1 uncultured Oscillospiraceae bacterium | reverse complement strand
GGATAAAATGGTTTCCTTTTATCCGGAAGACATCGCCTTACGGCGCTGTCCTTTTTAATAAGAACCAGTATTCTATTTGATTGCTGAAAGGTGGTCGTTCTTATGAACAAGGTCTTCGTTCCCCGGGGCTACCGGCCTGTGCTGGACGCCTATGATACCCAGCGGGCCATTGCTTACATCAAGGAAACCTTCCAGGAGGAATTTTCCAAGGCCCTGAATTTAAAGCGTGTCTCTGCGCCGCTGTTTGTCACCGGCAGTTCCGGACTGAACGACAATCTGAACGGCTATGAGCGGCCGGTGTCCTTTGATGTCCCCGCCGTGGGCGCGGATGCGCAGGTGGTGCATTCTCTGGCAAAGTGGAAGCGTCTGGCACTGAAGCGATATCATTTTACCGTGGGCAACGGCCTGTATACCGACATGAACGCCATCCGCCGGGATGAGGAGTTGGACAACATCCACTCCGTTTACGTTGACCAGTGGGACTGGGAGAAGATTATTACCCGGGAAAACCGGAATCTGGATTTTCTGAAGCTTATTGTCCGGGCTATCGTCCGGGCCATCTGTGATACCAATGATCGCCTGCATGTGCGCTTCCCTCAGCTCCGGGTGGAGTTGGGCCGGGAGGTGTCCTTCCTTACCGCTCAGGATTTGGAGGATATGTACCCGGATTTGGAAACGGGCGCCCAGCGGGAAAACGCCTATGTCCGGGAACACAAGACTGCCTGCATCATGCAGATCGGCCGAAAGCTCCGATCCGGCAAGCCTCACGACGGCCGGGCGCCCGACTACGATGATTGGGATCTGAACTGCGACATCTTTTTCTGGGACGAGGTACTGAACCGTGCCCTGGAGGTGTCCTCTATGGGCATCCGGGTGGATGCGGAGTCTCTGGACCGTCAGCTGACAGAGGCTGGCTGCGATGACCGCCGGACGCTGCCCTTCCACAAGATGCTCCTGAATGATGAACTGCCCCTGACCATCGGCGGCGGCATCGGCCAGTCCCGCCTTGCCATGCTGATGATGGGCTGCGCCCACATCGGCGAGGTACAATCCAGCATCTGGGATGCGGAAACCGTCAGGGCCTGTGAGCAGGCAGGAATCCCGCTGCTGTAAAGGAGCGTACTCCATGATTTTCAAAGAAAAAGAAATTAAGCTGAAAGATGGCGGGACCGCGCTGCTGCGATCGCCTGCTGTTTCTGACGCGGAGGAAATGCTGCAATACCTGATCAAAGCCGCCGGGGAAACCCCTTTCCTTTGGCCACCCCGGAGGAACGTGCCATGCCCATCGAAAAAGAAGAAGCCTTCCTGCGGGAGATGCGCGATTCCGAAACCAAAATGATGATCGTCTGTATGGTGGATGGAACGCTTGCGGGAACCTGCCAGATCTGCCGGGGTTCCAGGCGCAAGACCCGTCACCGCGGCTCTATCGGTATCGCCATGCTGCAAGAATTCTGGGGCTTTGGCATCGGCACCGCCATGATGGCGGTGCTGATCTCCACTGCGGAAGACTGGGGCCTGCAGCAGCTGGAGCTGGAGGTCATCGAGGGCAACCACCGGGCAATCAGGCTATATGAAAAAATGGGCTTTGA
>CAZUAN010000202.1:0-1641 GCA_964618385.1 uncultured Oscillospiraceae bacterium | reverse complement strand
AAAAAGGGTTTCATCCTTTTTCATAAGAACCGGTATCAATTGACAAGATTTCAAAAATTTGATTAACAGGAGATGAGGCCATGATTTGCAGCGTCCGAACGCTGGGGATTTCCGGAATCCGGGGCAGCGCCATCACGGCGGAGTGCTATATTTCCAGCGGGTTGCCGGGATTTGACATTGTGGGGCTGCCTGACGCGGCGGTGAAGGAGGCCCGGGATCGGGTTCGGGCTGCGGCCAAAAGCAGCGGCCTGAGCTTCCCGGTGAGCCGCATCACCGTGAATTTAGCCCCTGCCAGTCTGAAAAAGACGGGTACCCATTATGACCTTCCCATTCTGCTGAGCATTCTGGCGGCGGCGGGCAGTGTCCGACGGCCAAAATCCACCAGCGCGTTTCTGGGAGAGGTCAGCCTGGATGGACAGATTCGCCCGGTTTCCGGCGTGCTTCCCATGGCTCTGGCTGCCAAAAGGGAGGGAATTCAGACCCTTTTTGTCCCGGCGGAGAACGCGGCGGAAGCAACGCTGGCCCGTGGGCCGGCCGTCATCGGAGTGCGCAGCGTTCAGGAGCTGGCCGCCGGGCTGAACGGGGAAACGCAGCTGCAGGAGGAGCCGTTGTGGGTTCCCAAGCGGGAAACGGCGTCCGGGCTGGATTTCAAGGACGTGCTGGGGCAGGAAAATGTCAAACGGGCGCTGGAAGTCGCTGCCGCAGGCAGCCATAATGTGCTGCTGATCGGCCCGCCCGGATCCGGTAAAAGCATGCTCAGCAAGCGTCTGCCCTCGATTCTGCCGGACATGACCTGGGAGGAATCCCTGGAGGTCAGCCAGATTTATTCCGTCATGGGCTTTCTGACAGCGAAACGGCCGCTGGTAACCCAACGCCCCTTCCGCTCGCCTCACCATACCGTGTCCAACGCGGGATTGGCCGGCGGGGGCAGCAATCCGAGGCCCGGGGAAATCTCACTGGCCCACAAGGGCGTGCTGTTTCTGGATGAAATGCCGGAATTCCGCAAGGATACCCTGGATATGCTTCGCCAGCCGCTGGAGGATGGACAGGTGACGATCTCCCGGGTTTCGGGGGCCGTGACCTATCCGGCGGAATTCATGCTGGTGTGCGCCATGAACCCCTGCAAATGCGGCTGGTATGGCGATCCCTCCGGGCGGTGCCGCTGCTCCGACCGGGAGGTGGAAAGCTACCGCAGCCGGATTTCCGGACCTCTGCTGGACAGAATTGATATTGTGGTGGAGGTTCCTTCGGTGCATTTTGAGGATCTGCGTACCCGGGCGGAGGCGGAGCCCTCCGCCGACGTCAGGCAGCGGGTCAACGCTGCCAGAGAAATTCAGAACCGGCGCTTCGGCACCGGCGGCATGTGCAACGCCCGGATGGGCCCGGAGGAAATGCGAAGCTTTTGCGCACTGAGCGAGGAAAGCGCGGCCCTGCTGAAAAATGCCTTTGAAGCCATGGGCCTGACGGCCAGAAGCTATGACCGCATCTTAAAGGTTGCCAGAACTGTGGCCGATCTGGATGGTAGCGGGAATATTGAGCCTCAGCATATTGCGGAGGCGATTCAGTACCGGGCGGTGAATATGGGGAACCGGTGAGGATTACAATATGGATATAAATGCGCTTTCTTCTGCGTATTCCGTC
>CAZUAN010000201.1:0-1691 GCA_964618385.1 uncultured Oscillospiraceae bacterium | reverse complement strand
TTTTAGAAAGAGGTTACGCCTATGGCAAAGCCTACAAACGAACTGACCCCCATGCGGCGGCAGTACCACGAGATCAAGGAACGCAATCAGGACTGTATCCTGTTTTTCCGCTTGGGCGATTTTTACGAGATGTTCGACGAGGACGCCAAGCTGGCCGCCCGGGAGCTGGACCTGACCCTGACTACCCGGGACCGGGGCAAGCCCAAGGAAGAACAGACCCCCATGTGCGGCGTACCCTACCACAGCGTGGATTCCTACATTGCCCGGCTGGTGCAGAAGGGCTACAAGGTTGCCATCTGCGAGCAGATGACCGATCCCGCCCTGAGCAAGGGACTGGTGGAGCGGGAAATCACCCGCATTGTCACCCCCGGCACCGTTACCGAAAGCTGTATGCTGGACGAGAACAAGAACAATTACCTTGCCTGCATTTACGGCGAAAGCGGCCGGTTCGGGCTGGCCTTCTGCGACGTTTCTACCGGCGCGTTCTTTGCCACGGTCTGCTCTGACCCCCAGAGTGTGGCCTCGGAGCTAGGCCGGTTTGCTCCCAGCGAGGTCATTCGCTACGGTGCCAACGTCAACTGCGAAGCCATTGAGGACGCCATTTTCCGCCGCCTGAACTGCTGCGTAAATGAGGGAAAAGCAGAGCTTTTTCAGCTGGAAAGCGCGGAAAAGCTGCTGGAATCCCATTTCCACAGGAATCTGTCCCAGCTGGGGCTGGCAGGAATGCCCGCCGCCATCATTGTCAGCGGCGCGCTGCTGCAAACCCTGCTGACCCTGCAAAAGAATGACCTGGCCCACATCCGGGAACTGCAATACTACACCACCGGCCGCTTTATGGAGCTTGACCTGGATGCCCGGCGAAATCTGGAGCTGACGGAAACCCTGCGCTCCAAGGAAAAGAAGGGGACGCTGCTTTGGGTGCTGGACAAAACCCACACCTCCATGGGAGGCCGGATGCTCCGCTCCTGGCTGGAAAAACCCCTGCTGGACCCGGCGGAGATCACCCGCCGCCACAGCGCCGTGGAGGAGCTGGTGAGCAGCGTCATCGTCCGGGGAGAACTGGAAGAGGCTCTGCGGGATGTCACCGATCTGGAACGGGTTATGACCCGGATTGTCACCGGCACCGTCAATTGCCGGGATATGCTGGGACTGGCCCGGGGCCTGCGGGCTCTGCCGGACGTAAAGGCCCAACTGCAAAAATGCGAATCCCCCCTGCTTAGAAAACTGGAACAGGCCATCGATCCCCTCACCGACTGCGCCGACCGGATTGAAAACACCATCGTGGACGATCCGCCTCTGACCATTCGGGAGGGCGGCATCATCCGCAGAGGCGCCAGCGAGGAGGCCGATCACCTGCGGGATATCATGGAAGGCGGCAGCGGCACCATTGCCGCCATTGAGTCCTCTGAACGGGAGAAAACCGGAATCCGCACCCTGAAAGTAGGCTTCAACCGGGTTTTCGGCTATTATATCGAAGTTTCCAAATCCTTTCTGAGTCAGGTTCCCGCAAATTACATCCGCAAGCAAACCCTGGCCAACTGTGAGCGCTATATCACCCAGGAGCTGAAGGATCTGGAGAACCAGGTGCTCACCGCCAAGGATCGGCTGACGGCTCTGGAATACCAGATCTTTACCAAGCTGCGGGAGCAGCTGGCCCAGCAGGCCGCCCGGGTGCAGCAGACCGCCGCCGC
>CAZUAN010000200.1:0-1739 GCA_964618385.1 uncultured Oscillospiraceae bacterium | reverse complement strand
ACGAAGATTCCATATCCAAGTGGGCGATGATACCGCCGGCGGCATTGCTTGGCTTGCTTGCGGCCATGTGGATCGCCGATTTCGCAAATTCACAGAGAAACGGAGGGCCGGAGAATGAGAGAAAGAGATCCCGCAGTGTTTCGCCATGAGCTGAAATATCCCATATCAGCGGCGCAGCTGCCGGCCATTCAGAATCGGATCAACAACCTGCTTTCTTTGGACAGCCACGCGGCTTCCGCGAAGGGATATTCCATCCGGAGCCTGTATTTTGACGATTATGACAACCGCTGTTTCCGGGAGAATGAGGATGGAACCGATCCCAGAGAAAAATTCCGAATTCGGATCTATAACCATTCCGCCCAGCGGATTACCCTGGAGTGCAAGCGGAAGGAACGGGGGAAAACCTACAAAACTTCCTGCCCATTGACCCTTGGTCAGACCGAACGCCTGATGGAGGGGAAACCATTGCCGGATATTGGCGGGCAGCCGCCGCTGCTGCGGAAGCTTACCGCGGAAATGCTGACCCGCCTGCTCAGGCCTGTGGTGATTGTCGAGTATGACCGGATCCCTTACGTTTACGCAAACGGCAATGTGCGCATCACCCTGGATACCAATCTTTCTTCTTCGAAATCGACGGGATGCTTCCTGGATGAAACGGTTCCGAAACGGCCGGTGATGCCGCTTGGACAGCAGCTGCTGGAAGTGAAGTATGATGAATATTTGCCGGACTTCATTTACCGGAATTTACAGTTGGAGAATCTGCAGCAGACGGCTTTTTCCAAGTATTACATATGCAGAAAATATACAAGATAAGGAGAAACATATGACTTTCCAAGATATTTTCAAGAAATCCTTTCTGGAGGGCTATGCCGCAACGGAGATTACGACCATGACCGTAGTTGTGGCGCTGGGCATTGCCTGCGTCATTGCGCTATACATCTTTTTCGTATACCGGGTGGTGACCCGCAAGACCTTTTATTCCAAAAATTTCAGCATTTCTCTGGCCGGGGTTACGGTGATTACCACTTCCCTGATTTTGACCATGCAGTCCAGCGTGGTGCTGTCTTTGGGTATGGTGGGCGCGCTGTCCATCGTCCGGTTCCGTACCGCGATCAAGGAGCCTATGGATCTGATGTTCCTGTTCTGGTCCATCAGTGTGGGCATCATCTGCGGAGCAGGCCTTGCCGAAGTCGCGGTTATTCTGTCCGTGGTTATGACGCTGGGCATCCTGATCCTGGACCGCATTCCGGTTGCCAAGGCGCCTATGATTTTGGTGGTGAATGCCAACGATCTGCATGCCGAGGAAGCCGTTTCCCGGGTTGTGAAGAAATATGTCCGGCATTTCAGCATAAAATCCAGAAACATGACCGAATCCACCCTGGATCTGGTGGTGGAGCTGCGAACCGCCCAGGGAAGCGAGCTGCTGCAGGAGGTCATGGGACTGGAAGGCGTGACTTCCGCGTCCCTGCTGGCCCATGATGGGGAAGTGACATTTTAATCAGAGGGAAACGGGAGGCAGCCTGTTTGCCGCGTTCGACGCATTGCCAATATCAGAAAAACGCGAAACCCTGTGCCATGCGGCCGCAGGGTTTCGCGTTTTTCCGATTATCTGTTGCCGGCAGACACATACGTTCGCTCCGCCGCGTCCCGTTCGGGATGACAGCCGTGAAGCCGGGCAGGGGGAAAGTCTTGCGAGTTGGCAGCGCTCTTATACTGATATTCCGTTAAAAAGTTTCATT
>CAZUAN010000199.1:0-1762 GCA_964618385.1 uncultured Oscillospiraceae bacterium | reverse complement strand
TTCATATAAAAATGTTCAATCCTTCGGATTTAACATTTTTATTGAATATCAGTATCAGTTTTGGAACGGTCTGAACAATTATGCCAGATAGACGGCTTTGCAGGCCAGCAGCAATTCGTAGCAGTCCAGCTTGGAAACCAGTTCCAGCGGGGCGTGCATACTCAGCACCGGCACACCGCCGTCCACGGTGACAATGTTCCGGTTCGCCATGATGCCGGCAACTGTGCCGCCGCCGCCCTGATCAACCTTGCCCAGCGTGGCCAGCTGCCAGATGACGCCGGCATTGTCCAGAACAGAACGGATGTGGCCCATGGCCTCGGCAGACGCGTCAGAGGAGCCGCTTTTGCCCCGGGACCCGGTGTACTTCAAAATGGACACACCGTAATTCAGGGCCGAATTGTTCCGGCGGTCGCAGGTTTCGGGGAAATTGGGGTCAAAGGCATTGGACACGTCGGCGGACAGACAGAAGGACGCGGCAAAGCAATCCTCCAGCTTCACGCCCTGGGCGTCGCACAGACCTCCCATAAAATGCTCAAAGTAACGGCTGTGCATACCGGATATGCCTATGGACCCGATTTCCTCCTTATCCGCCAGAATACATACAGCGGTCTTTGCGGGCTGCCCGATAGTGAGCAGCGCCTCCAGCTCCGCGTAGGAGCAGACCCGGTCATCATGGCCGTAGGCCGCCAGCAGGCTGCGGTCAAGCCCCACCTCACGGCACCGGCCCGCAGGGACAACCGTCAGTTCAGCGGACTGAAAATCGGCTTCGATCAGGCCGTATTTTTCGTTCAGAAGCTTCATGATGCTCAGCTTGACCAGGTCAGCGCCCTCACCCTCAAGGGGCTGCGTCCCCACAATCACATTCAGCTGTTCCCCGGCAATGCCCTTTGCCAAAGGCTGCTGCATCTGGTCGGCGGCCAGATGAGGCAGCAGATCCGTAACCATCAGCACAGGATCCGCGTCATCCTCCCCGATGGTGATGGGGATAACGCTGCCATCCTTGCGGAAAACCACGCCGTGGAGGGCCAGGGGAATGGTGGGCCACTGGTATTTCTTAATGCCTCCGTAATAGTGCGTTTTGAAATAGGCAATTTCGGCATCCTCATACAGGGGATTGGGTTTTAAGTCCAGCCGGGGAGAGTCTACATGGGCAGCGCAGATGTTGGCTCCCTTGCTCAGAGGCTCTGTACCTATAACAGCCAGCACGATGGATTTGCCCCGGTTATTATAGTATATCTTATCTCCGGGCCGCGCATCCATGCCGGGGGTAAAGGGCTGAAAGCCCAGCTTCTCAGCCTCCCGGACAGCCCAGGCGGTGGCTTCCCGTTCCGTTTTGCAGGCGGTGATAAACGCGGCATAGCGCTTGCAGTAGTTTTCCATCTCCACGCGCTCCTCCGGGCCGATCCGGGTGAAGCCGTTTTTCGGGGTCATCAGCAGAGACTCCCGAAGTTCATCAGTTGTCATAGTTTTTCAATCTCCTTTTCATTTCATACGATTACGCAACAACCAGGTTCCTTTACACGGAGAAGGCATCGTCTGATGATGTCTTATACTGATTCTTTATAAAACCGTTTGGTTTTATAAAGAAGGAACCGCCTAATGGCGCTTCCCTTTTGCGGCGAACCGCCGCAAAAGCCGTCTCATACAGTTCTTAACGCACCTGCGGTGCTATAAAAAGGTTTTTAACCTTTTTAATAAGAACTAGTATTACGCAAGAACGGCGGGAACACGCTCCCGCCTTTTTGTTGGTTATTCCATTATA
>CAZUAN010000198.1:0-1791 GCA_964618385.1 uncultured Oscillospiraceae bacterium | reverse complement strand
GCGGAAAACCTTTTTATAGCCACGGAAGCGTTCAGAACGGCAGGAGATGACTTTTTGGCGATTCACCGCAGAAGAGAAGCACAGTGGCAAACCTGCAGACATCTGCTGCGCCGCCGGATACCGAAGGGTACACACAGCGGCGGGAGAGGGCGGCTGCTTCAGTAATGGGTGCCTTACGCGCAAGTTGCTTTTGGCAAAACGGTCAAAATGCTGTTTGCGTTATTTGCTATAGATCACTTCTGTGGACGCATTCGGGCTTCCGTTAAAGAACCGTACCAGGTTATCGACCGTGGCGGAGGCGATATTGTCCAGCGCCTCCGTGGTCAGGAAGGCCTGATGAGAGGTGACGATGACATTCGGCATGGCGATGAGCCGCACCAGCTTGTCATCCTGGACAATGTGGCCGGAAAAGTCCTCATAGAACAGGTCGCCTTCCTCCTCGTAGACGTCCAGGCAGGCCGCGCCTACCTTCTTTTCTTTGATCCCGGTGATCAGATCCTCGGTGTTGATCAGGCCGCCCCGGGAGGTGTTAATAATGGTGACGCCCTTTCTCATCTGCGCGATGGATTCGGCGTTGATCAGGTGGTTGGTCTCCCCCGTCAGGGGGCAGTGAAGGGAGATAATGTCGGATTTTTCAAACAATTCGGGGAGGGAAACATAGCTCAGGCCGGAATCCGGGGCAGGGAACTTGTCGTAGGCCAGGATGTTCATGCCGAAGCCCTTGCAGATGTCGGCAAAGGCCCGGCCGATTTTGCCGGTACCGATGATGCCTACCGTTTTACCGTAAAGGTCAAAGCCCACCAATCCCTGAAGGCTGAAATTGAAGTCTCTGGTGCGGATATAGGCTTTATGGGTTCGGCGGTTGATAGTCAGCAGCAGGGCCATGGCGTGTTCCGCAACAGCATGGGGAGAGTAAGCGGGGACGCGAAAAATTCGGAGTTTACCCTGACAGGCTCGGATGTCAACGTTGTTAAAGCCCGCGCAGCGCAGCGCAATGACCTGAACGCCCAGCCGGTGGAGAGTTTCCACCACGGCGGCGTTTACCGTGTCATTGACAAACACGCATACAGCGTCAAAGCCCGCAGCAAGGGAAACGGTATCCTCGTTCAGATTGGGTTCGAAATATTTGACCTTGATCCCGGCGGGGACGGCATATCGCTCGAAGCCGGGGATGTCATAGGATTTGGTGTCAAAGAAAGCAAGCTTCATATTCATTCCTCCTTTTTATATCGATAAAATTATACCAAATTATTCTGTATCTGTCAATGAATATCCGAAAATATTATGTCCGGAAATTGAAAAATATTCTTGCAGAAGGGGAGCGGTATGTGGTATAGTGAATGAAATGGCTGTGGAGGGAATATTATGCTGCAAAAGCTACGGGTTTTGATAAAAAAATACTGGGATGTGGTCAGCTATTTGTTTTTCGGCGTTCTGACCACCGTGGTCAATTATCTGGTTTATCTGCCGGTTTACAATCTGCTTGGGTTTCCCGCTGCTGTCAGCAATGCCATAGCCTGGGTGGCCGCTGTTGCGTTTGCTTACCTGACGAACAAGCCCTTTGTGTTCAAAAGTCACGACTGGTCCGCCAAAACCGTAATTCCGGAGCTGACGAAATTTGTCGGCTGCCGGGTGGCTTCGGGAGCGGTGGAAACCCTGATTCTGTTCTTTGCGGTGGACCTGCTGGGCTGGAACGGAAACATCTGGAAGCTGATTACCAGTGTGCTGGTGGTGATCCTGAATTATCTGGCCAGCAAGCTTCTGGTTTTTAAAAAATGAGGGGTTCGGGAT
>CAZUAN010000197.1:0-1815 GCA_964618385.1 uncultured Oscillospiraceae bacterium | reverse complement strand
CGCCAGCTTATAGGCTGCCGGGAGGCCCTCGCGGAATTCCATCATCCGCTGCCGTGCTTTTTTCCGCCCGGCTTTTCGGTTCGGCTCCGCCAGAAGCGCCGTGGTCAGGTAGCTCAGCAGAAGCCCCTGGGCTTTCATGGCGGCGTATGCCTTCCCGCTTTCCCCGCAGGTCAGGCCGCCGCAGGTTTGAATCATGTGGCGCAGGACAGCTTCCGTGTGTCCCATGCGCTGGAGCTGATTGGTCTGGGACACGCTCTGCTGAACGTCGCCGATCCGGTAAACATAGACAAACAGATCAAAAGGCGTCACGCTCTGGGCATAGCAGCAGGGGAATGCGGCATACTCGTGATCCTCGTAGAATACATGCTCGGACAGCGCGATGCCATACCGGCGATAGAACGCGGTCTTATAGGTGATGCCGTGGAACGTCAGGCTCCTGTCAAAGCTTTTCCAGCTTGCCATGATTTCGTCCAGCGTGTAGTAGGCTCCGAACTGCGCGGGGAAGCTTTTCCATGGTTTCCACTGGCCAGTGACGATATCGACGGTATAGTGGTGCGTCAGCACCACGTCGCTGTCGCAGCTTTCCAGCAGATTGAAGAAAGCGGGCAGATTCCCGGTGACGACCCAGTCATCGGCGTCCACCGCTTTCAGATACTTTCCCCGGGCGGCGGCGCAGCCGGTGTTCAAGGCCCCGCCGTGGCCCCGGTTCTCCTGCGTGATCAGCCGGACCGTTTCCGGATACCGAGTGCAGTATCGCTCCGCCACCGAAGCGGTCTCGTCTGTAGAACCGTCATTGATAATCAGAATTTCCAGCCGATCCATTAGCTCTGGCACCAACATGCTGGAAACGCATTTCTCTAAATACGCCTGGCTGTTGTACGCCGGTATAATGAACGTTAATACCTTCAAATCAAAGTTCCCCCACGGCGGCAAGCGGCGCTTTTTCCCGGGCGTCCGCTTGCTTTTTGATTTTGTTCTCACGAATACCCCGAAAGGTGGCGCGAAGCGCCTGACTGGGACGAATTGCCTCGCAATAAAGCCGGCGTTTGCAAACAATGTAATACACCGCGTAAACCGACGCAATTCCGGCGCCCAGAATGTATCGGGTTGTCGCGCCGCGATTTTCAAAAAAATCCTCGTCGTAGCCATGAAACCATGTGGACGCAGTCTGCGCCACCGACGCGATTGCCACAGGCGCATAGAAAATCCGCAGCCCCGCCCGTTGGCAGTCGGTGAGGAATTTCAGTTCTTCCTCGGCGCCATTGCCGGTTCCTGCCCCCAAAAGCTCGTCAAACCGCACGCCCGCTGCCATTACCCGCTCCCGGCGGAAGGATATCTGCCAGGAGCTGACCTTCATGGTCAGCGGAAAACGCAGCCGCAGAATCCGATCCGGAAAGGACGCCGGACGATTCTCCATTTTCAGGATCAGCACATCGGCTTCCGGCAGACTCTGGTAGGTGTCCAGGATTCGGCGCGGATAGTCCGAAATAAACGTCTCGTCATCGTCACACAGCAGGCAAATATCTGCCATGGACTTTTCCATGGCCAGGTTCCGGCTCCGGGTCAGCCCCCGCTGCCGGGTGAAAAACATTCTGGCAAAGCCGTCCCGGGTGGGATAGCATTCAAAGCCGTCCCGATCACATTGATTAATTACCACAACATCGCCGGTTAGCCCGGCCCGGCGCACAAGGACATCGTCATTTTGATCCATACAGGACATCAGCACTTCCAGCTTCATCGCGGTCTGTCCCCCCGGAGAAAAATCCTGACACCATGCCCAGAATCTGCCCGCAGACCTGCTGCCTGGCCAAAATA
>CAZUAN010000196.1:0-1818 GCA_964618385.1 uncultured Oscillospiraceae bacterium | reverse complement strand
GGTTTCCGGGTATGATAGATGGGAAAGCCGAAAAGATTGAAAGGAAAATTCTATGATTGAATTATTGAAAGCCATCCTCTTTGGTATTGTGGAGGGCGTCACGGAATGGCTGCCCATTTCCTCCACCGGCCATCTGATCCTGCTCAACGAGTTTATCACGCTGAACGTCTCAGAGGAATTTCAGAGCATGTTTGACGTGATCATTCAGCTGGGCGCGATTCTGGCGGTCATCGTTCTGTTTTCCTATAAGCTGAACCCCTTTGCTTCGGGAAAATCCGAGGAGGCAAAAAAACACACCTGGCAGCTGTGGTTCAAGGTGATGGTTTCCATTCTTCCATCCGGTCTGGTGGGAATTTTACTGGACGACTGGATGGATGCGCACTTACATAACGGCGTTGTGGTGGCGATTGCCCTGATTGTCTACGGCGCGGCGTTTATTCTGGTGGAGCGGATAAACGCGGGCAGAAAAACCCGGATTCAGGATGTCAACAGAATCGACTATAAAACCGCTGTGATTATCGGCCTATTTCAGTGCCTGAGCCTGGTTCCTGGTACCTCCCGATCCGGATCGACCATTTTAGGCGCCATGATCCTGGGCGTTGGCCGCGGAGCCGGCGCGGAATTCTCCTTTTTCATGGCAATCCCAACGATGCTGGGCGCCTCGGCCATTAAAATATTGAAATTCCTCATCAGCGGCGTTTCCGCTACAGGGACGGAGATCGGCGTCCTGATTGCGGGATGCGTGGTGTCCTTTGTGGTGAGTATGGTGGTTATCCGGGCGCTGATGGAATATGTGCGCAGGCATTCCTTCTCGGCCTTTGGCGTTTATCGCATTGTGCTGGGCGTTGTGGTGCTGGCTTATTTTACGATGCAATAAAAAATTCAGGAGGTTTTTATGGAATATACAATCGAGAATGCATATCTCAGGCTGACCGTTACAACCTGGGGGGCGCAGGTCAGAAGTGTCATCCGCAAGTGCGACGGCGTGGAGCATATCTGGCAGGCGGAGAAATCCGTCTGGGGCTATCATGCGCCTATTCTGTTCCCCCACACCGGCAAGGTGGTGGACGGCGTCATCGAAGCGAAGGGGAAGCGCTATGAATCCGGCCAGCACGGATTTGCCCGGCTGATGGAGCATGATTTTGTGGGTCAGACGGAGGACACCATTGTCCTGGAGCTGTGCGCCAATGAGGAAACCCGGAAAAAATTTCCCTATGAATTCCGTCTGGTGTCCGTTTTTACGCTGGAAAACGATACTCTGCATCACACCTTGACGGTGGAAAATCTGGACACGGATAAGCTGCCCTTCGGTATCGGCTATCACCCCGCGTTTGCCATCCCCTTCGACGGACAGCACACAGCCGCAGACTATGAGCTGCGCTTTTCCGACATGGAATCCCCGATCTGCGTCAACAATCTGCCCTATGGGCTGATGCACGGGGATCTTTACCGCCTGGGCGCCAACATTACGTCCCTGCCTGTAGACGAGAAGCTGTTTGCCAACGACAGCCATTGTATGGTGAATCTGAGATCCTCCACGCTGGGCCTGTATGAAAAGGACACCGGCCGGGGTGTGGTGTGCGACATTGCGGACTTTCCCTACACTTTGATCTGGAGCAAGCCGGGCGTTCCCAGGTTTGTGTGCATTGAGCCGTGGCACAGCCTGCCAAGTCCGGAAGGGGGCTCCATCCGGTGGGAGGAAAAACCGGCTGCCGCCATTCTGAAACCCGGAGAGGCCTGGTCTACCACCTTAAGTACGTCCTTTGTCCGCTGAGCGGGCTGCGGCTTTTGGAAGCTTTCGCTCATGTGCGGGAATCA
>CAZUAN010000195.1:0-1838 GCA_964618385.1 uncultured Oscillospiraceae bacterium | reverse complement strand
TCCGGGGCGGAAAAGCCCAGCAGGCTGATACAGGTTTCCAGCACGTTTTTTGCAAGGCCCAGAAGGGCAATATGCCCGGCCCGGACTGCCTCGTCTTCCTCCCGCAGCACAGGTGTTTCATGATAGAATTTGTTGACGCAGCCTGCCAGCTCATAAATATAGGCGCAGATCAGGTTGGGTGCGGAGGACTTCAGCGCGTTTTCCAGCGTGGGGCCGAGCTTGGTAATGGCCAGCATCAGATCCTTCGCGCAGGAATTCGCGGGCATCTGAATGGGCAGATGCTCCCAGGCACCATATCTGGTCAGGATGGATTTCACCCGGACAATGGTGTACAGGATATAGGGTCCGGTATTGCCCTCGAACGCCGCAAAGCGCTCCAGATCAAAGTTATAGTCCTTGGTGGGCTGATTGCTCAGATCCCCGTATTTCAGGGCAGCCAGGGCGATTTTCGCGGTGGTCTGCTCAATTTGATCTGCTTCTACGATTTTGTTCTCCTCGACCTTCGCCCGGACAAAATCCGTCATGTCGGAAATCAGCTGCTCCAGCCGCAGAACGCCGCCGTCACGGGTCTTAAAGGGCTTGCCGTCCTTGCCGTTCATGGTGCCGTGGCCCAGGTGCTCCAGCTCCGTTTCGGGCCCGACAATGCCGCTTTTGCGGGCGGCCCGGAAAATCTGCTCGAAATGCAGGGCCTGCCGCTTGTCGGTAATGTAGAGGATTTTATCCGGGGCAAAGTCCCGCATACGCTGCACCAGGGTGGCCAGATCGGTGGTGGCGTAGATGGCCGCGCCGTCGGATTTTACCAGAATGCAGGGGGGTACCTCCTTCTTGTCGGATTCCTCTGCAACGGGGAACACCAGCGCTCCCTCGCTTTCCACGGCAAAGCCGCCGGATTTGAGATTCTCAATCATGGCAGGAATATAAGGAGCGGCGTCACTCTCTCCCAGCCATTTTTCAAAATGGACATCCAGATTGTCATAGATCCGGTGCAGATCGGGCAGCGAAAGATCCATGATGTGCTGCCAAATGGCCCGGTAACCCCGGCGGCCCTGCTGCAGCTGGAGCGTGGCGGTATGGGCCCGGGCAGCAAAGTCCGGGTTTTCTTTTTTCTTTGCGGAGGCGGTGGGGTAGATCTCCTCCAGCTGGGATAGCGTAAACGGCGGTTCCGCAGGGTATTCCCCGGTGAAATCCGGGTCAAAATAGGGCAGATCCGGCTGGCGCTCCTGCAATTCCGCGATAATCAGACCCATTTGCAACCCCCAGTCCCCCAGATGCACATCGCCGATGGCGCGGTAGCCCAGGAACCGATACAGGCGCTTCAGGGCTTCGCCGATGATGGCGGGACGCAGATGGCCGATGTGCAGGGGCTTGGCTACATTGGCCCCGCCATAGTCCACCACAATGGTTCTGCCCGTTCCGGGCTTTTCTACGCCGAAATCCGGCAGAACCCGCATCTGCTCCAGATAGCTTTGCAGGAAGGCATCGCTGAGCTTCAGGTTCAGGAAGCCCGGCATCACGGCCTGCACCATGCTGAAATCGGCGGCGGGCAGTTGCTCCGCCACAGCTCTGGCGATCTGAATGGGGGCGCATTGGTATTGCTTGGCGGCGGCCAAGGCACCGTTGCACTGGTACTCGCACAGGTCGGGCCGGTTGGAAACCGTGACACGGCCAAAGGACGCGTCGTAACCGGCATCTGAAAACGCCTTGCGCATTTTTTCGGTGATGATATCTAAGATTTTTTCCATATTGTTTTCCCTTTCACGCTCAGGATGGCAGCGCTTTTTATGGTTTATACTAGTTCTTATTAAAAAGGTTAAAAACCTTTTTATAGCACCGCAGGT
>CAZUAN010000194.1:0-1856 GCA_964618385.1 uncultured Oscillospiraceae bacterium | reverse complement strand
AGGAGTGTCCCTCTACATGGCAGGTATATCCCCCAAATTCGGAAATGGCAAAGGCGCGCTTTCCGGCCGGCCGGACGAACTGCTTTCGGAAATAGTTATGTACCGTCAGCATATCTCCGCAGCCCTGGTCAAACCAACCGCTTGCCGCGTCGATGAGCCGCGTGGAATCCAGCCCTTTGACCATCTGCGCGGCATCGGCAGCGTCAAACTGTCCCCAGCCCTCGTTAAACAGCACCCAGGCCGCAATGGACGGGCAGTTGGAGAGCTGCCGGATCATGGCGGCACATTCCTCCCGCCATTCCTTGCGGCTTTCCGCCGCTTCCCGGGATAGCTTCTTATACCGATGATCCCGGAAGGAATGCCGTGGAAAAAGCGTGGGCAGATAGCTGACCAGGCACATATCATACCCGGTGCCGCCATTTGGCATATCCTGCCAGACCAGCATGCCCAGCCGGTCGCAGTGGTAATACCAGCGCATACACTCCACCTTTGCGTGCTTGCGCAGGAGATTAAAGCCCAGCTTCTTCATGGTTTCAATGTCATAAATCAGCGCTTCATCGGATGGAGCGGTCATAAGTCCGTCCGGCCAGTAGCCTTGATCCAGGACCCCGTTCATAAAGGTTGGCTGATGGTTCAGGCAGAGCCGGAGCCGCCCTTTTGCGTCCCGCTCAGCGGAAACACACCGCAGAGCAAAATAGCTCTCCACCCGATCCTCCCCCGCAGAGAGGGTAAAGGAGTACAGGAACGGGGTTTCCGGCGTCCACGGATGAAGTTCGGGAAGGCGAAGGAGAAACTCGGGTTCCGTGCCTGTCTGAGACACGATGGCGCGGCCCTCGGCAAAGATTTCCAGCCGATACGAAGCTGCGGGATGATTCATGACCGCTTCGATTCTGACCTGCTGCTGGTCAAACAGAGGCGTAATTCTGAGGGCCTCTACATAAGCAGCCGGAACATACTCCATCCACACCGTCTGCCAGATGCCGCTCTGCGCGGTGTAAAAAATGCCGCCGCTTTCCAGCCGCTGTTTCCCCCGCGTGCGGTAAGAGGTGTCGCTGACATCCCGCACGCAGACGGTCAGCAGATTTTCCCCCTCCGTCACAGCCTCGGTAATATCCAGGGAAAAGGACAGATAGCCTCCGGAATGGGTTCCCGCCGGTTTTCCGTTGACGCAAACCGCGCAATCCTGATCCACCGCTCCAAAGTGGAGCAGCAGACGGGCCCGGGGAAACGGGAACGCGACGGAGAACGTCCGCTGATACCACAGCCTTTCCTGCGGCTGAAGCTGTCTGCCAACCCCCGAAAGAAGGCTTTCCGGAGAAAAAGGCACCAGAATTTTCCCCTGCCAGGCAGAGGGAGCCTCGCCGGACGCCTCGGTAAACGCGTAGTCCCAGTATCCATTCAGAATGGTGTAATTCCCCCGGCGAAGCTGCGGGCGGGGGTATTCCTCCAGAACGTGCGCCGGGTCCAGCGTTTCCCCCCACGGGGTAACGAGCGGATGGATTTTTGTGTCCTGCCGCTTCATGGTTACGGCACGGAGCATATCCCGGATGTACATGAATACCGCCTCCATTCAGACTGTTTTTCCATTGTTTCTGCGGGAATCGCCCGCAGCGGATACCGCAGCGGCTCCGGCTCACGGGCGAAATCGGGAACCACAGTGCGCTGCCGGTTCCTGCCGGTCGGGAAGAAGCAGCATCCTGCCTTGATTATACTACCTTCCTGCTTATTTTGCACCTCTTTTTTTGCGGTATTTTTCTTCCTCTGTCAGACCGGGAGGCCGATGCCCGGCTGTTCCGGCAGAAACGCCGCCCCATTGACGGGACGGCGTTCAATATACCGCGCTGTTACCGGGATTC
>CAZUAN010000193.1:0-1865 GCA_964618385.1 uncultured Oscillospiraceae bacterium | reverse complement strand
AATGGCGCCGCCGCATTGGGCGGCGCCTTCCGAATCGCAAGGGGTTCCGTTTTCATGAAGAAGAAATCGCCCGAAACCGTTCTGAACGCGCCTGCGGTGCGAAAAACCGGTTTTCAGCCTTTTTCATAAGAACCGGAGCATTCCGGTGTTTCGGGCAGCTGCGGTTTCCGCAGTTGCCTCTTTTGCGGGTTTTCCGCATTCGGAGGTATCAAAATGCATACACTACTATTGTCCGCGCTTGACGCGGAGACACCGGGCCTTGCTGCGGATCTGATCCGGCACGGCCAGCTGGTAGCCATTCCCACGGAGACTGTCTACGGGCTGGGCGCCAACGGCTTGGACGAAGCCGCTGTTGCCCGGATTTTTGCGGTTAAGGGCCGTCCACAGGATAACCCCCTGATTCTGCACATTTGGGATACCGAGCAGATTCCGCTGTTTTGCAGCCCCGTTCCCCAGCAAGCCTATGATTTGGCAAGCGTCTTCTGGCCCGGCCCGCTGACGATGGTTCTGCCCGCCCGGGACATCGTGCCCAGGCGCACCACAGCGGGGCTGGATACCGTAGCCGTCCGCTGCCCGGATAATGCCGTGACCCGGCAGATCATCCGCCTGTCCGGAGTTCCCATTGCCGCCCCCTCTGCCAATATTTCCGGCAAGCCCTCTACCACCACCGCCGCCCATGTTCTTCACGACCATGACGGGAAAATCGCCGCCATTGTGGACGGAGGCCCCTGCCGGGTTGGCGTGGAATCCACCATTGTGGACCTGACCGAGGAGCGCCCCAGGCTGCTGCGTCCCGGCGGCATCACGCCGGAGCAGCTGCTTGCGGTTCTGGGCGATCTGGTGGTGGATCAGGCTGTCACCGCCCAGATTGACAAGGACGCCGTGGTGAAGGCCCCGGGCATGAAATACCGCCACTACGCGCCTGCGGAGCCGGTGGTCATCGTCTCTGGTAGCCGGGAAAAAGCGGCCGAATATATCCGCCGCCATTTTATCCCCGGTGACCGGGTGCTGTGCTTTCAGGAGGAGATGCCATTGTATTCCGGCTGCAACCCCCTGTCCTATGGGCAGGAGTCGGATGTGAACACCCTGTCCGCCGGACTGTTCGCGGCCCTGCGGGAGCTGGATGACCCCAGCATCCACCAGGTTTTCGCCCGCTGTCCCACCGGCGGCGGTGTGGCCTATGCCGTTCAGAACCGGCTGAAAAAAGCCGCTTCCTTCCACATTGTGGACGCGGAGGCGGAGGTATGATCCTGGGCATAACGGGAGGAAGCGGCTGCGGAAAGACCACGCTGCTAAAGCTTATCGCGGAAAACGGCGGCATGGCTTTGGACTGCGATGCCATTTATCACGAGCTTCTAACCGCGGACAGCGCGCTCCTGGACGCCATTGCGGTTCGTTTCCCAGGCGCGGCGGAAGGCGGGGTTCTGCAGCGGAAGAAACTGGGTGCCACGGTTTTTTCTGACGAACGCGCCCTGGAGGATTTGAACCGGATAACCCATACCGCCGTTAAACGGGAGGTCTTGCGCCGGCTGGAATGCCATCCCGGACTTGCCGCCATTGACGCCATTGCCCTGTTTGAAAGCGGTCTTGCAGATCTTTGCGATTTGACGGTGGCGGTCACCGCGCCCACAGAAGTCCGTGTCCGGCGGCTTGTGGCGCGGGACGGCATTTCCGAGGAATATGCCCGCAGCCGTATCCATGCACAGCACTGCGAAGCCTGGTTCCGGGAGCGGTGCAGCCATGTGCTGGATAATAGCGGCACAGAAACGCAATTTTATGAGAAGTGCCTTGCTTTTCTGCGGCAAAATGGTATAATGGAATAACCAACAAAAAGGCGGGAGCGTGTTCCCGCCGTTCTTGCGTAA
>CAZUAN010000192.1:0-1918 GCA_964618385.1 uncultured Oscillospiraceae bacterium | reverse complement strand
CTGTGTTATGATGGCCGAAATTCTTTTTCGGAGGTTTGACAATGGTCAGCTGCAATGCTTCGTTTTCTTTTGCGGCTGCGTTCGTTCCTGCCTGGCGGCATGGGAACGGGCTTACATTGTCATGCTCTGTTTTTCACGGATAGAACGGAAAACGGAATTTTGCGGTGTAAGCATTCCTGGCGGGTTTGCTTGCACCGCTTTTATTTTTAGGAGGAAAGAAAATGGAAGTAATCAAAGAACTGACGGACTACTATAGCGGCTGCAATGAGGACAGCCGCCTGCGTTCCCAGCACGGTATGGTGGAATTTTTGACCACCATGCGCTACATTGACAAGTATCTCCGTCCCGGAATGCGGATTCTGGAAATCGGCGCGGGAACCGGGCGCTATAGCCATGCGCTGGCCCAGAAGGGATACCGCGTGGATGCCGTGGAGCTGGTGCAGCACAACATTGACATCTTTCGTCAAAACACCCAGCCCGGTGAGCAGGTCACGGTTCGCCAGGGCAACGCCACCGACCTGAACATGCTGGAGGACGGCAGCTATGATATCACCCTCCTGCTTGGCCCCATGTACCATCTGTTTACGGTGGAGGATCAGCGGAAGGCGCTGTCCGAAGCCATCCGGGTAACGAAGAAGGGCGGAACGATTTTCGCGGCCTACTGCGGCAATGACGCCACCATCCTCCAGTTTTGTTTCCAGCGGGGAATGCTCCGGGAAAAGCGGTACCAGGATCTGGTGGACCCGGTGACCTTCAAGGCGTCCTCCAATCCGGCGGAGGTGTTTGTGCTTTACCGCAAGGAGGATATTGACGCGCTCATGGAGGGCTTCCCCGTGACCCGCCTGCACTATGTCGGGACGGACATGGCCACCAATTATATGCGCGCCGAGATCGATGCCATGGAGAAGGATTTTTTTGAGATGTATCTGCGTTACCACTTCGCGGTCTGTGAGCGCGCCGATATGGTGGGGATTTCCCACCATATTCTGGATGTATTCCGAAAGGAGCCATAAAATATTCTTGCGCAATCGGAATAACTGTGCTAAAATATCCCAAACGACAAAGAAGGAAGCGTGAAAAAATGAGTGACGCAATGGAAACCGCCGCCCCCAAAAAGAGGATGCTCTCCGGCATCAAGCCCTCGGGCGATCTGACCCTTGGTTCCTATCTGGGCGCCGTGAAGAATTGGGCGGAGCGGGCCAATGACTACGACTGCTTTTATTTCATGGCAGACCTCCATGCCATCACCGTGCGCCAGAATCCGGCCGACCTGCGCAGGCGGACATTGGAGCAGCTTGCCCAGTACATCGCCTGCGGCCTGGATCCGGCGAAGAATACCCTGTTCATCCAGAGCCATGTCCATCAGCACGCGGAGCTTGGCTGGGTGCTGAACTGCTATGCCATGTTCGGAGAACTGAGCCGCATGACCCAGTTCAAGGACAAGTCCGCCAAAAACGCGGATAATATTAACGGCGGCCTGTTTACCTATCCATCCCTGATGGCAGCGGATATTCTGCTGTACCAGCCTGACTATGTACCTGTTGGTGAGGATCAGAAGCAGCATGTGGAGCTGACCCGGGATATTGCCAGGCGGTTCAACGGAATCTACGGTGACGTGTTCAAAATTCCCGAGCCTTTCATTCCCAAGACCGGCGCCCGGATCATGAGTCTGACCAATCCTGCGGCCAAAATGTCCAAATCTGAAAATGAGGATACCGGACGGGTACTGGTTATGGATGCCCCGGAAACCATTATGCGCCAGTTCAAGCGCGCCATCACTGATTCCGACACGGAAAACTGCGTTCGCTACGACCGGGAGAACAAGCCCGGTGTGGCAAATCTGATGACTATCTATTCCGCCGTCACCGGCAAGACCTACGAGGAAATCGAAACCGAATTTTCCGGCTGCGGCTACGGC
>CAZUAN010000191.1:0-1944 GCA_964618385.1 uncultured Oscillospiraceae bacterium | reverse complement strand
CTGGGGCAAAAGTTCCGCTGTCCAGCCGCAGACGATTGATTCAGAGGTTCCTTAGAATCCATTTCCGGATCATTTTGATGGGATTGCGAATGCTCTTGCGTGGAATCTAAAAATTGCTGTAATGCCCAGAATTGATTTCTGGCAAAATGTTTATGGTCAGCACAGTCTGTAATAATCTGTTTCTGATAATTGTAGATAACATCGTCCAAGTGTATTGCCGGCAAGTCGGTAAGCTTGGCGAATTTTCCGCGAAAGTTCAAATCAGAAAGATAATGCTCCGTTTTGCAACTATAGATAATAGGAAAAACAGGTTTCCCAAATGATATAGCCAAAATAATACTGTGAAAACGTGAGCCAATGACATATGTGGCCGACGCAAATTTCTCTAAAACGGTTTGCATATTGTCCCGATAAAAGCAAACCGAAAAAGTCATGAATGGAAATCGGAAAAAGCGGAGGGAAGCTTGAAGCTTATTCTCGTGCGCAGCGTTTTCCCTCAGCCCAACGCAGCAGAGCGGGGCGAATGGGCGGGGAGAGCTTCTCAGGCAGGGCATCCGCCGGGAAAAAGCGCAGCTGCTCCACCTCGCTGTCTTGTTTTTTCAACTCGCCGGAATAGGATTTGCACAGATAGACGATGTCTACATTGGATACCTCGTCACCGTTTGGATAGACATAATGGGTATCCTTCCCGGAAAACACGCCGAACAGCTCCAAATCCGCCGCAACCAAGCCCGTTTCTTCAAACAGCTCCCGCCGGGCGGCGTCCTCCACGATTTCATCCAGCTCCACAGAGCCGCCGGCGTAGCCCCAGCAGTGGTTATCGGTACGTTTTTGCAGCAGGACTTCGCCCTGCTTATTTTCCACAATCACGCTGGCGCCGACCTGTAAAAGGGGGCGGCGTCCAACCAGCTTTCGTAAATCCAGAATATAACCGGACATTCCATCACCTCGGTGTGGCTTCTTTGCCGACTGCCATAATATCATACGGCGTGGTCTGGTAGACAAAGTAGTTCAGCCAATTGCTGAACAGCAGATGGGCGTGGCCCCGCCAGCGGACAATGGGGGCTTGGGTATCATCGTCATCGGGATAGTAGTTGACGGGTACATGGATGGGCAGGCCTTGTCCTTTGTCCCGCAGGTATTCCTTTTCCAGGGTGTCCGCGTCGTATTCGGAATGTCCGGTGACGAAAATCTGGCGGCCTTCCTTGTTCATAACAGCGTATACCCCCGCTTCTTCTGAGGAAGCCAGAATCTTCAGGCCGGGGGTCTGCTCAATATCCGCCCGGTCAACGGTGGTGTGCCGGGAGTGGGGAACCCAGAATTCATCGTCAAAGCCCCTCAGCAGAATGGACCGCTTGTAGTCCGCATGGTGGGGGTATACGCCGAACAGCTTTTCCGGCAGAGGCTTTTTGTTGATGCCGTAGTGGTAATAAAGCCCCGCCTGGGCGCCCCAGCAGATGTGAAAGGTGGAATGGACATGATCCCGGCTCCACTGCATGATCCGGCACAGCTCCGGCCAGTAATCCACTTCCTCAAAAGGCAGATGCTCCACCGGTGCGCCGGTGATAATCATACCGTCAAATTTCCGATCCTTCAGTTCGTCAAAGGTCTTGTAAAAGGTCAGCAGATGCTCCTGAGAGGTATTTTTCGCATTGTGGGAGGAGACCATCATCAGCTCCAGACGCACTTGCAGGGGCGTATTGCCCAGCAAACGGCTGAGCTGTGTCTCCGTGACGATTTTGGTGGGCATGAGATTGAGCAGCACGATTTCAAGCGGACGGATGTGCTGCGTTTCAGCCCGGGTTTGCTTCATGATAAAGATATTCTCGTTTTGCAGGATTCCTGCTGCGGGGAGGTCGTTGGGTATCTGAATGGGCACAGTAAGTCCTCCTGATTCCGATTGTACGCCGGTTGGCACGAAAACCGTCTCCTGCGGGAGCCGGC
>CAZUAN010000190.1:0-2036 GCA_964618385.1 uncultured Oscillospiraceae bacterium | reverse complement strand
TTTCTTTTTTGCGGTGTTTCTTGAAACAGTTTACCTGCGGATAAAATGCAGGTTACGAATCTGCGGAAACTCAAGGATTTCTTATACTTGAAAAGGAATCGTAAAAATGGTATCATTTATAGTTGAGTAAGATAGTATTTTGGAGGATGTCCCGGATGAACACCAAAACCACCGTCATTTCTCAGGAAGCGCTGGATGCCCAGTTCGCCTACTGTGATAAAATCGCCGCATACTGGCAAAGCCTGGGGGTTGTTCCCGCCGCGTATGTGGAAACCTACGGCTGCCAGCAGAACGAGGCCGATTCCGAAAAGCTTCGGGGCTACCTGGTGCAAAGCGGCTATGGCATTGCGGCGGATGCGGAGGGCGCTGACGTGGTCATTGTGAACACCTGCGCTATCCGGGAACACGCCGAGCAGCGGGTTTTCGGCAACTTAGGCGCTCTGACCCACACCAAGCGCCGCCATCCCCGGCAGAAAATCTTCCTGTGTGGCTGCATGGCAGGCGAACCAAGCGTCTGCGCCCGGATTCGGCAGAGCTATCCCCATGTGGACGGCGTGTTTTCCACCCATCACCTGTGGCAGTTTCCCGAAATCCTCTGGAATGTGCTGAACCGGCAAAAACGCCAGTTCTTTATAGAGGATGAGCCGGGTTCCATCGCTGAGGGCATCCCCCAGGTGCGGGATTCCAGGCTGAAGGCCTGGGTGTCCATCATGTACGGCTGCAACAATTTCTGCACCTACTGCATCGTGCCCTATGTCCGGGGCCGGGAGCGCAGCCGCCAGCCGGAAGACATTCTGGCCGAGTGCCGGTCGTTGATTGAAAGCGGCACGAAGGACATCACCCTGCTGGGGCAGAATGTCAATTCCTACGGCAAGGATCTCTCCTGCGGCATGGATTTTGCCGATTTGCTTGCCGCCATCGCCCAGATTCCCGGGGATTTCCTTGTCCGCTTTATGACCAGCCACCCCCGGGACGCCAGTGAAAAGCTGTTCGACACCATGGCAAAATACCCCAGAATCGCGAAACAGCTGCACCTGCCCTTCCAGTCCGGCTCCTCCCGGGTCTTAAAGGCCATGAACCGCCACTATGACCGGGAAACCTATCTGCAAAAGGTCTTCTACGCCAAAAAGGTCATGCCGGAGCTGGTGCTGACCTCCGATGTCATCGTGGGCTTTCCCGGGGAGACGGAGGAAGAATTTGAGGAAACCCTCTCTCTGATTCAGCAGGTACACTATGACAGCCTGTTCACCTTTATTTTCTCCCCTCGCCCCGGCACTCCCGCCGCCGAGCTGGACGATCCCACCCCAAAGGAGGAGAAAAGCCGCCGCTTCGATAAGCTCTGCGCGGTACAAAACACCATCTCCGAGGAAATCCACAATTCCTACGTCGGTAAAACCCTGCGCTGCCTGGTGGACGGGGCCGACAAAGACCTGCTCACCGCCCGCACGGAGGGAGGCCGGCTTGTGCGCTTCCCCGGCAGCGAAAGCCTGATCGGGACCTATCAGGATATTACCATCACCGGCGCAACCACCTGGAGCCTGAGCGGGGAAAGGAATCAATGATAAATTCATAGTGCAGAATGCAAAAGGAAGGTATCCCCTTCGGGGAAGATGGAAAATCGTTCAGAAGATACCCCCATTTTCCTGAATGCTTCTCAGGCTGGTACATTTTCTGATTGTTCCAAGCCTTGATCAATATTATAAATTATAAGGTATAAACAGCTTCCCACCCCCGCATATGGCGGATCAAATACCGTCATACGGTTTCATTCATCCGCGAAGCGGATATCGCAATTCTGCCTTTATCATTTTTGCATTACCCACAGTCCCGCGCGCAGGGGCTGCCCAAAGCGGCTGCCCGGCATCTGGTTGAGGGTATTGCCGTTATCTGGGGCGCATTCGTAATCTGTAGGTTACAGGCGGCCGCTTTGGGCCGCTTTCGCTCCTTTCATTTATCCTTTGTCATTTATCATTTAGCATTATTTTAGAAAGAGGTTACGCCTATGGCAAAGCCTACAAACGAACTGACCCCCATGC
>CAZUAN010000189.1:0-2079 GCA_964618385.1 uncultured Oscillospiraceae bacterium | reverse complement strand
AAAACCAAACGGTTTTATAAAGAATCAGTATCAGTTCTTGCCGATTTCATCAGAGCTTCCCCAGTATAAGAGATTTCCTTTATGCATATAATCCATTTTCCGCTTAATGTCAGTAGAGGTTATGAATGAAAGCAGTCTTGTTTGATCTGGACGGAACCCTGCTCCCGATGGATCAGGATATCTTTGTAAAAAGCTACTTGTCACGGCTGGCAAAGGCAATGGCCCCCTGCGGCTATGACCCCGAAACCTTAGTCAAGGCCGTTTGGGCCGGTACGGCGGCTATGGTGAAAAACGATGGAAGGACCACCAATGACGCGGTTTTCTGGCAGGTATGCAGCAGTTTCTTCGGCAGGGACACACGGGCTGACGAACCCCTGTTTGAAGATTTCTACCGGGAAGAATTTCAGCAGGTTCGCCGGGACTGCGGCTTTCATCCCCTTGCCGCCAAAACCGTTCGGGAAATCCAATCCCTGGGCCTGCGCACCGTGCTGGCCACCAATCCGCTGTTCCCGCCCATTGCCACTCAGAGCCGCATTCGCTGGGCAGGGCTGAATCCCGAGGACTTCGAGCTCATCACCACCTATGACAATTCCTCCTACTGCAAGCCAAATCCTGGTTATTATCGGGCAATTCTGGACAAGCTTGGAGTAGGTGCGGAACAGTGCCTGATGGTGGGCAACGACGTCAGCGAGGACATGGCCGCCGGCGCGGTTGGCATGAACGTGTTTCTTCTGACCGACTGCTTGATTAACAAAGAGGGCGCAGACATCTCCCAATATTCCCATGGCAGCTTTCCAGAGCTGCTGGACTATATCCGGAGCGTGTGATATGATTTTTCTTCTAATCCTGTGTATTCTGCTGGCTATTGTGCTGGGCGGCAGCTATTATGCCTATCGCGTGGCGTTCTACTCTCCCCAAAAGGGCCGGGATCGCATTCCTGTCTACAGCGGCGGCCAGTATGATCGGTACCGGGAGGAAATGACGCAGCTGTTCCACCAGCTTCGGGATCGCCCCTGCGAATCGGTCACCATTTTTTCTCAGGATGGGCTGGAGCTTTCCGGGCGGTACTACCATGTCAAAGACGGCGCGCCTCTGGACATTGGCTTTCATGGCTACCGCAGCAGTCCGCTGACGGACTTTTCCGGCGGCTCCTGTCTGAGCTTTCAGATGAACCACAACCTTCTGCTGGTAGATCAGCGCGCCCATGGCAAAAGCCAGGGCCGCACCATTACCTTTGGGGTCAAAGAGCGCTGGGATGTGGTCAGCTGGGTGGATTACGCGCTGGAACGCTTCGGCAGCGATACGAAGATTATCCTATACGGTGTTTCCATGGGCGCGGCCACGGTGCTGATGGCGGCAGATCTGGGCCTGCCGGAAAACGTAAAGGCTATCCTTGCCGACTGCCCCTACGCATCCCCCATAGCCATCATCCGCGCCGTCATGAAAAAGCAGGGACTTCCCGTCAGGCTGGTCTGGCCCTTTGTTGTGATTGGCGCGAAGGTATACGGTGGCTTTGATATTGCCGAAGCTGACGCCGTCCGGGCGGTGAAAAACGCCAGTGTGCCAATTCTCCTGATTCACGGGGAAGCAGACGGCTACGTCCCCTGTGAAATGAGCGAAGCGGTTCGCCGGGCCAATCCGGAGATTGTCCAGCGCCAAACTTTTCCGGAAGCCGGCCACGGCCTCAGTTATCTGGTCGATACGCCGAGGTATGGACAGATCGTGACGGAGTTTATTCGCAGCGTCTTGTAATCTGCATTCCAGGCTGCCATAAACCGCCGTGCCGTTACCGCATGGGAATCGCGGGAAAAATCAAGGGGCTGTCTCAATCTGAGACAGCTCTATTTTTATAGGTAGATCATAGAACGGATTTCCGGTATTTTCCAATCCGAAGATACCGGAAATGACAGCGCCGTAAGGCGATGTCTTTTTGATTAAATCAAACGATTTAATCAAAAAGCAGTATTACTCCACCTGAATATCATTTCTTGCGCCATTTTTCATTGCAATGATTGAAAACAGGACGGTTTTGTGGTAGGATATAGGCATAATAGGTGTAGTTTACCCTTCAGGTACAGG
>CAZUAN010000188.1:0-2209 GCA_964618385.1 uncultured Oscillospiraceae bacterium | reverse complement strand
AAACGTACAGATGATGGCGTTCGGCAATATGGGTGACGACTGCGGCACAGGCGTTGCCTTTACCCGTAACCCTGCCACCGGCGAAAAGAAGCTGTTTGGCGAGTTCCTGACCAACGCCCAAGGCGAGGATGTAGTAGCCGGCGTTCGGACGCCCATGCCCATCTCCGAAATGGCGGAGAAGTTCCCCGAGGCATTTTCTCAGTTCACCAATGTCTGCCAGATTCTGGAGAACCACTACCACGATATGCAGGATATGGAGTTTACTGTGGAGGCCGGCAAGCTGTACATGCTGCAGACCCGAAACGGCAAGCGCACCGCTCCGGCCGCCCTGAAGATCGCCTGCGACCTGGTGGACGAGGGAATGATCGACGAAAAGCAGGCCGTGGCCATGATTGAACCCAGGAGCCTGGATACTCTGCTGCACCCGCAGTTCGACACCAATGTGCTGAAGGCGTCCCAGCCTGTGGGCCGCGCACTGGCCGCGTCCCCCGGTGCTGCCTGCGGTAAGATTGTTTTCACCGCAGAGGATGCAAAGGCCTGGGCTGGCCGGGGAGAGAAAGTAGTTCTGGTTCGCCTGGAAACGTCTCCTGAGGACATTGAAGGCATGATGGCCGCCCAGGGCATCCTGACGGTTCGCGGCGGTATGACCTCTCACGCGGCGGTGGTTGCCCGGGGCATGGGAACCTGCTGTGTTTCCGGCTGCACGGATATTAAGATGGATGAGGAAAACAAGCAGTTTACCCTGTCCGGCAAGACCTACCGGGAGGGTGACTGGCTGAGTCTGGACGGCTCCACCGGCTGCATCTATGACGGGCAGATTCCCACGGTGGACGCGGAAATCGCCGGAGAGTTTGGCCGCATTATGGCCTGGGCTGATAAGTACCGCGTGCTGAAGGTTCGTACCAACGCCGATACCCCCCGGGATGCGGCCAGGGCCCGGGAGCTGGGCGCGGAAGGCATTGGTCTGTGCCGCACGGAGCATATGTTCTTCGAGGAGGGCCGTATTGCTTCCTTCCGGGAGATGATCTGCTCCGACACTGTGGAAGAGCGGGAAGCCGCGCTGGCGAAGATTCTGCCCATGCAGCAGGCTGACTTTGAGGCCCTGTATGAGACGATGGAAAATGACCCGGTTACCATCCGGTTCCTGGATCCCCCCCTGCATGAGTTTGTGCCCACCACTGATGAGGAAATCTCCGCTCTGGCAGCCACTCAGGGCAAGACCGTCCAGCAGATCAAGGACATTATCGCGTCCCTGCATGAATTCAACCCCATGATGGGACACCGCGGCTGCCGTCTGGCTGTTACCTATCCGGAAATCGCCACCATGCAGACCAAGGCCGTCATCCGCGCTGCCCTGGCTGTGAAGGGCCGCCATCCCCAGTGGAATCTGGTTCCCGAAATCATGATTCCCCTGACCGGTGACGCGAAGGAGCTGAAGTTTGTCAAGGACGTGGTGGTCAAGGCCGCCGACGCGGAGATCGCGTCCTCCGGCATCGAGCTGAAGTACGAGGTCGGCACCATGATTGAAATCCCCCGTGCCTGTCTGATTGCAGACGAAATGGCCAAGGAAGCAGAGTTCTTCTGCTTCGGTACCAACGATCTGACCCAGATGACCTATGGATTCAGCCGCGACGATGCCGGCAAGTTCCTGGAGGCTTACTACAGCACGAAAATCTTTGAGAATGATCCCTTTGCCAAGCTGGATCAGACCGGCGTGGGGATGCTGATGAAGATGGCAGTGGAAAAGGGCAAGAAGGTTCGTCCCGACCTGCATACCGGAATTTGCGGCGAACACGGCGGCGACCCCATGAGCGTGGAATTCTGCCACCGGATCGGGCTGGATTATGTTTCCTGCTCCCCGTTCCGCGTGCCTATCGCCAGACTGGCCGCCGCCCAGGCTGCTATCAAAGGTTGAGGGGGGTTCCCTCTCCTTTGAATTACCCCTGGGATTCAAGGAAGCAGAAGCTTATCGAAAGGCCAATGGCCAGTATCTGAGAAAAAATCAATGGCGGGATACCACTGTGACGGTGTATATCGACCTTGATTAGCAACTGAATGAGAATAGGCGTATCATTCGCGATAGGGATACGCCTATTTTTGTACCCTTGTTCTGGTGAGGGCTTCTGTGTATACTGGAAGCAGAACAGACTGCAAAGAAAGAGTCAAGTCTAAAATATGAATTAATTAAGGAACCTCTGATTTAATTTTT
>CAZUAN010000187.1:0-2288 GCA_964618385.1 uncultured Oscillospiraceae bacterium | reverse complement strand
TAAACCGGAATTCCGGCAGCTCCGGCGATAGATTGCAGCCGGCCTGCAATTTACCATATAACATCTCACTTCTAAAAGCAACTGGAAAGGACGAAAAACATGAAAAGAATCACCGCACTGACCCTGGTTCTGGCTTTGCTTCTGTGCGGCTGCGCAAGCCAGGCGGAAGCCCCGGAAACAACGCAAGCAACAGCGCCAACGGCCGAAACCGCGGCGGAAACCACAGCGCCTGCCACGGAGGAGCCGGCGGAAACCGAACCGGAAACGGTTTCTTTCAACCCGCTCAACGGGGAAATCCTGGACGAGCCCTTCACCGGGCGAATCTTTGCCAACACCGTCAGCAACATGGAGGACAATCTGCCCCATGTGGGCGTGACCCAGGCGGATATCCTGATTGAGACATTTGTCAACAAGAACAACATCATCCGCTGCCTGGCCCTGTTTACCAACATTGAGGAGGTGGAGGCCATTGGCTCTACCCGCTCCACCCGGCCCATTTTCAACGACATCGCGGAGCATTATGACCTGATTCTGTCCCACGCGGGAGGATCCGACCAGGCCCTGGAGGACGCCGCAAACCGCGGGATTGACAACTTCAACATCGACGCCTGGGCTGTTGCCTCCACAGGCGCTTCCTACCGGGATGAGGAGTACAAGCGTTCCTACGAAAACACGCTGTTTGGCGTTGGGGCCGGCATCAAGGCCTACGCCGAATCTCAGGGTATGGCCATGACGCTGGAGCGGGATTACGGCCTGACCTTCACCGATGACGGAACGCCGGAGAACGGAGAAACCGCAGATACGGTTTCCGTCGTGTTCACCTACGGTCAGGCGAAAAAGGAAACCATCATGGAATACGACGCCGCTGAAGGCAAGTACGTGTTCAATCAGTACGGCCAGGTCATGACCGACCAGATTACCGGCGAAACAGAGATGTTCACCAACGTCATTATCATGAGTGCCGATATCTCCACCGACGGTATCTATTTTGTCGCGGATTTCAACGCGGGCGGCACCGGCTACTTTGCCTGCGGCGGCAAGCTGATCCCGATCCTCTGGACCTGTGACGGCGATGACGCGCCTTTCCGCTTCCTGACAGAGGATGGCCGGCAGCTGGATCTGGGCCGGGGCAACACCTATATTGCCATCTGCACAGCCGAGTCCCCCGTGACCTGGGGAGCTGCGCAAACCGCTGCCGAATAATCAGCGCCCGGAGAGAAGATCCGTTTCTCTCCGGGTTCCCTGCAAAAAGGGGGCTGCTCCGGCAGCAGACCAATGCGAATCTTCGGCGCAGCCCGCACATAAGCAATATGCACCGTTTTTTTTCAGAAAAATACAGGATTTGTGCATTTTTCACAGTTTACATCCATGTTTTCCTATAGTATAATAAATCCGTATGGAGATATCGAATACCATGCGTTTCCGGTTTCCGACTTGTTCCGCAAGCAAAAGCAGGCGCGGTTACTGCGGGGATGCCGTGAGGCCGTGATACCGTTTTCCTGTTTTCCAGCGGGAAATCAGGGAAACCTGTCTCATAATGATCTCCAGACGAAAAGCATCCGCACGGAAGATATCTGCTTTTCATTGGATATCAATATAAAATACTGCAAACGCAGTCATGAAAAATGGAGGAATTACCATGTCTGTAAAAGTAGCAATCAATGGTTTTGGCCGGATCGGCCGTCTGGCATTCCGTCAGATGTTCGGCGCTGAGGGATTCGAAATCGTTGCAATCAACGATCTGACCTCCCCCAAAATGCTGGCGCACCTGCTGAAGTACGACTCCACCCAGGGCAACTATGCCGCTCAGGGTCATGTCGTCGAGGCCGGCGAAGACAATATCGTGGTTGACGGCAAGAAGATCACCATCTATGCCAAGGCCAATGCCGCTGAGCTGCCCTGGGGTGAGCTGGGTGTGGACGTTGTTCTGGAATGCACCGGCTTCTATACTTCCAAGGCGAAGGCTCAGGCTCACATCGATGCTGGCGCTAAGAAGGTTGTCATTTCCGCTCCCGCGGGCAATGACCTGCCCACCATCGTCTACAATGTCAACCACGAGATCCTGACCAAGGAAGATAACATCATCTCCGCCGCTTCCTGCACCACCAACTGCCTGGCTCCTATGGCCAAGGCTCTGAATGACGGCTGGAAGATTCAGTCCGGCATTATGTGTACGATCCACGCCTACACCGGCGACCAGATGATTCTGGACGGACCCCAGCGCAAGGGCGATCTGCGCCGCTCCCGCGCCGGCGCTGTGAACATCGTTCCCAACTCCACTGGTGCTG
>CAZUAN010000186.1:0-2325 GCA_964618385.1 uncultured Oscillospiraceae bacterium | reverse complement strand
ATCAGACGAATTTTTGGTATTTTCGGAATAGAAAATACCAAAAAGGACAGTGCCGCAAGGCGATGCTTTTTGATAAAATGGAACCATTTTATCAAAAAATAGTATCAGAACGTCCCAACCGCATAAGCTGTCCCCGGCAAAGGCGGGCCACGGGTCTGCCCTTGCCGGGGATTCCGTCGTGACGGGGCATGCCTGCCAAGCGCAGGCTCTTCCGAAATTTCGGTTTTTTGTTTTTCCCTCTTCCCTTTTTGCGGGAGATCGGGTATAATGATTCCCAGGAAATCCCAATTACACTACCAATCAGGAGATCACCATGAGAATTCTCTACGACAGCAAGCAGGAAATGTACAAGCTCCCCTTCGGCACCCTGGAACCGAATCAGGTCTGTACCCTTCATATTCACATTCCCGGCTCGGTGCAGGCCACCCGGGTCAGCTGCATTCTGAATCACGACGGCGGCGGCAATGCCCAGAATATTCTGCTGACGTTACAGCGGCGCAAGGGTGCCTACGAAATTTTCGGCGGTGACTTTTCCATTCCCTGCACCGGGCTGTACTTCTATTACTTTTACATTGACACCCCCAGCGGCGGCTTTCGGCTGTTCAAGCAGGGGGATGACACCAATATGGAAGACGGGGACATGTGGCAGCTCAGCTGCGTGCCTGCCGGTTTTCGGACGCCGGACTGGGCAAAGGGCGCGATTATCTATCAGGTGTTTCCGGACCGGTTTCATAAGTCCGGGGACTGCGACCTTACCGGAAAGCTCGGCCCTTACACGCTCCACCAGTCCTGGGATGAGGAAGTGGATTGGAAGCCCAACGACGAAGGCGCAGTCCTGAACAACGATTTTTTTGGCGGCAACTTTCGGGGCATCACGGAAAAATTGGACTACATCGCCAGCCTTGGTGTTACGATCCTGTACTTGAATCCCATTTCCAAGAGCTTCTCCAGCCATCGTTACGACACCGGGGATTACAAAACCCCCGATCCCATGCTCGGTACGGAGGCGGACTTTTCCGAGCTGTGCCGGGCCGCCCATGAGCGGGGAATCCGGGTTATCCTGGACGGCGTGTATTCCCACACCGGCTCCAACAGCATCTATTTCAACCGGGAGGGCGCTTTCGATTCCGTGGGGGCCTACAACTCTCCAAGCTCTCCCTACTCCGGCTGGTACACGTTCTATCGCTGGCCTTCCTCCTACAATTCCTGGTGGAACATCGACACCCTGCCCAGCGTGAATAAGATGAATCCCGCTTTCATTCAATACATCATTACGGACGAGGACAGCGTGGTGGCGCACTGGTTAAGGCTTGGCGCGGACGGATTTCGTCTGGATGTAGCTGACGAGCTGCCCGACGAGTTCATCCAGCTGCTGCGTCGGCGCATCAAGCAGATCAAGCCCGATGCCCTGCTTCTTGGGGAGGTCTGGGAGGATGCCTCCAACAAAATCTCCTACAACCGGCGCCGCACCTACTTCACCAACGGGGAACTGGATAGCGTTATGAATTATCCCTTCCGCACTGCCATCATCAACTATGTCCGTGGCTTTGACGGCGGCAAGGGACTGAAGGAGGCAGTCATGTCCATTGTCGAGAATTATCCCCAGGAGGTGGTGGCCTGCAATATGAACCCGCTGAGTACCCACGATACTCCCCGGATCCTAACCGCCTTGGTGGATGATTTTGACGGCAGCCGGGAGGAAAAGGCAAAGCGCCGTCTGAGCCGGAATCAGCTCGACGTGGCCTGTGACCGGCTGATGATGGCGTCCTTCCTGCAATACACCCTGCCGGGCAGTCCCAGCCTGTATTACGCGGACGAAGCCTGTATGGAGGGCTATCGGGATCCCTTCAACCGCCGCCCCTATCCCTGGGGCCGGGAGAACCAGGACTTTCTGAATCACTTTAAGCGGCTGGGCCAGCTCCGCCGGGAGCATGAAGCCCTGCGTCTGGGGGACATTCGGTTTTTTGAGGCCGGCGATAAGCATGTTGGCTTCACACGCAGCTACCACGGCAAGACCTACCGCGTCTACTGCAACCGCAGCGGTGACGCCTGGGAGGTGCCCGCCGGCCGATTGGTCATGGGCTATCATTTGCAGATTGTGGCCCCGGACTGGCTGACCATTGGTCCCAGGGGCTGCTGCATCACGGAGGACCCGTCTGATGGAGACTGAAAAATTCCTGTCCGGGTATTGCCGCCAGCTGGACAGCAGCCGCGTGGTGGAAGTTGTGGCGGAGGGCGGAGAGCTGTTTGAAGTGGACTGCAGCTATGGCAGCTGCGTCTATCAGTCCAGCTGTCCCATCGCCCGGGAAATTGATACTGATATTC
>CAZUAN010000185.1:0-2437 GCA_964618385.1 uncultured Oscillospiraceae bacterium | reverse complement strand
CCGAGGTGGAAAAGCTGGCCGGCGGCGACGGCTCCGGCCGGATTCAGAGATAAGTTCCTTCAAAAAAACAGCCTGTTTTATGATTGCCGTTGACGGGAGAAATCCTGTCAACGGCAATTGAAAGGCTTATGACTCCAAGACTGAAGTTTTTATAGCGCTGCAGGTGCGTTAATGGTACGAAACGGCTTTGCGCCGCTTCGCCGCAATTCGCCGCAAAAAGAAAGCGCCGTCAGGCGATTCCTGCTTCCGGAAACCCAACGGTTTCAGGAAGAAACGGGAGAAAACCCCGCTGTGCAGCCCATTGGATAACGGGCTGTTCATCGGGTGCGGGATGCGGGGATATGGGAAGGAGAACCATGGAGATTTCCAATGTTTTGATTACAGCGGTCAACGCAATCGCGCCGATCATTCTGTTGATTCTGCTGGGCTATTTTCTGAAGCGAATTGGGTTTCTTTCCCAGGACTTCGTGAAGATCGGCAATAAGCTGGTATTCAACGTGTGTCTGCCCTGTATGCTCTTTATCAATATTTACAGCATTGACAGCTTTGCTTCTATCAACTGGAGCATCGTGATTTACTGCGTGAGTATGCTCCTGGTGATTTTTGCGCTCAGTTTTGTGACGGCGCTGACTGTTACGAAGGTTCCGGAACGCCGGGGCGTGGTTTGGCAATGCGCGTTCCGCAGTAATTTTGCCATTATTGGGCTGTCCCTGGCCAGCACACTGGGCGGGGCGGAAGCCGTGGCAACAGCGGCTGTTGTATCTGCTTTCACAGTGCCTCTGTTTAATGTCCTGGCGGTGATTTCTCTTTCCGTATTTGTGAACAGGGACGGCTCGGAGGCGCACAGCGCCGCAGGGATACTACGGAGCATGGTCAGAAATCCGCTGATTATCAGCGCGGCGCTGGGCCTTTTGTGCCTGGGCATTCGGGAAGCGCAGATGGCTGTTTTTGGCCAGGTTGTTTTCGCGCTGAACCGGCAGATGAAGTTTCTTTATACAGCGCTGGACAATCTGCATACCATGGCGTCGCCCTTGGCGCTGGTGGTTCTGGGCGGGCAGTTTGCATTCTCAGCAGCCAGAGGACTGCTGAAGGAGATCGCGGTGGGTACAGTATGGCGGATCGTTCTGGCACCGCTGCTGGGAATCGGCTGCGCCATCGTGCTGAGCGAAACCACAGGCCTGCTGACATGCGGCGTCAATGAATATCCGGCGCTGATTGCTATGTTCGGCTCTCCGGTGGCGGTGTCCAGCGCGGTCATGGCCGGCTCCATGGGGAACGACGAGCAACTGGCCACCCAACTGCTGGTTTGGAGCAGTTTGTTTTCCATCGTGACGATTTTTGTACAGGTTTGCGTGCTGATGGGCATGGGACTTTTGGCAGTGTGATTGTACGGCTTCCCTGTAAAAGCTCCGCCGGCACAGCAGCTTTTCCTTCTCCTGCATTGGAAAATTCTTCCTTTGCAGCGGACAGGGACAGCCTGGCAGACGCTCCGATTAGGCTACTTGCCGCCAGGCCGTGTGTACAGACCGAGTTCTAGGACCGCATCCATACCGGATTCCAGAGTCATGGCTTCCCCGGTGACGGGATGAGCAAACGTCAGACGCTTGGCGCACAGAAGCTGATGTGTCAATCCCAGCTTCTCCGAAAATGCCCGGGACTCCGGACTTCCGTACTGGGGATCCCCCAATATTGGAAACCCCATATAGGCGCAGTGTACCCGCAGCTGATGGGTTCGCCCTGTCACAGGCCGCAGCAGAAGCTTACATACATTTCCTTCCCGCTCCAACACCCGGAACGCTGTCACCGAGGGCTTCCCTTCGGGGCTGATTTGCCGCAGCAGACTTGGCGGCGGCAGCCGGGCAATGGGAGCATCAATAATTCCTTCCTCCGTGTCCGGCCCGCCATAGGTCAGGGCGTGATAGGTTTTTTCCAGAGACATTTTCTGCAGCTGCGCGTGAATATGGGCATTCTTTGCCAGCAGCACAATGCCGAAGGTGTCCCGATCCAGACGGGTTACGGGATGGAAGGCGCTTTTCTGCCCGGTTTTGCGGTAATAGCCAACCACATAATTGGCCAATGTCCCCTCATTTTTTACCCGGGACGGATGGATCAGCATTCCGGCGGGCTTGTCCACTGCCAGAATATGGCTGTCTTCGTAGAGAATGGATAAAGGGCCGTCCTGCGCCGGATATTCCGGCGTTTTTTCATCCAGCTGTACGGCGATTACGTCACCGGCCTGTACGTTGTAATTTGTCCACTGCGGGTTCCCGTTCACCAGAATCCCGCCACTCCTTTTAAGTGTATTAATCAGCCCGGCGGACAGGTTCAGTTCCCTGCGCAAAAAAGAGGACAGACGCCCTTCCCGGGAAGCTGTGCAGTTCAGTTCCATGCCGTGCCTCCTTACTGTTTTCTAGCTTGTCATGCCAATTTTTATATT
>CAZUAN010000184.1:0-2572 GCA_964618385.1 uncultured Oscillospiraceae bacterium | reverse complement strand
TCTCACGAAAGTATAACATACAGTGATTTTTCCGAACAACTAAGAGAAAATCTGTGGTCTTTTCTATTCCGAAAATACCAAAAACGACAGCGCCGCAAGGCGATGCCTTTTGGATAAAATGGAACCATTTTATCCATAAAAATAGTGTAACATGCTCGCTTCAAATCGTATGCTCCTGAATAATTTGAACTTCTCGAGGTTTAGGCGGTAAATAACAGGAAATTGCTATTCATTGTCAGAAATTTTCCTTGTATGCTGCGATTTTTTGAGGATTTAGGGAATTTCTGATTTAATTGCCACTATCCAAAAAGCATCAAATGTGGTATAATAGAAAACAGTATCGTTCCACCACCCCTCAAGACAGGAGGTATTTTCTATGGCACAAGGCAAGTTTTCGAAACCCCGCTCACACCGGGAGGAGGAGCGGGAAATTGAGCAGACATTCCGGCAGGTCACCGGGCAGGAGACGGCTGACCAACCACCCGTATCGGCCTCCGGCCAGCCGGACGCGGAATCCATCGACCAGTTTTCGGAGGCGGATGATGCGTTTCCGGAGGAAAATCAGGATGACGCGGCAGACTCTTTTCTGAAGAAGGTCCGGGTCCTTTGGGACAAGGCGCTGGTTTTTTACAGCAAGAACAAAAAAGCCGTGCTGGCAGGGATCTGCGCTGTAGCGATTGTGCTGATCGTCAGCATCATTGTCATCTTCATCACTGCATCCTCCGACTCCTATGGCGGGAAGATTCTGAGCAACGTTTTCATCGCCGATATCGACGTGGGCGGCATGACCAAAAGCGAAGCTGTCACCGCCGTGACGCAGGCCGCCCGGAGCTACACGTCGGAAAACATGGTCATCGATGTGGCCGGCTCCACCCTGCAACTGTCCCCCTCCGATGTTGGTGTCAGCCTGGATGTGAAGGCAGCGGTCAACGCCGCCTATGAATACGGCCGCTCCGGCACCAAGGCGGAGCAGGAAAGCGCATATCAGGCCTCCCTCACTAGCATTCACACCATAGCGCTGCTTCCGTATCTGGATCTGGACACGGACTACATTCGGGAAGCATTGGATGCCTATGCAGGGGAGGCAGGCAGTGCCCTGACCCAGGCTAGCTATGGACTGGAGGGCAGCCAGCCGGAGCTTTCCGCCGACCGGTTTGACGAGAACGCCCCCTGCCAGACTCTGGTCATCATCATGGGCACGCCCGGTGTCAGCTTTGACCGGGATTCCGTTTACGACCAGATTTTGGACGCCTACAGCCTGCGTCAATTTCTGGTGACGGTGAAGGACGTGAACCCGGTGGCCGAGCCGGATCCTGTGGATCTGGAAGCCATCTACGAGGAGGTATCTGTTGCCCCCGTGGACGCCACTGTGAACATGCAGAGCTATGAGGTTGTCCCCGGATCCTATGGCTATGGCTTTGACATCGAGGCCGCGCAAATTCTGGTGGACAGTGCAGACTACGGCGAGGAAGTCCGCATCCCCATGGAATATATTGCACCGGAAATTCCGGACGAGGACTTTTTCTTCCAGGATATTCTGGGCGAATGCCAGACGCCCCATACCAGCAATGAAAACCGCAATACCAATCTGCAGGTTGCCTGTCAGGCTCTGGACGGCCTGGTGTTAAATCCCGGCGAAACCTTTTCCTTCAACAACACACTGGGCCAGCGTACCACCGAGAAGGGCTACAAGTACGCCCCCGCTTATTCCGGGAACGATCTGGTGGACGCCATTGGCGGCGGTGTCTGTCAGGTTTCCTCCACCCTGTACTACTGCACCCTGCTGGCTGATCTGGAAACCGTCTCCAGAGTCAACCACAGCTTTCCTGTCAGCTATATCGACTACGGTCTGGATGCCACCGTCAGCTGGGGGTCCACCGACTTCCAGTTCAAAAACAGCACCAGCTATCCCATTAAGATTGAAGCAGAAGTCTCCGGCGGGTATGTCAGGATCAAAATTCTGGGCACCGACCAGCGGAATTATTATGTCAGGATGGAATCCTCCGCCACAACCTATCTGCCCGACACGGAATACGAATACTACGAGTATAACAACGTCGAGGGCTATCAGGATGGGGATGTGATTCAGGAAGGCATTACCGGCTACTATGTCAAGACCTACAAGCTCAAATACGACAATCAGACCAACACCCTGCTCTCCCGGGAGTTTGAAGCCAGTTCCCAGTACAAAACCGTGAATCAGATCATTGCCCGGGTGGAGGCGCCTGAGGAAACCACGTCTCCCACAGAAGCAGTCACAGAGCCGACTACGGAACCGACTACAGAGCCAACCTCGGAACCAACCACTGCTCCCATAGAGGAACCAACGCCGGCCCCCTCCGAGGAAACGGGAGGCGAAGAAACGGATACGGTTTCTTCCTAAGACCGCCGGGTTTCCGGAAGAAGAAATCGCCTGACGGCGCTTCCCTTTTGCGGCGCTGCGCCGCAGAAGCCGCCCCATGCCGTTCTGGACACACCTGCGTCGCGAAAAAAGCGTGTTCCGCCCTTTTCATAAGAACCAGGCCTTGTTTGGATATGCTGACTTTTCCAAACAAGGCCTAATAATATATAG
>CAZUAN010000183.1:0-2596 GCA_964618385.1 uncultured Oscillospiraceae bacterium | reverse complement strand
AACCTCCCGGCGGCTCTCTTTTTTTGCGGAGAATATCCCGGAAAACCGCGCCTGCGCGCGCTTCCCATGGTTTTCTTCGGCATTGTGCCGGAAATGCGCTCGGGCTTTTGTATGTTTTGCACAGGAAACCATGTGCCGGTCTGCTATTTCCCACAATTTTGCATTCTGCCAAAAATAAGCATTGCATTCAACGCTTTTTTCATGTATAATGATGCTATTCGGGTGTCCGCGCCCATTGGAAGGAAGCCCTTCCCGAAAGGAGTAAGATCAACAATGTACACCGTTAATTCCATCCGCAATATCTGTCTGCTTGGACACAGCGGCAGCGGAAAAACCGCCCTGGCAGAGAGCTTGCTTTACATGACCGGCGCCATCGACCGCATCGGCAAAAACGCCGACGGCAACACGGTTTGTGATTATGATCCCGAGGAGATTCGCCGTCATATTTCCATATCGACCGCGGTAGTCCCGCTGGAATACCGGAACTGCAAGATCAACATTCTGGACACGCCGGGCGCGTTTGATTTCTCCGGTGCTGTCATGGAGGCTCTGCGGGTTTCCGACGCTGCCATTCTTGTCTGCTCTGCCAAGGACGGCATTACGGTGGGCTTTGAGAAAGCCTGGAAATACTGCGAAGAGCGCAATATGCCCCGCTTTATTTATATTTCCAAGGTGGACGAGGACAACTCCGACTACAATGCTACCTTTGAAGCCCTGCGGGAAAAGTATGGCAATAAAATTGCCCCTGTGGTAACGCCCATTTGGGACAGCAGCAGAAAGGTCACCGGCATCATCGACGTGCTGAACAAGCGCGCCTACGAAATGCAGAAGCTGAAGCGCGTCGAGGTCACCGTTCCCGGTGATAAGCTGGATGTGATTGAGCAGTTCAACGACGCCCTGAAGGAGGCTGTCGCCGAAACCGACGAGGCTCTGATGGACCGCTTCTTCGAGGGAGATGACTTTACTTACCGGGAAATGCTGGACGGCCTGCACCAGGGCGTCAAGGATCTGAGCCTGTTTCCGGTGCTGTGCGGTTCCGGCGTGACCTGCCTTGGCAGCCTGATGCTGATGGATCTCATCATCGAGCTGCTGCCCAATCCCATTCAGGGGAATTACCACAAGGCGGTTACGGCGGACGGGAAGGAAGAGGCGTTTGTCGTTTCCCCCGGCGGCGTTCCCTCTGTTTTCGTGTGGAAGACAGTTTCCGATCAGTACGGCAAGTATTCCTATATCAAGGTATTGTCCGGGGAAATCACCTCGGATACCACGCTGATTAATGCCCGCACCGGCGACACCGAAAAGCTGGGCCGCATGTATACCATGTGCGGAAAGAAAGCGTCCGAAGCCAAGGTGCTGGCCTGCGGTGACATCGGCGCCATCGGGAAAATGGACAGAGTCAAAACCGGTGACACCCTCTGCGATCCCAGGAAGGTGGTTTCCCTGAAGCCCATCCCCTTTGCGCCTGCCTGCTATTCCATGGCCATCGCGCCCAAGGTGAAGGGGCAGGAGGAGAAGGTCGGCACCGGCCTGAACCGCCTGAACGAGGAAGACCCCTCCTTCAGCCTGGTCAACAACGCCGAGACGAAACAGCTGGTACTGTCCGGCGCCGGCGATCAGCATCTGGATGTGCTGGTCTGCAAGCTGAAAAGCCGCTTCGGTGTGGAGGCTGTCCTCAGCCCCGCCAAGATTGCCTACCGTGAAAAAATCAAGAAAAAGGTGGAAGCCCATGGCCGCCACAAGAAGCAGACCGGCGGCAGCGGCCAGTTCGGTGATGTCTGGATTCGCTTTGAGCCGCAGGACGAGCAGGACGATATGATCTTCGAGGAGGAGGTTTTTGGCGGTTCTGTCCCCAAAAACTTCTATCCGGCCGTGGAGAAGGGACTCCAGGAAGCCGTTCAGAAAGGCCCTCTGGCAGGCTATCCTCTGGTGGGACTGAAGGCCGTCCTGTATGACGGGGCCTACCATCCGGTGGATTCCAATGAAATCGCGTTTAAGATGGCCGCGATTCTGGCTTACAAGGAAGCCATGCCCAACGCCAACCCCACCCTGCTGGAGCCCATCGGTGCTTTGGCGGTCAGTGTCCCCGAGGCCTATGTGGGCGATGTTATGGGCGATCTGAGCAAGCGCCGCGGCCGTCCTATGGGCATGAATCCCGACCATGATGGCAACACCGTCATCGAGGCAGAGGTTCCCATGGCGGAGATGGGCAGCTACGCCATCGATCTGCGCGCCATGACCCAGGCCCGCGGTTCCTTCACGCTGGAGTTTGTCCGCTATGAGGAGGTTCCCAAGGCTAACCAGGCCAAGATCATTGCCGACGCAAAAAATGATGACTGACCAAAATATCGAGTAGGAGGGGCTGAGCAGCTCCGCCCCACTCACACCGCCGCGCGTACGGTTCGGTACACAGCGGTTCCATCGCATAAGTGCAGAGACTCGCAGCAGTCCGGAATTTCCCAGTACCCGGCTGCTGCGGGCCTTTTATTTGGAGTTGTGTGTGGGAATTCCGCTTCCGGCAGCCGATATTTCGCACTATGTTTGAAATTTCTGCGTACTTGATTGTTTTTTGTGCCGTATATAATAGAAATACAGGCGG
>CAZUAN010000182.1:0-2663 GCA_964618385.1 uncultured Oscillospiraceae bacterium | reverse complement strand
GCCAATGAATCTGACTCCCAATGCTCCAATGGTTCCGGGCAGCATGGGCAAAGGCACTGTCACGCACCATCTCTTTGATTTGCCCCTTGATTGCAATTTCATTCTACCGGAGACCGCAAACTTTGTCTATTTTTTGCTGTTTTCAATTTGCGCAGCTTATTCCTTACCCAACGCAAAAACGCCCTCTGTTGGGGAACGGTTTTCGGAACCGCTTCTCATTCAGAGGGTATTTTTCTGTTTGCTATTCTGTTCGCAGATGCCGTATACCATTGGTGCAGGAAGAAGGAATCGCCTGACGGCGCCTCCCTTTTGCCGCGCGCAGCTACAGCTCCTGGTACATCCCCGCTGCGTCATCCTTGCGGACAGCTTCCGCCACCCGGAGAACCTCCACAGTCACCGTCCTGGTACCCATGGAAATTTCGATTCTGTCCCCTACCTTCACATCGTAGCCGGCCTTCGCTGTACGGCCATTGACACAGATACGGCCATTGTCACAGGCCTCATTGGCCACGGTGCGCCGCTTAATCAGGCGGGAAACCTTGAGAAATTTATCCAGCCGCATAGCTTATTTTGCCACATTTTCCTTCAGGGACTTACTGGCTTTGAAAGCGGGAACCCGTGTGGCAGGGATCTGAACCGCCTCCCGGGTGTGGGGATTACGTCCGACTCTGGCACCCCGCTCCCGAACCTCAAAGACGCCAAATCCGGACAGCTGCACCTTTTCGCCCTTTACCAGAGCGGCAGTGACGGTGTCAATGGCGGCGTTCAGCACGCGTTCCGTATCCTTTTTGGTCAGGCCGGTACTCTCAGCAACGGCAGCAATTAATTCTGTTTTATTCATAGCTTTTTTCCTCTTTCCTTTATGACAAATCCACCAGAGAACCCAAGCCCACCTGCAATGACCTGTCCCATGGCGCTTCAATTGGAAATCTCCACATAGGAAGACCGTTAATAGATTAACATAACAAATAGGAAAATGCAAGATATTTTTATAATTATTTTAATTTTCCGTGTCTGAAAAACGGAAACCTATAATTTCAGAAATTTTGCAATCTTTTCACCCTTTGGCAGCAGCAGACAGTCTCCACGGGTGACAACCTTGAACTTCACAGCAGCCAGCAGGTAAACAACGACGCCCACCGCAATGGGAAGCCCGCACAGGAACAGGCGGCTGGTAATGCCAATGGCCTTCAGTCCCAGCAGGGAGCCATAAACAAAAATGCCCATAACCGCAGCGGCCAGAAGCGGCCGCACCAGATTGGAAACAATGGCTGGGGGATGCTCCAGCAGAGTGCGGATGGAGTACAGATTCAGCGCAGAAATCGCGGCATAGCACAGGAGCGTACCCACAGGAGTACCCACGATGCCGATGTTGGGATTGCCGGTAAGGATGAACACCACCGCCAACTTCAGCACGCCGCCGATCAGCATATTGACAACCGGGCGGCCTGCATGATCGTGGGCCTGCATAATGGCGGTCGTGACCAGCACCACAGCGTTGAACAGGATGCTGAAGCCCAGGATGCCCATCAGCTTCGTGGCCAGAATCAGTTTTTCCCCGGTGTACCCTCCCAGAAGGGCCGTAACCGGCTCCGCCATCAGCCCCAGGCCAAAGGCACAGGGCATGGAAATCAGGCCGGTAATCCTGACCGCCGATTCTTCCGTTGCTTTGACCTCTGCGTCGTTGCACAGCGTCAGCTGTGCCGTGATGGCTGGGATGATGCTGATGGTGATGGGTGTAATAAACGCGCAGGGCATGTTGAAAATGGTCAGCGCCATGCCATAGATGCCCCGCATGGTATCGGCCTCCGCCTGGGTGTAACCCAGCCCCAGCAGCTGACCCATATAGATTTTCGTCTCCAGCATAGTCAGCAGCTGCAGGCCTGCTGATCCAATGGTAATGGGAACGGCGATCAGCAGCAGTCCCCGGGCGGTGTCACCATAGGAGCGCGGCTCCTCACGGGTCTGAGGCAGGGCAGCATAGCTTTTGCGGAAGCGGCTGAACAGGTAAAAGGCGGAAATCAGACAGCTCACTGTTACGCCCAAAATAGCGCCGCCGGCAGCCAGGGGAATGCTGCTTGTCATTTTCAGAATTGCCAAAGCAGCCAGCATGCCCACAATCAGCTTGGTAACCGCCTCCAGCACCTGAGAAACTGAGGTGGGCAGCATATTGCCCTGGCCCTGGAAAAAGCCGCGATAGGTACTCATAATGCACAGCAGCAGAACGCTGGGGCCAAGGCAGCCAATGGCAGCCCAGGCGTCGGGCTGATTCTGGAACTGCGCCAGTTCCCGGCAGAATACCGTCATCAGCAGACTGCCGGTGATACCCAGTCCCAGGAAAATACCCCGGGCAGTGCGGTAGATCCGGCGCACCTGATTATAGTGGCCCAGAGAGCTGGCCTGGGAAATCATCCGGCTCATGGCCACAGGCAGTCCGGCTGTGGAAATCATCAGCAGCACGTTGTAGATATCATAGGCCGTGTTGAAATAGCCGAAGCCCTGTTCGCCAATGATGGCATTGAGCGGAATCTTATACAACGCGCCGACCACCTTGACAATGGCGGTGGCCATAGCCAGCAGGGCTGTTCCCTGAAGGAAATTTTGCTTTTTCTGGGTATCAGACATGGCTTGCCTCCTTATACTTTTTTTGATAAAATGGTTCC
>CAZUAN010000181.1:0-2664 GCA_964618385.1 uncultured Oscillospiraceae bacterium | reverse complement strand
TCCATCTGAAATCCGAAAAGCTGTTTGTGCCCGAGCGCAAATACCCCCAGGACAGCGAGCGTTACAAGCAGGATATGCTGCGGGAAATGACGGCATTTCTGGGAAGATGGTGAGTCCTCATGAAAATGCGAATTTCCGGCGCCGGGGGTGATCGGCTGGCTCTGGCGGCATGGATGATCGCGTTGTCTGCGGGGCCGGGAAGCCTTGGCAGGCGCCTGACATCGCAATCGATTGGGAATATATCCGGAAAACCGCACATCCGCTGCGCGATGCTGGGTGAAGCGCGCTTCCCGAATCCGGCTTATTCCGTGCCGTTTGCCTGCCGGAAAAAGGGCGCCGTGGATGAAGGAGAAATGGGATTCGGCGGTATGCTGTGTTTGCCTGTGCCGGTCTGCAGTTCGCTGGAAATCACCCGGCGAGGGTTATTCACGGTCCGACGGGGTATGAAATAGATGAAATAATGCGTAATACTGATTCTTTATAAAAGTGTTTCATTTTTATAAAGAAGGCGCAGCCTAACGGCGCTTCCCTTTTGCGGGAAATCCCGCAAAAGGGAAGCGCCGTTCAGCCGTTTTTCCCCGGAATCCGGCGGTTTCAGGAAAAAACAGGATCCGTATATTGCGCGATATGTGCAATATGCGCAATTTTTTTCTTTTTCAAATGGAGCCAAAACAGCCGGGCTTGTGCAAAACGCTGATTTTTCTGAAATCGATTGCAAATTGCTTGTACTTATGTTACTATGTATGCAATCGATTTCGATTTCTTCCGATGCGCGCGGGAAGATACACAGGAATACCGATTCTTAGGAAAAGGTTGAGAACCTTTTGACTGCGCCGCAGGTGCGTTAAGAACGGTATGAAACAGCTTTTGCGGCGATTTGCCGCAAAAGGGAAGCGCCGTCAGGCGATTCCTTCTTCCGAAAACCCAACGGTTTTGGGAAGGAACAGAATCAGACACTGGAAAGGGATGATAGGAAGCGCAATGAGAATTGCTGTTTTAGGGGCCGGAGCCATGGGTATGCTGTTCGGCGGGTATCTATCCAGGGAAAACGAGGTTTGGCTGGTGGACGTCAGCCAATCGCGGATAGATAAAATTTGCCGGGACGGCGTTACCATCCGGGAATCCGACGGAGATGTGGTTGTCCGGCCCAACGCCACTGCGGATACAAAGAACCTGGGGCAGATGGACCTGATTATCGTTTTTGTCAAGGCGATGTTCACGGTTTCCGCTCTCCAGAGCAACCGTCATCTGATTGGCAAGGAAACCTATCTGATGACACTGCAGAACGGCGCCGGTCACGAAACCAAGCTGCTGCAGTTTGTGGATCGGGATCATGTGATCATCGGTTCCACCCAGCACAACAGCTCTGTGATCGACAACGGCCTTGTACACCATGGCGGCGGCGGAAAAACCTCCATTGGCCTGCTCACCGGCGACAGTTTCCGCATTGCCCATGTGGCCGAGACTCTGACGAACTGCGGCATTGCCTGCACCACCAGCGACGCGGTGAAGCAGCAGATCTGGAACAAGCTGTTTCTGAACACCGCCGCCAGTTCGCTGACTGCCGTGCTGCAGGTACCCCTTGGATTTATCCTGGAGGACCGGTTTGCCCGCGCCATGATGGAAAGCCTGGCCAGGGAAGCGGTGGCTGTGGCCAATGCCGAGGGGATTGCGGACTTTGATGAAGATAAGGTCATCGCGGACATTAAGTCGGTTCTGTCCAACGTCCGGGACGGCTACACCTCCATCTACGCCGATATCAAAAACGGCAACCGCACCGAGGTGGATACCATTAGCGGTTCGGTGGTGGAGGCTGCCCGGGAGCTGCAGATTTCGGTACCCTGCCACGAGATGGTGGTCTGTATGATTCACGCAATGGAAGACCGGGCAAAAGCCGGCATATAGTCGGTAAAGGAGGAAAAAATATGTCTGAATACAACTGGACAGCCGGAACTCCCAAGCGGGTACCACAGCAGCTGCCCCCTAAGGTCTACACCCTGGGCGGGTTGCGGATCGTGGATCTGACCAAGGTGCTGGACCCCGGCAAAGAGTCCCGCCGATGCCGCCTGTGGCGGTTCAATACCGGCGGCCCGATTCCCGATTTTCACACCCTTATGGATCTGACCAGTCACCTGGGCACCCATTGCGAATGCCCCTATCACCACGACGAGCAGTGGCCCAGCGTCGCCGAGCTGCCTCTGAGCAGCTTCCTGGGACGCTGCCGCTACATCACCATTCGGAACGTTGCCCCCAGAAGCATCCTTACCGCTGCAGTTCTGGAGGAGCAGGCGAAGGATATCCGCCCCGGTGACACGGTGATCTTTGACTCCGAATACAAGATCCCGCCCTTCACCCCGCTGACCAATACGGAGGCGGATCAGCGTCTGAGCGTCAACGGCGAAACCGCCCGGTGGCTGGCGGATCGGGGCGTCCAGTGCGTCGGCTTTGGTGACGGCGTGTCCATCGAAGACTGCCAGGAGAACGTCAAACCCTTCCACGATATTCTGATGGCCAAGAACTGTACCTTCCTGGAGGTGCTGCAGAACCTGGATCAGCTGATAAAGGATACCTTCTTTATCAGCTACGCCCCTCTGCCCATCATCGGCCTGGACTCCTGCCCGGTGCGGGTGTACGCCATTGAAGGGCTGGAAGAATTTGAATGAA
>CAZUAN010000180.1:0-2697 GCA_964618385.1 uncultured Oscillospiraceae bacterium | reverse complement strand
AAATATGGTTAAGTTTTTATTAAGGAACCTCTGATTAAATCGGCAAGAGCTGGCAGCGAGAAATTTTACTCCAGCCGAAAGTGTTAAAAATGGAGGAATACTGTATGTATTTCCCATTTTTAACACTGCACGGATGGGGTAAAAGATCCGCTGGCCAGCCGCAGACGATTTATTCAGAGGTTCCTTAAGACCGCCTCTCAAAGCTTAGAGGTGGCCTTACCATTTGCCCGGGCTGTCCGCTTGGGCCATCGCCCGCGGTCCCGGTTCCCCGCCGGCGCCGTCAGCCGGAGGCGAAAATTCCGAAAGCAGGACTGCCGGGGACACCTGCATGCCGGACTCTGGACAGAACCTGGGACAGCTCACCGCTTTTCCCATCCACCCAATAGGCCCCCATCCGCTCCAGGCGGCGGGCGCTTTCGCTGCCGTCCCGGAAGCAGGCCACAGGACTCCAGCCATTGCGAAGATTTTTTACCGTGCCATCCCAGGTGCCGCCCTTCTCCAGGCCGGCCTGGGCCACAAACACCATCCACCCCAAAGCATGGATACAGCGGTTGCGGCTCAGCGCCCTCTGGGCGGAAAATGCTCCATCGAAGTCCTCCTCGCTTACAAACAGCGTGTTCCGCTTCTGCGGCTGCCTGCACAATTCGTCCGCTACAATGCTGATAACCTGACCGCCCGCGCTCAGGCAGGCTTCCTGGGCAGTGCGGTCGGCGCCCCGGGCATTGCCGGAAACCAGCGTAAGGCCATGCCGCGCCGCCTGAACGCCAATCTCCGCGGCAAAGTCCCGGTTCGGCTCCCGCAGCTCCCGGCTGCCCACCAAGGCGATGGCCGGGGTATGGAGAATCTCCACATCTCCTTTTGCCCACAGGCAGCCCGGGCTGTCCAGGCCCAGGCGCTTGCGCAGCAGCGGAGGATACCCGCAGCTGACACGGGTAATCGGATAGCAGTCCATGCGCCGCCCCCGCTCCAAATAGGCGTCCAGCAGCGCTTCCTCCTCCAGCAGCCGCAGAATCCGCCGGGAATGCTCCTGGCCGAAGCCCAGCGCCGTCAAATCCCGTTGGGAAAGCGGCCTGTCCTCTCCGGGCCTGTCCGCAAGACGCATCCGCTCCGCCAGAACGTGCAGCTGCGCGGAAGTCAGAATTTTCCGGTCAGGGTTACCCAGATGGCTGGACAGCAGCACAAATCCGCGCTCCGGGGACGTCACCGGAATCTCCTTCTGGGCGGCTGTACGGGCGCCTTGACCACTTCCTCCGTCAGCTGTCCGTCGGCTCCCAGCAGCATAGGCTGAATGGTATATCCGCAGAATTTGCTGATTTCGTCCAGCTTGGCCTTCTCGGAGAAATTGCTGATGATGCTCCATGCCACGCCCTTGCGCTTGGCCCGGCCGGTACGGCCGATCCGGTGGACGTAGTATTCATTTTCCTCCGGAACATCATAGTTGATAACACAGTCCACATCGTACACGTCGATTCCCCGGGAAGCAACGTCTGTGGCAATCAGCACCGGCAGCTTGCCGTCGCGATAGCGCTGCATGGTCTTCTCCCGTTGATTCTGACGAATGTCACCGTGGATGCAATCGCAGTCTAAGCCCGCCCGTTGAAATTCATCGCACAGGCGCTGACACATATGCTTGGTGTTGCAGAAGATCAGAACGCGCTCATAGCCCTGGGTTCGGATCAGCCGCAGAGTCAGCTCCGACTTTTCCATTGGCGTGCAGCTTAGGCGGTACTGGTCGATATCGGGCCGGTCCTCCTGCCTGGGTTCCACGGTGATTTCCACCTCATCCCGCTGGTACATCCAGGAAACGGTCATGACCTCCTGGGAAATGGTGGCGGAGAACAGGCCCAGGTTCCTGCGGTTTTTCACCTTTTCGATGATCCGGGTTACATCCTTGAAAAAGCCCATATCCAGCATCCGGTCGGCCTCATCCAGGACAACGGTCTGGATTTTGTCCAGCCGGATGGTTTTGCGGTTATAGTGATCCATCAGGCGGCCGGGGGTGGCCACCACGATCTGAGGCTTGCGCTCCAGCTGTTTAATCTGGCCGCCAATGCCGGCGCCGCCGTAGAGTACCGCCACCCGGATGCCCTGGTAATAGGTCAGCAGCCCCCGCAGCTCGTCACCGATCTGGATGGCCAGCTCCCGGGTGGGGGCCAGAATCAGGCCCTGGACCGCCTCCAGCTTCGGATTAATATGCTCGATCATGGGGATGCCAAAGGCAAAGGTTTTCCCGGTGCCGGTGGGGGCCTTGGCAATGACATCCTTCCACTGCATAAAACAGGGAATGACCTCCGCCTGAATGGTGGTGGGATAGCCATAGCCCTTCTGCTCCAGCGCCTTCAGCATGGCGTCACTCAGCCCTAAGCTTTCAAATGTTACTTCCATATTTTTCTTCCTTTGTCCATTCATTGTTCTGGTTCTGATTGTAGCATCTTTTCGGTATTTTTGCAACCGTTATTGTGTTTTGCCTGCTTTCATGCTATAATAACAGAAATTTGTATATACACAGAGGTACCCAATATGGACATTTGCTGGCAGCCATTTCAGGGGGGGACCGAAGCCGCCGCCAGAAATGCGCGGGCCATCCGCCTATACCGCCGCTTGGGGTACGGCTGTCTCAATACCATCACCCTTCGGAAGGATTTCATACTGATTCTTTATAAAACCGTTTGGTTTTATAAAGAAGGAACCGCCTAA
>CAZUAN010000179.1:0-2708 GCA_964618385.1 uncultured Oscillospiraceae bacterium | reverse complement strand
AGTTCCCTTTGCCCATTATGAGGCGCAATTCCGTGCTGTGGACGTTTCGGATGTGCAGCGGCGGCTCAGCGGGGTAAAGTGGGATGGAAAAGAATTTTATGTAACTTTGCTGGGCCGGGAATTTGCGATTTCACACCCGGATTATGCCATCCGTGCGGCGGACGGCGGACAACTGCCTCCGCTGCCGACCCAGACCTTTCTGCTGCGCTATTTGCTGGAATGCCGGGATGTGCCATGGGCAGGCACCTGGAAAACCTTTCGGGAAATGCCCTGGGGAGAGATGTATCATAAGCCCTATACCGGCCGGGTCCTGACCCGCGGGGCGTTCACCTTTGGCACAAGGCTGGCCGCCTTCAAAGCAGCGGCGGAAAAGCTGGGGGCGCTGCCCCTGACACATGGTGACGCGGGCTTCCAGTTTGATCTGATCGGCGGCTATCGGATGCAGATTCTGGTTTGGGAGGGGGATGACGAGTTCCCGCCCAATGCCCAGGTTCTGTATTCCGATAATTTTGCCGGGGGGTTTACTGCGGAGGATCGGGTCGTGGCGGGGGACATTCTGATCTCCGCCATCAAAAGCTGCATGTAATATGGATTTTCAATAAAAATGTGAAATCCAAAGGATTGAACATTTATATGTGCGCTTTTTCCGATGGGTTTCCTTTTGGCATCGTAGACCGGCCGAAAAAGGGACTCGTGGGAGAAGGACACCGCAGAAATTGTGGGAATTGCACAATTCCCTCTATGCGCCGCTGCAAAAAACCGGAAAATATCCTTGACTGCAGGATAAAATTCTTCTATAATATTCAAAGCTATGGACATTTCTATGGAGAAAGGATTTTTAAGATGGCTAAGGAATACAAAATTACAAGCCTGCGTCTTTCTGACCTGGAAAAAGAACTGAATTATCTGAAGACCACCCGGGAGCGGGAGGTTGCGGCTATGATTGCCGAAGCGCGCTCCTATGGCGACCTGTCGGAAAACTCCGAGTACGATGCCGCCAAAAATGAACAGGCAAAGCTCTATGGCCGGATTGCCGAAGTTGAAGATATCCTGTCTCACGCCGTTATTATTGAGGATGAAAACGAAGCCTCTGGCCGTGTGGGTCTGGGGTGTGCTGTTGTGGTGGAGGATGAAAACGGCAACCAAACTGAGTACCGCATTACCGGTTCTCAGGAGTCCAATCCCATGGAGCGCAAGCTGTCGGATGAATCTCCCTTTGGCCGGGCCGTCGTGGGCAAGGCTGCCGGGGAAACGTTCATCGTCAACGCGCCCTCCGGCTCCTTTACGATGAAGGTCGTCAGCGTATCGCGTGAGGGTTAGATTATGGCAAAGTATGTACCCCAGTCTGAGATGTCCCTGAGTGACCAGGTTCAGGTTCGCCGGGAAAAGCTGGAGCAGCTGCGGGCGGAGGGATTGGACCCCTTCGTGCAGACCAGGTTTGAAGTCACCTCCGACTCCGCTTCTATCAAGGAACATTATGAGCAGATGGAGGGCAAGTCTGTCCGTCTGGCGGGCCGCCTGATGAGTAAGCGCGGCATGGGGAAGGTTTCTTTTTGTGATTTGCAGGACAGCACCGGACGCATCCAGCTTTACGCCAAGTTCGATCAGATGGAGGAAGCCTCTTTCCAGCGCTTCAAGAAGAACGACATAGGCGATATTGTGGGGGTCGCGGGAGAGGTATTCAAAACGGAACGGGGCGAAATATCTGTCCGCATTCATGAAGCCGTTCTGCTGGCAAAGTCTCTGCTGCCGCTGCCGGAAAAATTTCACGGGTTGACCAATGTGGAAACCCGCTACCGTCAGCGCTATGTGGATCTGATTGTCAATCCCGAGGTTAAGGCCACCTTTGTCAAGCGAAGCTTGATTCTGCGGGAGCTGCGCAGCTTTCTCGACAGCAAGGGCTTTCTGGAGGTGGATACGCCCATCCTGACTCCCTTTGAGATCGGCGCTGCCGCCAAGCCCTTCTATACCCATCACAACACCCTGGACATGGACATGGTGCTGCGTATCGAGACAGAATTGTATCTGAAGCGGCTTGTCGTCGGCGGGATGGACAAGGTCTACGAGGTTGGCCGTATCTTCCGCAATGAGGGCATGGATCCCACCCACAACCCGGAGTTTACCTCCATTGAACTGTATCAGGCCTACACCGATTACCATGGCATGATGGATCTGGTGGAGGAAATGATGAAAACGGTGGCCGAAAAGGTCTGCGGCACGCTGCAAATCACTTACCAGGGCAAGGATATCGATCTGAGCCATTGGGAACGTATGACCATGACCGAGGCGGTCAGGAAATACTCCGGCGTGGACTTTGCCCGGATCGCATCCGACGAGGAGGCGATTGCCGTTGCGAATGAGAAGCGTGTGGAGCTTCCCGAAATTCCCACAAAGGGTGCGATTTTGGCGGAGTTTTTTGACGCCTTTGTGGAGGAGAACCTGATTCAGCCTACCTTTATCTACGACTACCCGGTGGAGAATTCCCCTCTGGCCAAGCGCAAGCCGGAGGATCCCGCCTTCACGGAGCGGTTCGAGTACTTTATCAACGCCACGGAATTTGGCAATGCCTTTTCCGAGCTAAACGACCCCATCGATCAGAGGGCTCGCTTTGAGAAGCAGGTTGCCGATCGGAAAGCCTTGGATCCCGCTTCCCGGGCGCAGGTGGATTACGATTATGTCACCGCGCTGGAATATGGACTGCCTCCCAC
>CAZUAN010000178.1:0-2717 GCA_964618385.1 uncultured Oscillospiraceae bacterium | reverse complement strand
TTATCACATTGCTGCCCACATAGGCAATCAGCATCCACATGGAATAGCGGAAAACAGCCTGCATATCCACTTTCCCCGGCCCGGCGCTGGCAGCCGAAATAGCTTTTCCGGCAAAATTGGGGCCAAGCAGGTTCCCGATGTTGCTCAGAAACGAACACAGCAGCAGCCCTGCCACAATCCAGCGGTACTGCACCAGATATCCGATGATCCGCCGCAGGGCGTTCTTTGTATTTTTGGGGCGGCTCCTGACACCGCCCCGATCTCCAGGTCCTGGCATTTCAAATTCCTCCTTATTCCATTGATCCCATCTGCGTCTCGTAGATTTCCCGGTACGCCGGGCAGCTTTCCAGCAGCTGACTGTGCGTGCCGTAGCCGATACATTTTCCGTTGTCCATGACAAGGATATTGGTCATATTCATTACGGAGCTGACCCGCTGGGCTATCAGAATGGTTGTGCTCCGGGCATAATTTTCCCGGATTGCCTGCCGCATGGCGGCATCGGTGCGGTAGTCCAGGGCGCTGGAGCTGTCATCCAGAATCAGAATCTCCGGCGCTCCTGCCAGCGCCCGGGCCACAAGCAGCCTCTGCCGCTGTCCGCCGGAGAGATTGGCGCCCTTGATATCCACCGGGTGCAGCATTCCTGCATCCAGAGCGTCCACAAATTCCGCCGCTTGAGATGCTTCGACTGCCTGCCGCAGGTCTTCCTCAGATATCGCTCTGCCGAAATTCACGTTTTCACCCAGGGTGTCCTGGAAAATCATATCATTCTGGAAAGCCGCACCGAATTTCCGGTGCAGTTCATCCTTCTCATAGGTTCGAACGTCCCTGCCATCCACATAGATCCGCCCTGACTCCGGATCATAGAAGCGCATCAGCAGGTTAATGATGGTTGTCTTGCCGCACCCGGTCGGTCCGATGATACCCAGGCTCTCGCCCCGGCGAATGGAAAAGCTGATATCCTCCAAAGCCTTCTCCCGCTGCGCCCCGGCAAAATTGCCGGCGCCGCTGCTGACGCCGTAGTTAAAGCTGACGTGATCAAAGCGAATAAAGGCATCCTCCGGGCAAATCATGGATTTATCCATCGGAAGCACCTCCTGCCCGGTTCGGGCGCACAGAACCTCGTCAATACGGTCCGCGCTGGCACTGGCCTTGCTGATGGTCAGAAAGATGCGGTTCAGCCCCATGACGCCCATTGTGATCATATTGAAATAGGTCAGGAAAGCAAGAATGACGCCCGGGTCCATGGTTCCCGCATTAACACGGCCGGAACCCAGAAGCACCACCAGTGTCAATCCGATATTCAGGCAAAGCTGCATGAACGGTCCGGGAATTGCCATGACTGTGCTGGCGCGGATGTCGCTTCTGGTCATCTCCCGGTTGGCCCCGGCAAAGCGCTTTTTTTCATACTCTGTTTTGCTTAAAGCCTTGACCACCCGGATACCGGTAATATTCTCCCGCATGACCCGGACAACGCTGTCCAGCAGCCGCTGCACATTCTGATACATCGGAATTCCCAGATAGGAAACGAAAATTGTCGCGCCGATCAGAACGGGGAGTGAAACAATCAGAATCATCGCCAGCCGCCAGTCCATAATCAGCGTCATGAAAATACCGCCCAAAAGCATCATCGGCGCCCGGATGCACAGGCTCTGAAGCTGCTGTACCGCCGACTGAACATTGTAGCTGTCGCTGGTCATGCGGCTAATCAGGCTCGGTAAACCAAATGCGTCAAACTGAGGCCCCGACAGATCCAGGGTTTTCTGAAACAGCGCCTGCCGCACATCATAGCTGATATTGTGGGCATTGGTAACCGCCCGATAATTCGCGCTGATATTGAACAGCCAGCACAGCAGTGCGCAGGCAAACATCAGTCCGCCCCAGAGCAGTACCCAGCGCAGATCCTCTGTCGGCACAATCACGTCAATGATTTTCTCCAGAATATAGGGCAGCGCCAGCTCCATAAGCGTACTCAGGAGCTTCAGCATCACCGCACAGCACACCGGCACGGTATATTTTCGCATGCTCCGAAAAATCAGTCTCATTCTTCCGCTACCTCCGTTTTCTCTATCAGTCTGACTGCGTTGCGGTAAACGATCTCTGTCAGCCGAAGCAACTCCGTCTGCTCTGACTCGTTCAATCCTTCCATGGCCGTATTTCGGAAAATTTCATAGGAATTATGGATCGCCGGGTAAATCTCCATTGCTGCCGCAGTCGGGTACGCGCATCGGCATCGTGCATCCTGCCGGGAAACCTGCCGGGTGATCAGGCCCAGATTCTCCAGCTTCTGCATCAGGTGCGCCACTGTTGTTTTGTCCAGGCAAAGCATCGCCGCGTATTCATCCTGGGTTTTTCCGGGCTGGCGGCAGATATAGCTCACCATCAGCTGCTGGTGGGGCCGAAGCTTCACTTCCGGGCATCTCAGCTTTCGGTACGTTGTAAAGCATCGGCTGATACGCATGATATTGCCAATAGCGCGATATTCCATAGTCAGAAACTCCTTTTCATTCGGTTCCCGGATAGAACGGCTCCCTTTCCCGGTACCCGCATATTTTATCACATTTAGTTGCTTTTAGCAACTATTTTTTTGTGTCATTCGGGACTCTCTCCAGATCACGGCGGAGGGCTTTGCCGGCAGCGGCTCCCGCAGCGGAAAAAAGAAGCGGCGGCGATTGAAACGCCGACGCTTCCATATGGAGACAGCCCGGAAAAATTATAAG
>CAZUAN010000177.1:0-2730 GCA_964618385.1 uncultured Oscillospiraceae bacterium | reverse complement strand
GGCGCCAACATGCCCACCTCTCTGGACGCCACCGCGTACCTGCAGGAAAACGGCGTTCTGTTCTGCCCCGGCAAGGCTTCCAACGCCGGCGGTGTGGCCACCTCCGCGCTGGAAATGACCCAGAACTCCCAGCGGCTGAGCTGGACCTTTGAGGAAGTGGATGCCAAGCTGAAGGACATCATGGTAAACATCTTCCACAATCTGGATGCCGCCGCCAAGGAATACGGCATGGACGGCAACTATGTTGCCGGTGCCAATATCGCCGGTTTCCTGAAGGTCGCCGACGCCATGAACGCGCAGGGTATTGTATAATTGTATCATGGAACAATACGGCACCATTCGCATCAAGCTGGATGAACTCATCAAAAAGCCGAGCTGAGCAAAAATAAGCTGGGCCACTGCCCGAAACAGAGTAACGCAAAATCGCCCCGGTCATCTGACCGGGGCGGCACGTTTCTTCCGCGTTATATCTCATTCAGAAATGCCCTGACTTCCTTCCTGTTTTTCAGGATAATGGCCTTTGCGTGCTTGGCTTTGGCAATGTAGGTGTAATTGCGCACCCGGTTGTTTTTGTTGTAATTCCAGATCCACTTCACAAATTCCGGGTCGAACCGCTCCGGGCAGCCCTTTGCCATGTCCGGGCGGACTTTTCCGTAGCTGCCCAGCACCCGCTGGCACATCCCCCACAGGCACGTCCAGCGGTTAAAATCCAGATAAATGATGGTATCGCATTTTTCCAGCCGCATTTCCATGGTACGGCTGTAGTTTCCGTCGATAATCCAGCTTTCCATATTCAGCGCCATGGCAAGACGGGAGTCAAACTCCTCCCGGGTCACGTTTTTCCAGCCCTCTTTCCACCACAGCTGATCCAGGTGTACCACCGGCAGTCCCAGCTTTTCCCCCAAAGCCCGGGCAAGGGTGGATTTTCCGCTGCCGGAGCAGCCGATAATCAGAATTCTTTCCATATTCCTCCGTATTATGTAAACTTATGCCCCCAGAAACGGGTCTGCGCCGCCGCAGACCTGTTTCTTTATCTTCTCTTTAGTAAGCAATGCCCCAATAGATCATCTTGCTTGCGGGCTTTCCGCAGCAGGCGCAGGTATCGCCCAGATGCTCCTGCTTCAGGGGCAGGCACCGGGAGGACATTCCCGCCGCTTCCTTCATCTTCAGCTCGCAATCCTCGCTGCCGCACCACATGGTCTTGATGAAGCCGCCGTTTTGCTCCTGCAGTGCCTTGGCTTCCTCAATGGAGCGGGCCTCGTAAATGTGCTCTTCCAGATTCTTTTTGGCCTTGTCGTACATGCCCTGCTGCACCAGCTCCAGCTGCTGAGCCACCGCCTGCTCCAGTTCCTCCAGCTTGACGGTGGTTTTTTCGCCGTCGTTCCGGCGCACCAGAATGCACTGACCGTTTTCCAAGTCCCGGGGGCCGCATTCCACCCGCAAGGGCACGCCCTTCATCTCGTACTCGGCGCATTTCCAGCCCATGGAGTTGTCGGAGTCGTCCACCTTCACCCGGAAGCCGGCCTTTGCAAGACGCTCTTTCAGCTTATTCGCCGCTTCCAGGACACCGGGCTTGTGCTGGGCGATGGGCAGGACGATCACCTGAATGGGGGCAATCTTGGGGGGAAGAACCAGGCCGTTGTTGTCGCCATGGGTCATGATCACCGCACCGATCATCCGGGTGGTGCTGCCCCAGGAGGTCTGGAAGGGATACTGCAGCTTGTTGTCCCGGCCGGTAAAGGTCACGTTGTAGGCCCGGCTGAACTTGTCGCCGAAGTAATGGGAGGTGGCGCCCTGCAGGGCCTTGTGATCCTTCATCATGCACTCGACGGTGTAGGTTGCCTCGGCGCCGGCGAATTTTTCCTTCTCGGTTTTCTGTCCCGGCACCACGGGAATGGCGAGGACATTCTCAAAGAAATCGGCATAGCATTTCAGCTGCTGCTCCGTCTCGGCCTTGGCCTCCTCGGCAGTTTCGTGGATGGTATGTCCCTCCTGCCACCAGAACTCCCGGGAGCGGAGGAAGGGGCGGGTGGTCTTTTCCCAGCGGATGACGGAACACCACTGGTTATACAGCATGGGCAGCTGACGGTAGGTCTGCAGGACATTGGACCAGTGATCGCAGAACATGGTCTCGGAGGTGGGCCGGAAGGCCAGGCGCTCCTCCAGCTTTTCACTGCCGCCCATGGTGACCCAGGCCACCTCGGGGGCAAAGCCGTTGACCAGCTCCCCCTCCTTTTTCAGCAGGCTTTCCGGAATCAGAACGGGCATGGCCACGTTTTCATGCCCCGTTTTTTTGAACTCCCCGTCCAGGATGCTTTGCATATTCTCCCAGATGGCGTAACCATAGGGTCGCAGGATGGTGAACCCCTTGACGCTGGCGTACTCCACCAGCTCCGCTTTGCGGCACACATCGGTATACCACTGGGCAAAATCCACTTCCATGTCCGTGATCTGCTGAACCTTCTTTTCCTTTGCCATAGCTTATCCTCTCCGTTTTTTCCGAATATGGTCACCTCCGGCCTTTCATACTATTTCCGGATAAAATGGTTTCATACGGATTCTTTATAAAACCGTTCGGTTTTATAAAGAAGAAACCGCCTAATAACGCTTCCCTTTTGCGGCGAACCGCCGCAAAAGCCGTCTCATACCGTCCTTAACGCACCTGCGGTGCTATAAAAAGGTTTTTAACCTTTTTCATAAGAACGAGTATCCTTTTATCCAGAAGACATC
>CAZUAN010000176.1:0-2744 GCA_964618385.1 uncultured Oscillospiraceae bacterium | reverse complement strand
AGCGGAAAAACGCAAGGCCGCCCCGCAATGCGGCGCTGGGCGTCGGGATCAGTCTTCATCCAGCTTGAGGACTGCCATAAAAGCCTCGGAGGGGACACGGACAGTACCGAAGGTTCGCATCCGCTTTTTGCCCTCCTTCTGCTTTTCCAGCAGCTTTTTCTTCCGGGTGATGTCGCCGCCGTAGCATTTGGCCAGCACATCCTTGCGCAGGGCCTTAATTGTCTCCCGGGCAATGATCTTTCCGCCGATGGCGGCCTGAACGGGGATTTCAAACTGGGCCCGTGGAATGTTTTCCTTCAGCTTTTCGCAAATTTTCCGGGCACGGGGATAGGCGTTGTCTGCGAAGAGAATGAAACTTAACGCATCCACGATATCGCCATTTAAGAGGATATCCAGCTTTACCAGACGGCTGGGCCGGTAGCCGATGACCTCATAGTCCAGACTGCCGTAGCCTCTGGTGCGGGATTTCAGCGCATCGAAGAAATCATAGATGATCTCATTCAGGGGCATTTCGTAATGCAGCTCCACCCGGTTGGCGTCCAGATACACCATGTCCTTAAATTCGCCCCGGCGCTGCTGGCACAGATCCATGATGCTGCCCACATATTCCTGGGGGGCGATCAGGCTGACCCTGGCAAACGGCTCCTCCGCCAGCTGAATCTCCATGGGATCGGGATAGTCCAGAGGTGTATAGACCAGCAGGGTTTCCCCATTGGTCTTCGTCACCCGGTAGACCACGTTGGGAGCGGTGGTAATGAGATCCAGATTATATTCCCGCTCCAGACGCTCCTGAATGATCTCCATGTGCAGCAGGCCCAGGAAACCGCAGCGGAAACCGAATCCCAGAGCAATGGAGCTTTCCGGCTCGTAGCTCATGGAAGCGTCGTTCAGCTTCAATTTCTCCAGTGCGTCCCGCAGATCCTGGTACTTGGCGCCGTCGGCGGGATAGATACCCGAGAAAACCATGGGCTGTACGGGCCGGTAGCCTGGCAGCGGCTCCGGCGCGGGCCGTTCCGCAGCGGTGATGGTATCGCCCACCCGGGTATCGGCTACGGTTTTGATGGAGGCGGTGAGATATCCCACCTCTCCGGCTCCCAGCTCGCTGCGGGGAACCAGCCCTGTGGGACTCATGGTTCCCACTTCCACAACCTTGTAAACAGCTCCGGTGGCCATCATTCTGATGTCTTCCCCGGCCCGAACAGCGCCCTGCTTGACACGGATGTAAACGATGACGCCCCGGTAGGAATCATACTGGCTGTCAAAGATCAGGGCCTGCAGCGGCGCGTCCCGGTCACCTGCGGGGGCGGGAACGTCCCGGACAATCATTTCCAGCACGGAATGGATGTTCACGCCGTTTTTGGCGGAAATTTCCGGGGCGTCCTGGGCTGGGATGCCGATAATGTCCTCCACCTCCGCTTTCACCTCAGCGGGACGGGCGGAGGGCAGATCGATTTTGTTGATGACAGGCAGAACCTCCAGCCCGGCGTCGATGGCCAGATAGCTATTGGCCAGGGTCTGGGCCTCCACACCCTGGGAGGCATCCACCACCAGCACAGCGCCTTCGCAGGCGGCCAAAGACCGGGAGACCTCGTAGTTGAAGTCTACATGGCCGGGGGTGTCGATCAGGTTCAGATCGTAGGTCTGACCGTCATCGGCGGTATAGTTCATCTGAACGGCAGTGGCCTTGATGGTGATGCCCCGCTCCCGCTCCAACTCCATGGAGTCCAGGAGCTGCTCCGCCCGGATGCGCTGGTCAATGGCGTTGCACTGCTCCAGCAGCCGGTCCGCCAGAGTGGACTTGCCGTGGTCAATATGGGCAATAATGGAAAAATTGCGAATTCTGGAAAGCTCGGTCATATGGTGTACACCTCAAGACAGGGATGGCTCGAACAGGCTTTGCCCGGGGAGCGAAAGCATTCATTTTCCCAATTATAACGAATTATTCCTAAAAAGTAAACCGTATGTTTTCGCAAAATCAGGGGAAAACTGTCCGCAGGAAAAGAAAATTCTTCGAAAAATCCATGAAATTTAGAAATAATTCTGTAATAGCCTCTTGCCGGAATGAAAAAATGCGGTATAGTTTAACCACATGAGAATTTTATAGCATTATACAGAAAAAAAGAGGGGACTTTCCATGAGTACACCGAAGAAAACACCCAAGGCGAATCTGGAGGATGTGCAGACTGCCCTGCAGGCCCTGATCGCTCAGGGAAAGAAAGACGGCATGATCCGCGCTGCCGACCTGAACGCCCTGCTGGAAAAAATGCAGCTGACGCCTGAAAAAATCGAGGACATTTATGACCGCCTTGACGCCATGAACATTCAGGTCGTTACCTCCGACCTGGAGCTGGAACTGACAGAGGACAGCGCTGACATAGAGGGGGATGCGGATCTTGATCTGAACGGGCTGGAGGAGGAGGAACTGGTCGACCCGGTTGACCTTGCCGCTGAATACAGCCTGGATGACCCCGTCCGCATGTACCTGAAGGAAATCGGCCAGATAAAGCTTCTGTCCGCCGAGGAAGAGGTGGAGCTGGCCAAGCGGGTGGCCGAGGGCGATCAGGACGCCAAAAACAAGCTGACAGAGGCCAACCTCCGCCTGGTGGTTTCCATCGCCAAGAAGTATTCCGGACGGGGGCTGCACATTCTGGATCTGATTCAGGAGGGCAACACCGGCCTGATCCGCGCGGTGGACAAATTTGACTGGACAAAGGGAAACAAATTCTCTACATATGCCACCTGGT
>CAZUAN010000175.1:0-2758 GCA_964618385.1 uncultured Oscillospiraceae bacterium | reverse complement strand
TCTCAGGCATACCCATCTCAGGCATACCCATCTCAGTCTAAATCTATCCAATATAAAATAAATATAGCCGTTCCGCCTCCCAATGTCAATAGGAAAATCGCAGATTTTCCTGAAAAAATCTGGCAGAACAGGGGGCGGAAAGCCGCACTGCCCGGGTTTTTCCCCGGAAATCCGACCGGAGGACGGACTTCCGCGCCCCTCCGCATGGCATTTCCGGGCTGTCCCGCCCGATGCTTTCCCGGCCCCGCATTGACTTTTTCCGCATCCGCGTGTATAATGGAATCGGCTGAAAAGCCGAAACGCAGCAGCGGAAAGGGAGGATTTGCCTTGCAGTTTTTTCTGTACGCGCTGTTCGCCGCCGCGATTGCGGCGGCAGATCAGCTGACAAAATATTTGACCGTTACCCGCATCGCCCTGTACGATTCGGTTCCCTTTCTCCCCGGCCTGCTGCAGCTGACGTACGTCCGGAATACCGGCGCGGCGTTTTCCTCCTTCCAGGGGCAGCAGTGGCTGTTTGCCGCTATTTTTGTGGTTTTTACCGGGATGCTTCTGTATGAGTATTTTCGCAAGCCGCTGGGATTTACCGGATTTGAGCGCTGGTGCATCGCGGCAATCTACGGCGGCGGCCTGGGCAATATGATCGACCGGGTACGTTACGGATATGTGGTGGACATGATTGAGACGGTCTTTATGGATTTCCCGGTGTTCAATGTGGCCGACTGCTTCATCACCTGCGGCTGTTTTCTGATGGCGGCCCATCTGATTCTGGTGAACCGGGCCTTCTGGAAGGACGATAAGAAGCCATGATTCTGATCGCGGATGTTGACGGGGAGCGGCTGGACTCCTTCCTGGCCCGGCGCGGGGAAAATTTAAGCCGCAGCGCCGCCCAAAAGCTGATTGAGGACGGCCTTGTAACCCGCAACGGCAAGCCGGCCAAAAAACAGGATAAGCTTCGCGCGGGCGACAGCGTTGCCTATGACCTTCCCGAAGCGAGGCCCGTGGAGCTGGTTCCAACGCCGATGGCGCTGAACATTGTGTATGAGGACGATGACCTGCTGGTCATCAATAAGCCCAAGGGCCTGGTCGTTCACCCCGCCGCGGGGCATTGGGACGACACCCTGGTCAATGGGCTTTTGTATGCTCTGGGGGACTCCCTCAGCGGCATCAACGGGGAGCTTCGTCCCGGCATCGTCCACCGCATTGACAAGGATACCTCCGGGCTGCTGGCCGTGGCAAAAAACGATTATGCCCATGCCATGCTGGCCTCCCAGCTGAAAGATCACACCATGGCCCGAATCTATGACGCCATTGTCTGCGGCTCCTTCCGGGAGGACAGCGGCACGGTGGACGCCCCCATTGGGCGGCATCCCACCGACCGCAAGAAAATGTGCGTCACCCAGCGCAATTCCAGACCCGCCGTAACCCACTGGGAGGTGGTGCGCCGCTACCGGGGATATACCCACATCCGCTGCCGCCTGGAAACCGGACGAACCCATCAGATCCGGGTGCATATGGCTTACATCGGGCATCCGATTCTGGGAGACACGGTGTACGGACACAAAAAGCCGGAGCTGGGGCAGGACAGCCAGTGCCTTCACGCAGGCACACTCTGCTTTCAGCATCCCCGGGACGGACGGCCCATTATGGTATTGGCGGAGCTGCCGCAATATTTTCAGGACGTGATTGCCAGGCTGGAGCAAATGCAATCCTGATTCCCGCGCGGCACGAAAAAACGAAAACAATCGCGGCGCCGGACCGCGCCGGGTTGTTTCCTGTACGAAAGGGAGATAGAATGGCATTCTTTTCTGATGTTCTGCTGACCGTGGACTATGACCGCACATTGACCGCGCCGGATTCCTCCATTCCGGAGCGAAATCTCACGGCTATTCGCTATTTTATGGAAAACGGCGGCGCGTTTACCGTCAACACGGGGCGCAGCGTGCCCATGACCAGAGCGTTTCGGGACCGCGTTCCGGTGAACGCACCGCTATTGCTATACAACGGTTCCGCAGCCTACGATCTGGACAAGGGGAAGCTGAGCTTCTGTCACGAAATACAATTGGACATGTGGAAAACCATAGAAGCGTGCATGACGCTGTTTCCCGATCTGACGGTGGAGGTTCAGGGGGTGGACGCGCACTACCGCTTCACGGAGAATCCCGCCTGGGACGCATTCTGCGACCACAACCAGTGCGCCCGGGGCTTTGCCCGGCCCGGAGACGATCTGGGGCCGTTCCTGAAATTCTCCCTCTATGGGGAAATCCGGGACGTGACGGTGGCCGACCTGTTTAACAGCACGCCGGAGGAACGGCGCCGGATGGATGAGGCGCAGCGGCTGTTAAAGCAGCGCTACGGCGAATCCTGCGAGGTGTTCCGTGCCGCCACTCGGATCATCGACGTCCACGCCAAGGGCGTGTCCAAGGGCCGCTCCGCCCGGGAGCTTCAGCAGCGCCTGGGCAGGAATCTTCTGGTTTGCGTGGGGGACGCGGAAAATGATCTTCCCATGCTGCAGAACGCGGATTATGCCTATACCCCCGCCGACGGCACCGTAGCTGACCGGTTCGAAAATGTGTGCGGCTGCGCCGATGGCGCTGTCGCGGAGGTAATCTGCGAAAAAATCCCGGGGATTCTCAGAAAAAAACTTGACAGATGCGTGCTTTCATGGTAAAATCTTATGGCTGAATCAGCCATAGGATGGGATTCGCGGGTGTAGTTCAATGGTAGAACACCAGCCTTCCAAGCTGGATACGCGGGTCCG
>CAZUAN010000174.1:0-2833 GCA_964618385.1 uncultured Oscillospiraceae bacterium | reverse complement strand
TTATTCGTCATTGACTATCAGAACGACTTCGTTGACGGCGCTCTGGGATTTCCCGGCGCGGAAAAGCTGGACGCGAAGATCGCCGCCAAGATTCGCGCCTATGGCAAGGGTCAGGTACTGTTCACCCGGGACACCCATTCGGAAAACTATCTTCAGACCCGGGAGGGCCGGAGCCTGCCCGTGGAACACTGCATTCGGGGCACCGCAGGCTGGGAGGTCTACGGCGAAACCGCCAAAGCCCTGGCAGAGCGGAGGCTCCCGGCATCGACAAGCGTTCCTTCGGGATGGATCTCACAGATCCCGCCACCGCCGCGGTGCTGCCGGAGCAGGCCGAGGAAATAGAGCTGGTGGGCCTGGTCAGCAACATCTGCGTGGTCAGCAACTCGGTGGTGCTGCAAAGCAAATACCCGGAGGCGGCCATTGTCGTGGACGCGGCCTGCACCGGTTCCTTCGACAAGGCACTCCACGAAAAGGTGCTGGACATTCTTGAGGGGCTTCAGGTCACGGTTACAGGCAGAGCATAGGCCAGACGCCGCTTCCCGGCCCGGCGGAAGCTCCCTCAGCGGAAAGTCTCCGCCAGTTTTTCAAAAAACGCGGCGCCCGTCACCAGAACGGTTTCATCAAAGTTGAAGGTGTCGGCGTGGAGCGCCGGTGTATCCCCCGTCCCCAGAAGAAAGAACATGCCGCTGATCCGGCGCTGATACCAGGAAAAGTCCTCCGCAGTCATGGCCGGAGCGTCCAGAGCCGCAAATTCCGTACAGCTGCGCACCCGGTCATACAGATCCGGAGGATTCAGCACAGCGGGATAGCCCTCGCTGACGCGCAGATCCACTGTGCAGCCGCTTTCCCGCTCGATTTCCTTTCCGATGTCTCTCAGGCCGTCCCGGAGAAACACGAACACATCGTCCTGAAATGCCCGCAGAGAGCCTTCCATCCGGGTATGCGCGGACAGAGCGTTGCGAACCGTGCCGCTCTGAAATTTTCCGAATTTCAGAAGGCGGAAAACGCCGGCCGGAAGCCCCCGCTCCAGGGCGGCCGCCCGGCGGTACAGCTCCACCCCGGCAGCCAGCGCGTCCCGTCCTTCCGCGGCTCTGGCAATGTGGGCGGATGTTCCATGGATATCCACCGTGACCTCGCCGGAGCGGGCCATCAGCTCATTTTTTCGGCTGGCAATCACTCCCGCTGCCAGCCCCGGCCACAAATGCAGACCGAAAACGGCTTTCACCCGGTAATCCTCCAAAATGCCTGTTTCGCAGAGTTCTCTGGCGCCGCCGGTGGTTTCCTCCGCCGGCTGGAAAATCAGCAGTACATTATGAGGAAGACCCGCTTTCCTGCTCAGGCGGCGGGCCAGCTCCAGAAGAATTGCCATATGCCCGTCATGGCCGCAGGCGTGCATCCTGCCCGGATGCCGGGAGGCATATTCCGCCCCGGTGCGCTCCGTGATGGGCAAGGCGTCGGCGTCGGACCGAAAGGCAATGGCATCCGCCCGGCCAAAATCAAACCAGGCGCACAACGCGCCCTCCATGGGCGCGAATATCCGGCAATTCAGCCCCGTCAGGGCGCTTTGCAGGTAGGCCATGGTCTCCGGCAGATCCCGATCCAACTCCGGAATACGATGGAGCGCACGGCGGTCGGCGTAGATCTGCATCAAAATCCCCCCTCGCAAAAAGATCAGCACTATTATATCGGAATTGCCGGGCGGTGTCAATTTTCCGCTTGTGTTTCCGGCAAAAAGAGCATACGATAAACAAGCCTATATAGGCAGCAAGGAGTGAAATCAAATGAACGCGCGGGAAATTATCGAATATATCCGCACCTCGGAAAAAAAGACCCCGGTAAAGGTCTATGTCTGGGAAGAAAAGCCTGTCGCCTTTCCCAACTGCCATGTATTCCCCGCCGGGGAAGGCTGCAAAATTGTGTTCGGTGACTGGAAGGATGTGGCCCCCGTTCTGGAGCGCAATGAATTTTCCCATCTGGAGATTGAAAACAACTGCCGCAATTCCGCCATCGCCCTGCTGGATCTGAAGCCGATCCCCGCCCGCATTGAGCCGGGCGCCATTATCCGGGAACAGGTGGAGATTGGAAAAAACGCCGTGATCATGATGGGAGCCATCCTGAACATCGGCGCTGTGGTGGGAGAGAACACCATGATCGACATGGGCGCTGTCCTGGGCGGACGGGCTACTGTGGGCAGGAACTGCCACGTGGGAGCCGGCGCTGTTCTGGCCGGCGTTGTGGAGCCGGCCTCCGCCGCCCCCGTCATTGTGGAGGACAACGTGCTGATCGGCGCCAACGCAGTGGTCATTGAAGGCTGCCGTATTGGTCATGACGCGGTGGTAGCCGCCGGCGCTATTGTCGTGGGGGACGTACCCCCCGGCACCGTAGTAGCCGGCTGCCCTGCCAGAGTCATCAAAACAAAAGACGACAAGACCGCCGGAAAAACCGCGCTGGTGGACGCTTTACGGACATTGTAAGCCTGTTGCGGACAAACAGCGCCTTCTTTCCCGCCGATGGCTGCACATTTTTCGTCCCCCGGAATACCATGGAATGAGCGGCAAAGCTCAAAAAAATGATTTGGAGGTACGCTTATGTGTAACAACGGAACATGTGGCTGCTTTGGCAACAATTGGTGGTGGATTATCCTCCTGCTCCTGCTGTTCTGCAACTGCGGCTGCGGCAGCACCATGGGCAGCTGCGGCTGCGACAACAACAGCTGCGGCTGCGGCTGTTAATACCGATTCTGAATAAAAAGGGCGAAACCCTTTTTATAGCGCCGCAGATGCGTTAAGAACGGTAAAAGACATTGTTTGCGGCGGTTCGCCGCGAACAGGAA
>CAZUAN010000173.1:0-2849 GCA_964618385.1 uncultured Oscillospiraceae bacterium | reverse complement strand
CAGCTCCTCCTCCACCGCCGACAGCACCAACCCCAAGACCGGCGACACCATCTACACCACGGCGACGGTCATGACTGTCTCCGCCTGCGCGCTGGCTCTGGTATACTTCTTCAGCAAGAAGCGGGCTGTCCGCTAAACCCGGAATACCATCCTGATGAAAATACCCGGCGGCTCCGGCCGCCGGGATTTTCCTGCTCCGGCCTGTTTTTCCGCTCCGGTCTTGACAACCGGGGCGGAATTGTGTATAATCCGCTGGTATGAAAAATAGGAAAAATGTGATAAACGGAGGTGCGGTATGCCTGGAGGCAAGCATGTACTCGGCCAGGGACGGAAGCAGCGGGTTTTCGGCACCGCCAAGGTGGGGGACCGGGGTCAGATCGTCATTCCCAAGGAGGCCCGGGAGCTTTTCGGCATCCGGCCGGGAGACACCCTGCTGATTCTGGGAGAAGCGGAAACGGGGCTGATTATTTCCCGGCCCGAGGCGCTGAACCGTCTGGCAAATGAAATCCTGAGCAACATCGGAAAAGAGGACTGAAGGATATGGAAGAATTACAGGAGCTGTACCGGGCCATGGGCATCTCCCCCGGGGTTTTCGCCTACGGGGAGGCCGCGCTGGGACAGCTGAAGGAGCGCTTTGCCGCCATCGACCGGACGGCGGAGTACAATCAGGCAAAGGTGCTGCGGGCCATGCAGAAAAACCGGGTCAGCACCGCCTGCTTTGCCGCCACCACGGGCTACGGCTATGACGACCTGGGCCGGGATACGCTGGAGCGGGTCTACGCGGATGTGTTCCACACGGAGGCGGCCCTGGTTCGGCCCCAGATCACCTGCGGCACCCACGCCCTGGCGGTGGCCCTGGGCGCCAATCTGCTGCCCGGGGATGAGCTGCTGTCCCCGGCGGGAATGCCCTATGACACCCTGCAGGAGGTCATCGGCATCCGGGAAAGCCCCTGCTCCCTGGCGGAGTACGGCGTCCGTTACCGGCAGGTTGACCTTCTGCCCGACGGCGGATTCGACTATGAAGCCATCCGGAAGGCCATTTCCGCCCGAACCAAGCTGATTACCATCCAGCGCTCCAAGGGCTATGCCACCCGGCCAACCTTCTCCGTCAGCCGGATCGGGGAGCTGATCCGCTTCTGCAAGGAAATCAAGCCCGATGTAATTGTCATGGTGGACAACTGCTACGGCGAATTTGTGGAGACCATAGAGCCTTCCGACGTGGGCGCGGACATGACCGTGGGTTCCCTGATTAAGAATCCCGGCGGCGGACTGGCGCCCATCGGCGGCTATATCGCCGGCACCGGAGCCTGCGTGGAGCGCTGCGCTTACCGGCTTTCCGCCCCCGGCCTGGGGCAGGAGGTGGGGGCCAGCCTGGGGCTGCTGAGCGCACTGTACCAGGGCCTTTTCCTTGCCCCCACGGTGGTGGCCGGCGCGGAAAAGGGCGCCATTTTTGCCGCGAATCTGTATGAGCCTCTGGGCTTTCGGTGCATCCCCGGGGCCGGGGAGCCGCGCCACGACATCATTCAGGCGGTGGAGCTGGGCAGCGAGGCGGGCATGACCGCCTTCTGCAGGGGCATTCAGGCCGCCGCGCCGGTGGACTCCTTCGCCGTACCCTATCCCGCCGATATGCCCGGCTACAGCGACAAGGTGATTATGGCGGCCGGGTCCTTTGTCCAGGGCAGCTCCATTGAGCTTTCCGCCGACGGCCCTATCCGCCCTCCCTACGCCGTGTATTTCCAGGGCGGCCTGACCTGGTGCCACGCGAAGCTGGGCATCCTCATGAGTCTGCAGAAAATGGTGGAGGCGGGATTGGCCGCGCTGCCGCCGCAGAAAAGCTGATACGGATTTTCCATAAAAATGTGAAAAGACAGAGAGGGTAACCGTATGTCCTGGTTCTGGTTTTCCATCCTAACCCTGCTGAGCTGGTCCGGCTCCGACTTTTTTTCCAAGCTCGGCTGCCGGGATGCCAAAGACAAATACAGTCCGTTCAAAATGGTCATGGCGGTGGGGCTTGTCATGGGCCTGCACGCCCTGTTTGAGATTTTCGCCAACGGGGTGGAAATCTCCTGGGAGGTTATCCGGACCTATCTGCCGGTTTCCCTGCTGTACATCGGCTCCATGACCCTGGGCTACGCCGGACTGCGCTACATTGAGCTGAGCATTTCCTCCCCCATCTGCAATGCCAGCGGCGCGCTGGTGGCGATTCTGGCCATTGTGACCGGCACCGCCGGGGACATGGAAGCGCCCCAATATCTGGCCATTGCCCTGGCCTGCGCCGGGGTTATCGGCCTGGGCTTCGTGGAGGCCGGCGAGGATGACGCGCTCCGGGCCGCCCGTCAGGAGGCTTCCAACTATCCGTACGCCAAAAGCTGGCTGGCCCTGTCGCTGCCCATCGCCTACTGCCTGCTGGATGCTGCCGGCACATTCGCCGACGAGCTGGTGCTGGAAACGCTGAATGAGGACTCCGCCAATGCCGCATACGAGCTGACCTTTCTGGCCGCCGGCGTTGTGTGCTTTGTGTACACCTGCGTCATCAAAAAACAGAAGCTGGTTCCCAGGCAGGAAGCACCAAAATATGCGGGCGCCATCTTTGAAACCGCCGGGCAGTTTACCTATATCATGGCCCTGGCCAGCGGAAACGCTGCCCTGGCCGCGCCGATTATCTCCTCCTACTGCATGGCCTCCGTGCTGTGGAGCCGCCTGTTTCTGAAGGAAAAGCTGAGCTGGAAGCACTACGCCTGCATCGCCGTGACCTTCGCGGGCATCCTGATTATGGGAATCTACGATATGTAATCCTAAGGAACCTCTGAATAAATCGTCTGCGGCTGGACAGCGGATCTTTTGCCCCA
>CAZUAN010000172.1:0-2920 GCA_964618385.1 uncultured Oscillospiraceae bacterium | reverse complement strand
CCATTAGGCGGTTCCCTTCTTTATAAAACCGAACGGTTTTATAAAGAATCAGTATTACAAGAAATATTCCAGCTGGTTCAAGCACCTTCAAGTACCGGGCGATGGCCGCTCTCCGCCCGCTCTTTTTCTCAGCCAGAGGCTGCGCCGCATCCTGACAAATTTATTTGGCAGCTTAATTGGCTCTTGATTGCTTTTTTCGTTAAATGTGCTATACTTGTTTTACAAATAACAGAAGGAAGGGATTTACATTGGGTTTTTCTGAATTCTTAAACTCCCGGCGGGACGCCGCAAAGGAATTGGTCATGCTGCTGAAAAAACACTTTGCCTATGCCAGCGTTCTGGGCGTGGATGTCAGGGCCAAGGCCATCCAGTCAGACCGGAACAGCTGCAGCATCGGCGCGGGACGGGACACGGAGTGCGGCTTTGTCGTAAAAATGAGCAATGGCAGCGTATTTTATGAATATTCTCTGGATGACATTGCCGGGGATATCCCATCTCTGGCCCGGAAAATCGCCAGCGCTTTTTCGCTGAACGCTGCCCTGCAGGGCAATACCATCCCGGATGTTACCCTGTGCGATGAACCGCTGACACAGTCCTTCACCCGGCCTCATGATCTTTCCGCATATTCCGACGGGCAGCTTCTGGACTTCTGCAAGGAGCAGTGCGCCGCTCTGCTGGGCAAAAGCGAACATCTGCTGAACGCCATGGTTGCGCTCAGCGCCATGGAGGTTTCCAAGCTGTTTCTCTCCGAAAACCGGGAGCTGGATCAAAATTACAGCTGGGTCAATGGCATTATGGTAGCAGTCTACCGGGAAAACGGCAAGACGGTACAGGCACATGAAGGCGCCAATTACCACCTGATTGGAAAGGTTCTGGAGGAGCTTCCTACCTTATCCGACAGGCTCCTGCAGAAAGCCCACATGCTGACCCTGGCCAGGCCCATCGTCCCCGGCGTCTACGATGTCATCACCGACCCGTCCATCACCGGCCTGATCGCCCACGAGGCGTTCGGCCATGGCGTGGAGATGGATCAGTTCGTCAAGGACCGGGCGCTGGCCAAGGAATATGTGGGCAAATACGTGGCAAGTCCCATCTGCAACATGCGCGACGGAGCGGCTGCCACGTTGAGCGCCGCCTCCTACTTCTTCGATGATGACGGTGTGCTGGCCGGCGATACGCAAATTATCCGCAATGGAATCCTGCTCACCGGCATTTCCGACCTGGCCTCCGCCGCGCAGCTGGGTACCGCACCCACCGGCAACGGCCGTCGGCAGTCCTCCCGCCGCAAAGCCTACTCCCGCATGACCAACACCTTCTTTGAACCGGGTACGGACAAGCTGGAGGATATGATTGCCTCCGTCAAGCACGGCTATATGCTTTTCGAGACAAGCAATGGCATGGAGGACCCTAAAAACTGGGCTATCCAGTGCGTCGCTCAGTATGGCATCGAAATCGTGGACGGCCAGCTGACGGAAAACTATGTTTCCCCTGTGGTCATGAGCGGGTATGTGCCTGACCTGCTGAAATCCATTTCCATGATTTCCGATGACTTCAAAGTCATCGGAGCCGGCATGTGCGGCAAAGGGTATAAAGAATGGGTCCGCGTCAGCGACGGCGGTCCTGCGTTGAAAGCGAAGGTGAAGCTGGGATGAAAACTGTCATAGAGCAACTGAAGGCCAATCCCAAGGTCAGCGGTTATAAAATCAATATCCATAATAAAGAGAGCTACGAGCTGTTCTTTGTCAAGGGCAGGCTGGAAACCGTCCGGTGTACCGATACCTGTGACAAGGAAGTTACGATTTACACCGATCACGGGGGCTATAAGGGCGATGCCCAGTTCTTTCTCTATCCATCCACCACCGCGCAGCAGATTTCCGAACGGATTGAAGAAGCTGTGGAGAAGGCCCTGCTGATTAAAAATCAGGGCTATACTCTGCCAGGCCCGGAAACCGGGGAATTCGCAGTGGAAAGCAATTTTTCCGATTACGCCCCTGCGGATTTGGCGGCCGTCATCGCCAAAGCGGTGTTCGACGCCAACGAAATGGAACGTGGCTCCTTAAACTCGGTGGAGGTATTTCTGAACAAACACACCGAAACCGTTATGAACAGCCGCGGACTGAACAAAACCCAGGTACACTATGACGCCATGGTGGAGGCAATTCCCACCTACAACGGGGAAAAGCAGAGTGTAGAGCTGTACGAGCAGTACAATTTTGCCTCTCTGGATCTGGACGGCCTTCACCGGGAAATTGCGGAAAAAATGGAGCAGGTCAAAGCCCGGTATGAAGCGGTGAAGCCAGATTTCTCCATGGACTGCGTCTGCGTTCTGAACCGGCAGGAGCTGAGCGCGCTGTTCGAAAGCATTGCCAAGAATCTGAACTACGCCTCGGTTTATACCCACTCCAACCTCTTTGCAAAAGGCGACGCCATCCAAAAGGCTCCCGCCGGGGATCTCATCGGCATTACTATGACAGGAGCGGTTAAGGGCAGCGTCCGCAGCGCCAAGTTTGACAGCGATGGCATGACGCTGGGCAGCATCCGCCTGGTGGAGGGCGGCAAGGCCGTAAATTACTATGGCTCCAACCGCTTCGGCCAGTATCTGGGGGAAGTACCCACCGGCAGCCTGCCCTGTATGCTGGTGGACGCCGGCACCGCCGGAACCCCTGCCGGAAAATATCTGGAAGTGGTTTCCATGTCCGGCCTGCAGGTGGATTTCCACAACGACTACATTGGCGGTGAAGTACGGCTGGCCTATTACCACGACGGCACAAACATCATTCCCGTAACCGGCATCTCCATTTCCGGAAAGCTGCAGGAGGTGCTGGCAAACATCCGTCTGTCCGGGCAGACAACCGTTTTTGGAGGCTACTGCGGCCCGGATAAGGCCATTCTCAGCCGCATGAGGATATTCTGATTTTTT
>CAZUAN010000171.1:0-2952 GCA_964618385.1 uncultured Oscillospiraceae bacterium | reverse complement strand
TTGCAAAAAACGTGCTGGAAACCTGTATCAGCCTGCTGGGCTTTTCCGCCCCGGAGCGGATGTAGTCCCTTGTGCCAATCAAACATGCCCCCAAACAGGCAGCCATCCGGCCAAGCTGTTTGGGGGCTTATCCTGTTTTTCCTGATACCGTGGTTTCCGGAAAAAGGAATCACTTGACGGCGCTTTCCGTTTGCAGCGAAGCGCTGCAAACGGAAACCCGCTCGGAACGCACCTGCGGCGCGGCATGGAGTATTATCCGAATCTTCCGGTGACGTAGTCCTCTGTCCGTCTGTCCGACGGCTTGGAAAAAATCGTTTCGGTATCGCCGGATTCTATCATCCTCCCCATCAGGAAGAACGCCGTTTTGTCCGAAGTGCGGGCGGCCTGCTGCATATTATGGGTCACAATGACAATGGTATAGCGCTCCTTCAGAGAACGGACAAGCTCCTCGATTTTCGCCGTTGAGATGGGGTCCAGGGCGCTGGTTGGTTCGTCCATCAGCAGAACATCCGGCTGGACGGCCAATGCGCGGGCGATGCACAGCCTTTGCTGCTGCCCGCCGGAAAGACTGAGCGCATTCTTTTTCAGCCGGTCTTTCACCTCGTCCCAGATTGCGGCGTCCCGCAGGGCGTGTTCTACAATATCCTCCAGTTTCCCGCGGCCGGATATCCCATGCGTCCGGGGGCCGTACGCAATGTTGTCGTAAATGCTCATGGGAAAGGGATTCGGCTTCTGGAAGACCATGCCGATCTGCTTGCGAAGCAGATTGACGTCCACCGCCGGGGAATAGATATTCTCCCCGTGATAGCGGATTTCCCCTGTGATTCGAACTCCGGGGATCAAGTCGTTCATCCGGTTCAGTGTTTTCAGAAACGTGGATTTTCCGCAGCCGGAAGGCCCGATCAGGGCCGTGACAGCTTTTTCCGGCAGATCCAGATGAATATCGGAAAGCGCCTGGACGCTGCCATACCAAAGGCACAGCTGGTGAACGGTAATCATGGCTTACTGGTTCCTCCTTTTTTGAAAAACTGCGCCAACAAGCATGGTGAGCAAATGAATCAGCAGCGTCAGCGCCATTAAAATCGCGGCGATGGCAAATGCCACGCCAAACTCTCCCCGTTCCTTGGCGTAGATATACAGCGACACCGTCAGAGTGGCCCCGGAGCTGCCAAGCCCCTCCCAGAAGCCGTTCAGCACGTGGGCGGAGCCTGCGGTAAACAGCAGCGCCGCAGACTCCCCCAGAATCCGGCCCACGCAGAGTATGCAGCCGGTCAGAATGCCGTCGATGCAGCCGGGCAGAACCACTGTGCGGATTACGCGCCATTTTCCGGCCCCCAGCCCGAAGGCTCCTTCCCGGTAGCTTTGCGGGACAGTTTTCAGGCTTTCCTGCGTCGTGCGCATGACTGTCGGCAGGTTCATAATCACCAGCGTAAACGCCCCTGCCAGAAGCGAAGTCTGCATACCGGAAAATTCGCAGAAAAAAAGCATTCCAACAAATCCGTACAGGATAGACGGAATCCCGGAAAGCGTTTCTGCTGCGTATTCAATGGCGGAAACCAGTTTTTTGTTTTCGGCATATTCTGTCAGATAGACAGCGGCGCCTGCGCCGATGGGGATGACAATACCCACCGTGGCAAGGATCAGATAGACGGTATTTAAGATGTCCGGCAAAATTCCGATTGTGCCGCTGCGGTAGCTGGGCTTTGTGGTCAGCAGTTCCCAGGTGATATTCGGAATCCCTTTTATCAGGACATAGGCAGTGAGAAACAGAACCAGCCCGCAGGTCAGAACGGCGGACACAACGCTAAGTGCCATCCCCAGCCCGATTCGGATTCTTCTTTTTCGGGAAATACGCGGTTTATCCATCTTCAGTCCTCCCCGCTGCGTTTCAAGAAGAAATTCAGTGCCGCGTTAATCAGCATAATAAACAGGAACAGCACAAGGGCAATGGAAAAAAGCGCCTGCCTCTGTAATCCGCTGGCGTCGGACATTTCACTGGCCACCGCCGTTGTCAGGAAACGGACGCTTTCAAACAGCGTTGGCATGTTGACCGCATTGCCGGATACCATCATAACCGCCATGGTCTCCCCAATTGCCCGGCCCACTCCCAGAATTACTGCGGCGGCGATGCCGCTTCTGGCAGCCGGTACGGAAACCCGGAAATAGGTTTCCACCGGCGTAGCGCCCAGGGCCAGAGAGCCGGCTTCATATTCCTCCGGCACCGCCTCCAACGCTGTGACCGACACGTGGATGATGGACGGCAGGATCATGACAGCCAGCACAAGGATGGCGGCCAAAAGGCTTGCGCCGTCCGGCACATGGAAAAACGTGCGGATGCCGGGGACCAGCACCAGCATACCCACAAGGCCATATACCACGGAGGGGATTCCTGCCAGCAGGCTGACAGCCCCTGTCACCACAGTGCTGATGGCTGGCGGCGCCATTTTCGCAAGGTAGACTGCGGTGAAAAAACCTATGGGAACGCCCAGCGCGATGGCCCCCGCCGTGCCATAGATGCTGGTAAGAATAAACGGCAGGATGCCAAAAGCGGGATCGGCAGCGGTCGGTGCCCAGCGGGTCCCGAAAAGAAACGGGATAAGCCCGATTTTGCGGATTGCGGGGATTCCGGAAACCACCAGGTATCCCGTAATCAGCAGGACACAGCCCACCGCAATCAGGCCGAGGATGAGAAATACGCCGTGAATTGCCGTTTCCAAAATCTGTTTTTTGTTCATGATTTCCTCCTGTTTTCGGGAATGGCATGAGGCGATTCGGAAGCGCTTTGGCAGATGCCAAAGTGTCTGATCCGGATTTTCCATTCAAAAATTTCATCCGCAAGAATGGAACTTTTCAGCAGGAAGATCGGAATGAGACGGGCTTTCGAGATTGTTTGCTATGGAACCTCTGAATAAATCGTCTGCGGCTGGACAGCGGATCTTTTGCCCCAGCTCT
>CAZUAN010000170.1:0-2952 GCA_964618385.1 uncultured Oscillospiraceae bacterium | reverse complement strand
AACGCACCTGCGGTGCTATAAAAAGGTTTTTAACCTTTTTAATAAGAACTAGTATCATATGATCTTCTTATAAAAATGTTCAATCCTTCGGATTTCACATTTTTATTGAATATCAATATAAACTCCTGATAAGCTCATGGTTCCGCATGTGCACGCTTGGACTATCCGTATCTTTTCTCCTGCTTTCATCTTTCGTCTTTTTGTCATAGAAATACCCCCCATAAGAAACAGTTCCCGTTTCCCTGTCTCTTATGGGGGCAGCATATCCATTTGAAAAAGCCTTCTGCGGGATTTGATTCTCTTTTAGCAAGAACGATCAGCTTTACCTGGCTTAATTGTTCACGCCAAACGCCATCCCTGTCTGAAGGATCCGCAAACGGTTTAACGCATCATCAAGGTGCCGCCGTCGATACAAATTACCTGCCCTGTCAGATAATGGGCATCTTCGCTTGCAAGGAACGCCATAATCGGTGCAAAATCCTTTTGACTGTCGCCAAGCTTTCCACCCAGAGGAATGGCAGTTGCCATATAAGCGTCATGCGCTTTCAGCTGCTCCGGTGTCATGGACGCACGCGTTTTATCATACATGGGGGTCCAGATTGTCGGGGCAATCATATTCACACGAATGTTGTATTTTGCCCATTCCATTGCGACAGAACGCGTCCATGCAGTAACCGCTCCCTTGCTGGCGGCATAGGCTGCCTTCCCCTTGTAGCCTTGGATTCCGCCTGCGCTGGTGAAATTGATGATATGTCCGCCATTTTCCTTCATATACGGAAATACAGAGATATTGGTCAAATACGTTCCAGTCGCATTTGTGCCCATAACAGATTCCCAAGTCTCCTCGGTGATATCCTCCGCCGGTCCGCCCGGAGCAATCCCTGCCGCGTGGACAAAGACATCTACTCCGCCCAGAATTTCAACAGACTTTTTCATTGCTTCGTCCACTTTTGCCTTGCTGGACACCTCAGTCTGGACAAATGCGGCTCCGGTTTCCTTTGTCAGGCGATCTCCAGCTACCGTATTTCTTCCCCAGAAAACAACCTTTGCCCCCAATGTGGGGAACACTTTCACCAAAGCCTCCCCCATTCCGCTGGTTCCGCCTGTGATAATAATCTTTCTGCCTGTCAAATCAGTCATAATAATATGCCTCCTTACCTTGTTCGGATTAAATTTCGTTAGATGACATACACATCCACTTAAAGTATAGCTTTCTGTTCCCTGATTGCAATACGGAGCAGCAATATTTCCCAAAAAATTATCAAAATGTTAACAATTTGATAAGCAATATTTTCCATCAGCCGTGCCGATCCCTCGAAATGGTAATTCCTCTGCGGCCAGATGATTCCCGGGGTACGGGCGCTGCCTCCGTCTGACCGGCTTCCTCCTACACGAAGATGCGCCGCAGCAGGCGGGTAAACCAGCCAGGTTCTTTTGCGTAGCCGCTGTAGAGATAACAATCCACGCCATTCTCGTTAACCACGTACCAAAGATTGCCGGCTGTATTTTTTATACTTCCAACAACCTCTATATCTTCCCACTTTGAAACCGCCGCCAGCGGCAGGGATCGTGCATCTGTGGAATTGCTGCACGGCAGCGTCATCAGTTCGGCGTCTTTTATCGCGCATAGCTGCTTGCTTTCCTCATAGGTCACGACATCGCTGCACTGCTTCAGATATTCCTCCGGCAAAATATGCCGGGAATTGGCAAGGAGCATATCCACCGCGTCCTGATTCTCATACAGGCTGTACATCTCCTCCCGCAGGTACTGCCGATTGATGGTCAGGGTTCCCACCTTTTCTCCGACGGCAAAAAAGTCATAAACCGCATAGTAGGTGGATTCCATCAGCTCCGTAAACTGGCTGAAATCGCCGTCCCCGATCAGGATGCAGCCTGCAGACCACATAGCGCCTTGGATGGTGTGGTTTCCGGTTCTGGTGTGGATATTAATCAGGCTGGCCCTTGCTGCCGTATATCCCTCTGGGGTCATATAGACCGCAGGAACCGTGTTTTCCGAGTCTCCGCTTGTCACCTGCAGCGCTTCATACGCGCCTCCATGACGCACGGAGCAGAGCATATACGTCCCGTCGCAGACCGTAGCCGGGCCGACCTCCCCCACGTCCTCCAGCGTCCAGGCTCCGTATTCCAGCGGGCGGTCCGGAAGGGTGCTGCAATTGGCGTTAAAATAGGACACATAAGGTTCTCCGTCCGCGTCCAGCCTGACCGCCAGGCAGACTGCGGAAACGCGATAATAGGAAAGATCTGACAGCTCCGGATCATCCATATTGTCCGAGCAGCCCTCAAACAAAAAAACAGCGGAATACCCCTCCTGCAGGGTTTCCTGCACAGCGGGATCGTTTCTCAGGTAATAGCTTGTCATCATCTGAACATATAGACGGTATTGGGTATTGTCGATCAGTTCCGAAAGCGCGGGCAGAAACGCTCCCGCAGCTTCCGACGCAGCCGCATTGGGTGCCATGGGCATCAGGAATGCGGTTACAACCAGAATCCAGATGCAGATCAAGCGGAACAGGCGTTTTATCATGGGCGGAACCTCTTTATGTTTGTATTGCATCATTTTACCATTTATTTAAATATTCGTCAATCCTCAGCTGCATCTGCGTTCCTGCCGGACAAATTTATTCTACTGTGTTAGCCCATAAATACACCAATACGTATGAGCTGTTAAAAAGCAGAGAGCTTGTCCGGCTTCGCCAGAAGCAGCCGGGCTGGAGAACTTGTCCCGAAGCGATAGCTCGGAAGAAGCTCCGTGCCCCTTGTGACCTGTCTTTCTTCCAACGGTTCCATGCGCATGTTCGATCTGAGCTTAGGTGCCAGCCTGTGCCGAAGCGGGGAAATATTTCTTTGATTACGGCCCCGGCTATGCCAATGACGGAAGCAGCAGCGCACTGACAAAGCTGCCGGAACTGCCGGGTATTTCCGGCTGACCGG
>CAZUAN010000169.1:0-2973 GCA_964618385.1 uncultured Oscillospiraceae bacterium | reverse complement strand
ATCGCAGGAGCCTGTGGTATTAAAGCACCGTCCCATATGTGACACACTCCTTCCGACCGCATTTCCGTTCCCAACGCGTGTCCCGTTCCCTATCCGTAAATACCGTTCGGAAAAAATCAGCCCTTTTTCGGCCCCGGTACCGGGAAACTGCCATTTCTCCCGTCACATATCCGCGTACTGCACGAAACCCAGCGTCATGTAGTCCAGATAGACGTGCTTATCCGGCGTTTTTCCCATTGTGACCCGGTGACAGTGTACCTCCCAGACATCCTGGGTCTGCAAATGGGTCTTTTTGATTTCAAAAACATGGTTCCAGCTGCGGCCTTCCATATATTGGGTGTCCCGGATAAACCGGATCAGCTCCAGCCGTCGAAAGTTAAACGTGGGGAATGCATTCTTCACGCATGCCTCGAACAGCTGTTCGGCATCCCGAACGCTGCCCAGCTCGAAGGTGCTGCGGATCATTGCGCCGTAATCTTGCATGGGATTCCCTCCTTATCTTTTGCGGGATGCCTTGTCCGAAGCATTCCGCCGTCTCCGCTTTCTTCTGTTTATTTATTTTATAATTATACCCGAAACCCAGCCCCATGTCAATGAAAAGGGTTGCTATTTGGGAAATTTTTCTTTATAATGAAGCAAACCCCGAATGGAGGCGCACAATATGGTTATACATGACAAGCTGAATCTCACCATGCTCTGTGACTTTTACGAGCTAACCATGGGCCAGGGATATTTTTCTCTCGGTTATGGAGACCGAATCACCTATTTTGACCTGTTTTTCCGCCGCTGTCCCGACGGCGGAGGCTTTGCAATCGCTGCGGGTCTGGAGCAAATCGTCCACTACCTTCAGCAGCTGCATTTCTCCCGGGAGGATATTGCCTACCTGCGGGGGCGGAAGCTGTTCAGCGAGGATTTTCTCGCGTATCTGGCGGATTTCCGCTTTACCGGCGACGTCTGGGCCGTACCCGAAGGGACGCCGATTTTCCCCAAGGAACCCATCATCACCGTCCGTGCCCCTGCTATTCAGGCCCAGCTGATTGAAACCTACCTGCTGCTGTGCATCAATCACCAGAGCCTGATTGCCACCAAGGCCAATCGGGTAGTTCGGGCGGCGGAGGGACGGACAGTGCTGGAATTTGGGTCCCGCCGTGCCCAGGGGCCCGACGCGGCCATTCTGGGGGCCAGGGCCGCCTATATCGGCGGCTGCCACGGTACAGCCTGCACCATTTCCGACCAGCTATTCGGCGTGACCGCCGGAGGCACCATGGCCCATGCATGGGTGCAGATGTTTGACAGCGAGTATGCGGCGTTCCGGGCCTACGCTGAGCTTTACCCCAACAACGCCACCTTGCTGGTGGACACCTACGACACCCTGCGCTCTGGCGTACCCAATGCCATTCGCGTCTTCAATGAGGTCCTAAAGCCCCGGGGCATCACCCGCTGCGGGATCCGGCTGGACTCCGGTGACCTGGCTTACCTGACCAGGCAGGCCAGAAAAATGCTGGATGACGCGGGCTGGACTCAGTGCCAGATCTCGGTTTCCAACTCGCTGGACGAGTATATCATCCGGGACGTTCTGCGTCAGGGAGCCAAAATCGACCTGTTCGGCGTAGGCGAACGGCTGATCACCGCCCGGTCGGAGCCGATCTTCGGCGGCGTGTACAAGCTGGTGGCGGTGGAGGAGCCGGACGGCACCATTACACCCAAAATCAAGATTTCCGAAAACGTTGGCAAAATCACCAACCCCCACTACAAAAAACTCTACCGCTTTTACGACAACGGCACCGGGAAAGCCATCGCCGACTATTTGACCGTCTACGACGAAGCGGTGGACGATACCCGGGATCTGGAAATATTTGACCCCGATGCCACATGGAAGACGAAGCGAATCTGTCATTTTACGGCCAAGGAGCTGCAGGTTCCGGTGTTTCGGAACGGCGAGCTTGTCTATCGGCTGCCCGCCCTGGAGGAAATCCGCAGCTACTGTGCCCGGCAGGTAGACACGCTTTGGGCCGAAATCAAGCGATTTGACAACCCCCAGACCTATTATGTCGATCTGAGCCAGAAGCTATGGGATGTCAAATACGACCTCCTGAAGCACAATGGCAGGTAGGCGTACTTCTGCGGGCGGCGTTGCCTTGGGCGGTGTTCTGGCGGCGCTGGCCGTGGTGATTATGTCCATGGGTACCCTGATTCCCGTAGCGACCTACGTCTGCCCCATGCTCTGCGCGTTGCTTCTGAATGTGGTCGTCAGGGCCTGCGGCGTTCGCGTCGCCTGGGCCTGGTACGGCACGGTGACCATTTTGTCCCTGCTTCTGGCCCCGGATAAAGAGGCGGCGGCAATTCTTGCCTTTCTGGGCTACTACCCCATCGTCAAGCCCAAGCTGGACGGCCGGAGGCTGGCCTGGCTGTGGAAGGCGGTGCTGTTCAACGGTATGACCCTGCTGGCATACGCGGTGCTGATGTATGTGCTTGGGCTGGATCAGCTGATAGCGGAATTTTCGGAAATGGGCGCGGTCATGGAGGCGGTTTTGCTGCTGCTGGGCAATGTGACCTTTTTCCTGCTGGACAGGCTGCTGGGAATGCGGCCGGTGAAAAAACACCGTACGGGAGGAAAATGATGGAGCCGGTCTGGTATCTGTATATCCTGCGCTGCGGGGACGGTTCCCTCTATACCGGCATCACAACGGACGTGGAACGGAGGCTGTCCGTCCACCGCAGCGGAAAAGGGGCCAAATACACCCGGGGCCGGGGGCCGCTGGAGCTGGTCTACCGGGAGGAATGCGGCGCCCATTCCGCCGCGCTGAAACGGGAGTGGGAGATCAAGCATCTGTCCCGGGAGCAAAAGCTGCGGCTTCTGAAGGCGGGGGAGCCAAAACAAATCCCCGGTGCGTAGCGCCGCGCGGCGCGGAAACGGCATATCTGGCAAACAAGAACCGTGTATCCTTCCGGGTACACGGTTCTTGCGGATAT
>CAZUAN010000168.1:0-2977 GCA_964618385.1 uncultured Oscillospiraceae bacterium | reverse complement strand
GCCATTAGGCGGTTCCTTCTTTATAAAACCAAACGGTTTTATAAAGAATCAGTATGAGACGAATTTTTGGTATTTTCTATCCCGAAAGCACCAAAAATGACAGCGCCGCAAGGCGATATTTTCTTGATTCAATCAAACGATTGAATCAAGAAACAGTATGCTAGGGAACCTCTGAATCAATCGTCTGCGGATGGACAGCGGATCTTTTGCCCCGGCTTCGCGGTTCCAAAATCGGGAAATACATACAGGATTCCTCCGATTTTGGAATCTTGACCTGAGTCAAAATCTCTCGCTGCCAGCTCTTGCCGATTTCATTAGAGTTTCCCTAGTATTAAATGCAGCTGCGAAACAGCTGGGTGTTCACCAAAGCATGGTGAATGACTGGGCACGACTGTATTAAACTGAGGGTATTGGGTCGCTGCTTCCCCGGAAAGGGAACCTGCGGAAAATATAAGATACGGAATGTAAATGAGAAGCGAGTGCTTCGCATCTGCCACAGCCTGGATATCAAGTCCACAAAAAAGACTTCCGGCACCCTAACCGGGCACCGGAAGCGAAAATATACTATAATTTTTCCCTGTCCACTTGACGGAAAGCAGTTCAAAAAAGGAAACATTTTTTCAGTAAAAAGCATTACAGCCTCTTGCTGCGCTTTTTTACGTTCAGGTTACTGGATCACCCGCACCCGGAGTACGCCGTCGATCTGCTTCAGCTGTTCCACTGCTTCCGCAGAGGGATGGCGGTCGAGATCCAGCATGGTGTAGGCAAATTCGCCCCGGCTTTTGTTCATCAGACCATCGATGTTGATGTTCTCACCGGCGATAGCTGCGGTGAAGCGGCCCAGGGAATTGGGGATGTTCCGGTGCAGAAGCGTAATCCGGCCCTCCGCCCGGCAGATTCCCATGTCACAGTTGGGATAGTTAACGGAATTTCTGATATTGCCGTTTTCCAGGTAATCCATCAGCTCCTGCACCGCCATCTTAGCGCAGTTGTCCTCGGATTCTTCTGTGGACGCGCCCAGGTGGGGAATGGCAATACAGCCGGACATATTTGCCGTCTTCTCATTGGGAAAGTCCGTGACGTATCGGGATACCTTGCCGCAGGCCAGAGCCTGGGCCATAGCGTCGTCATCCACCAGCAGATCCCGGGCAAAATTCAGGATGATGACGCCGTCCTTCATTTTCGAGAGGGCCTCCGCATTGATCATCTTCCGGGTGTCATCCATCAGCGGCGTGTGCAGGGAGATAATATCGCAGCGGGAATAAATTTCGTCCTGGTTGTTGACCCGGACAATGTGGCTGTCCAGATGCCATGCCGCTTCGATGGAAATGAAGGGGTCGTAACCATAGACATTCATGCCCAGGCCTCTTGCGGCATTGGCCAGGGGGCCGCCTACCGCGCCTAGGCCAATGACGCCCAGGTTCTTATGGCATATCTCATGACCGGCGAACTGAGATTTGCCTTTCTCCACCAGGCGGGAAATCTCCGAGCTGCCCTTGATGGACTGTACCCAGTTGATGCCGCCGACGATGTCCCGGCAGCCCAGCAGCATACCGCAGAGCGTCAGCTCCATGACAGAATTGGCATTGGCGCCGGGCGTGTTGAAAACCACAATACCCTGCTCGGCACAGCTGGTCAGAGGAATGTTGTTGACACCCGCGCCGGCCCGCGCCACGGCCAGCAGACTCCGGGGCAGATCCATATCGTGCATACTGGCGCTGCGCACCAGTATGGCATCGGCGTTCTGCGCATTCTCCACCAGCGCGTAATCCTGCGTCCACAGAGCTGTACCCTGTGGGGAAATTTTGTTCAGATAATGAATGTGATACATAAAACCCTTCCTTTTCCGCTACCGGTTTTTGCTTTCAAACTGCTCCATGAACCGAACCAGAGACGTTACGCCCTCTATGGGCATGGCGTTATAGATGCTGGCCCGCATCCCGCCTACAGTCCGGTGGCCCTTCAGATTCACAAATCCCGCAGCGGCCGCCGCTTTCACAAATTCCGCGTCCAGCTGCGCGTCCCCTGTCACAAAGGGAACATTCATTATAGAGCGATCCTGCCTGGCTACTGTGCCATGAAACAGGCGGCTGGAATCCAGAAAATCGTACAAAATGGCCGCCTTTTTCTCGTTGCGGGCTTTCATGGCCTCCAGACCGCCCATAGCCAGCAGCCATTTGAAGACCTTGCCGCAGATATAAATGCCATAGGCGGGCGGGGTATTGTACAGGGAGCCGTTGTCGGCATGGGTTTTATAGCGCAACATGGTGGGCGTACCGGGAAGCACGCCGTCCGTGATCAGGTCCTCCCGAATGACGGCGATCACCACGCCGGCTGGACCGATGTTCTTCTGAACACCGCCGTAGAGCATCCCGTATTGGGTCACATCCACAGGCTCACTGAGGAAGCAGCTGGATACGTCGGCCACCAGCGTCTTGCCCTTGGTATTGGGCAGCTTATGGAATTTTGTGCCATAAATGGTGTTGTTTTCGCAGATATAGACGTAATCCGCATTCTCGCTGATGGGCAGATCGGAACAGTCGGGGATATAGGAGAAGGTTTTGTCGGCTGACGAGGCAACGGCATTGGCCTGGCCGTAAAGCTGAGCCTCCTGCCAAGCTTTCTTCGCCCACTGACCGGTGATGATATAGTCGGCAACCCGGTTCTTCATCAGGTTCATGGGAACCATGGCAAACTGCAATGACGCGCCGCCCTGCATAAACAGAACCTTATAATTGTCAGGGACGCCCATCAGCTTCCGAAAATCCGCTTCGGCCTCGTCCAGGATTGTCTGGAACGCGCCGGAACGATGGCTCATTTCCATGACGGACATGCCGGTACCCCGGTAGTCCAGCATTTCTGCGGCGGCCTCCTGTAAAACGCTTTCCGGCAGGACGGCGGGGCCTGCGGAGAAATTATATACTCTGGACATGATAAATCCTCCAAATTCTCAATTGTGATATAGGGAACCTCTGAA
>CAZUAN010000167.1:0-3045 GCA_964618385.1 uncultured Oscillospiraceae bacterium | reverse complement strand
AAGGCATTGCCTCGGGGCGCTGTCATGTTTGGCGGTTTCGGATAGGAACACACCGGGGATCCGTCTCATTATGATACGGATAAATGCAATTCCGGCGAAGAAGGCCTCTTCAGAAAATTTCCGTATCCGGCCTCTGAACCGTGTCCACAAATCTCAGGAATGCGGCCCGCCCCTGCGCTGTGTTCTTGTATACGCCGGCATCCTCCAGAACTGCGGCAAATACGCTCCCGGTTTCCTGCAGCAGAATATCCAGAACGTTTTCCTCCGTGAAAGCATACCGCTGCTTCATATCCGCTGCCCATTGCGCGTGCTTGGACAGTACGGGGTCATCTCCGATATCCCTGCCCGTCAGGATCGCGTCAGCCAGGCCGGATAACTCCTCCTTCAGGCGGCTTGGCAGAACAGCCAGGCCCATGACCTCAATCAGACCGATGTTTTCCTTTTTAATATGGTGTTTGTCCGCATGGGGATGGAACACGCCCAGGGGATGCTCCTCGGATGTAATATTGCACCGCAGAACCAGATCCAGTTCGTACTGCTGCCCCCGGCGCCGGGCAATGGGCGTGACGGTATTGTGGGGTTCTCCGTCGGAGAAGGCCACAATCCCCGCGCTTTCATCGGAATAGCCCCGCCAGGATGTCAAAATCTTGTCCGCCAGTCCGGCAATTCTTGACGGTTCCGCTCCGGTCAGGCGAATGACGCTCATGGGCCACTTGACAATACCCGCATGGATATCCGAATAGCCCGCGAAAGAAATCTCCGTTTCGATTTCCGCCCGTTCCATGGCGAACTGGTAATGGCCGCCCTGGAAATGCTCATGGCTCAGAATGGAGCCGCCCACAATGGGAAGATCCGCGTTGGAGCCTATGAAATAATGGGGGAATATCCTCACGAAATCCAACAGCTTTTCAAATGCCGCCCGGTCGATTTTCATGGGAATATGCTGAGCATTGAACACGATACAGTGCTCATTGTAATAGACATAGGGGGAATATTGCAGATACCAGTCCGCGCCGCAGATCTCGATGGGAACAATCCGGTGGTTCGCCCGGGCGGGGTGGTTCATGCGGCCTGCGTAACCCTCGTTTTCCCGGCAGAGCTGGCATTTGGGATAGCCGGACTGGGGCGCGTTCTTGGCGGCGGCAATGGCCTTGGGATCCTTCTCTGGCTTACTCAGGTTGATGGTGATGTCCATTTCCCCGTATTCGCTTTTATATTTCCAGCGCATATCCTTGGCAATGCGGTAGCGGCGGATGTAATCGGTATCGCAGCTGAATTTGTAGTACCAGTCGGTGGCCGCGATGGGGCTGCTTGCATACTTGTCCCGGAAGGTGCGGATGACTTCCCGGGGCATGGGCGTCACGGCCCCCATGATTCGGGTGTCAAAAATATCCCGGGCGGTAATGTTGTCCTCGCACAGGCCCTTGCCGACCGCGTAGTCCAGAAGGCCACGGAGAATTTCCTCCAGATCCTCCGTCAGAGGCTCGTCGGAAGGTGTGTAATCGTCCTTGTGCAGCAGATCCAGCAGCCGATTGGTCAGAACCTGATGGTCGACAGGCTCCGCAAGGCCGCAGTTCATGGCATAGGATACCAGAGAATCAAGATAGGTTTCGATTTTCATATGACTGCTCCTTTTTTGCACTTCTTTTCCACTTCCATCTCAACGCCGCCCTGGGGACGGATGGACAGCACGTGGCAGGCTCCCTGGCCCAGCACGGCGTCGATGCCTGCTTTGAAATCGTTCAGGATGTCAAACGGGACAAAAGCCTGTACCGTACCCGCAAAGCCGCCGCCATGAACCCGGTAGGCGCCCCGACCGCTCAGATAATGCTCACACAGCGCCAGGGAAACCGCCACGTCCTGATGGGCCTTGCGGCCCGAAGGGATGACGTTCTGCAGATACATATAGGAGGAGTACCCGCTCTGCTTTACCAGCCCCAGGAATTTTTCAAAATCTCCGTTCTTCAGCGCCGCCACCTGCCGGGGAACTCTTGTGTTCTCCTGATAGACATGGATCGCACGCAGTACCGCCCGGTCGCCGCATTCCTTCCGCAGGGCGGGCAGCTCGGCGTAGAAGTCCTTTTCGCTGATCTGCGTCAGCACATCCTTGCCAAAATGGGTGCAAACAGCTTTCAGCTCTCCGGGAACGGCGGCGTACTCGTCGGTCAGATCCGCATGGCTGGCCCGGCTGTCGATGATGCATAGGGCGTGGCCGCAGGAAGCGAAATCAAAATCCACCGGCTCGATAATGGGGTTGTCCTTATCGAAGAAATCGATGGTCACAAGATTTCCCACAGCGGAAGCCATTTGATCCATCAGACCGCAGGGCTTACCGAAGAACACATTTTCCGCGTACTGACCGATTTTGGCAATTTCCGGCTGGGAAACCCTTCCGTCAAAGAACAGCCCGTTGAGAATCGTGCCGATCAGCACCTCGTAGGCGGCGGAAGAGCTTAGTCCGGAGCCTGGCAGGACGGTGGATTCGCAGTATGCGTCAAAGCCCTTGACCGCGCAGCCCAGTTGGGCAAACCGGGCGGCCACGCCCCGGATCAGGGCGGGAGTGGTATTGATTTCCGATTCCACGGGCGTCAGTTCGGCAACGTTCACCTCGCTGACAGAGTAACCCCTGGACAGAATGCGGATGGTATCGGTGCCATTGATGCGAACCGCCGCTCTGGTATCCAGATTCACGGCTGCCGCCAGAACCCGGCCCCGCTGGTGATCCGTATGGTTGCCGCCGATCTCGGTACGGCCGGGGGCAGAGAAATAGCGATCCGGCGCACCGCCAAAAGCCGCAGCAAAGCCGGTATCCAAAACCTTTTTTTCATCCGAAGAAAGAATCAATGCAGACATAAAAGCCTCCCCAAGTCAGCCTGCCGACAGCAGACCGGCTTCCCATCATGTTATATTCCCTATTATACAGGGTTTTTCCGAAAAAGGAAGAGCTTTTGTATAAAACTTTTTCCGTCGCGTGCAAAGTCCAAAAAGCGCAAAATAACTCTTGACAAATCAGAGAACTGTGTTATAATACAAGCGCTGTCTGGT
>CAZUAN010000166.1:0-3086 GCA_964618385.1 uncultured Oscillospiraceae bacterium | reverse complement strand
ATAACGGCATATAAGAACTTCTAAAAAGATAATCAATTTTTCTATATAGATTTATAAAGAAACAGTATAAAACCGAACGGTTTGATAATGAATCCGTATTAAAGGGGCTTTCCATGTCAATAAAAATTGCAATTCGCGACATATTATTCTCTCGCTTGAAAACACAGCGCAAAATCTTCCCGATCCCCCGTATCCTGTTTCATACAATATCCGTATAAGTTCTGCCCATGCCGGGCGCACAGAAAGAAACGCATCGGAAACCCGATGGTTTCCGATGCGTTTTGGAGCTAGTGACCTGACTCGAACAGGCGACCTTCTCATTACGAGTGAGATGCACTACCGACTGTGCTACACTAGCGTTGCTCAGCCCGATTATTATACTGTCAATCAGGTCAAAAGTCAACAACTTTTTATACGTTCGCCCCTACCTGCTTCAGCTTTTCCCGGATGGAAAGCAGATCGTCAAAGGTTTCCGGCCGTTTGTTCACGTCCCGCAGCAATGCCGACGGATGGTAGATGGCAGTCATCCAGACGCCGTCCTTCTCCACCCACTGCCCATGCTGGCGGGTGATGCGGTAGTCCGGGTCAATCAGCCGCTTGGCGGCAATGCGGCCCAGGCAGATAATGATCTTCGGTTTCACCAGCGCCACCTGACTGTACAGATATCCGATGCAGGCGTCCTGCTCTGTTTCCAGGGGATCCCGGTTTTTCGGCGGACGGCACTTGACGATATTGGCTATATAGCAGTTTTCCGCCCGGTTCAGGTCAATGATGGTCAGCATATCGTCCAGCAGCTTTCCCGCCGGGCCAACAAACGGCTCCCCCTGCAGATCCTCCTGCTCCCCTGGCCCTTCGCCCACAAACAGGATGTCCGCGTCCTCTCTGCCTACGCCGAACACCACATTATGCCGCGTCTCACACAGGCCGCAGCGGGTGCAGCCGGCGCACATCCTTTTCAGATTGTTCCAGTTCAGCATTACCGGTTCCTCCTGCGCTCTGCCCTTCTTCTGCGCCGACGCGCCCTGGCCCGGTTGCGCATGTATGCGTTAAAACCCAGGTACGCGCCCACAACGCCCAGAACAATGACGCAGACCGTACCAACCGCTGAGAGAATGCCGGAATTCCCGGAGCCGCTCTCGCCGGCTGTAGAATAGATGGTCACGCCGGTGGCGTCCGCCGCTTTCACCGCGCTCATGGCGTAAACCTCCGCCTCGGCAATCACGCATTCCCGGTACTTGATCTGTACTGTGGCAATCAGCTGATTCTTGGCAATAGGCGCAGTCAGACCGCCGCCCGCCACGGAATAGCTCATAATCAGATTTGTCATCTGCGTGCCGGAGGGAACTACGGAATCGATGTTGACTGCGGCCTGTCCCACGGCATCGCTCTCGCCGCCGGCAACGGTGAAGGAATTGAAAGACATGCCCTCATAGACAATGCGGTTGACCTTATAGTTATTAAAGCCAAGCTTCAGCAAATCGGACATCTCATTGAAGTTGCCGTAGCTCACAACCGACCAGCCGTTTTCCGCGTAGACACGGGTGCCGCCCAGCACCACGGCTATAAAGGTCATGGAGCTCACCGCCGCCCCCGTTTCCTCCGGGGCAGCGCTTTCCGTTCCGTCCTGCGCCGCCTCTGTGCCCTCCGTGGCGTCCTGAGCCTCATCGGTGCCGGTGTCCGTGTCTTTGGCGTTGGTGGCAATGCAGGCAATGCTGGCGCCGGTCTGCTCGTGGTAGCTCTGGAAGCCGCCCTTGACTCTGGTATCATAAAAATCCGGAATGACGCTGTTGTCCAGAAAATAGTTACGGGTGGTCAGCTCCCGCTCCGCTGCCAGATCCGTGGCGGGAATGGTGTAGCTGATGGTGCCGGATATCTCCATGAAGTCCTCATTTTCCATGGCCTTCAGAAGAATCCTGGTCATGTCCCGGGCTGTGGTGTAGGATACGGCGGTATACAAGCCGCTGATGTTGCCAAATTCCGTATCGGTACAGCCTGCCAGCTTGACCCAGTTGTTCATCAGCGTCAGAAACGCGTCTGTGGTGCCGGAAACATGGTGGGCCAGGGCAACCGCCGCATCGTTGGCATTAACCAGCAGCACACCGTACAGCAGATCGCCTACGGAAATATGCTCATTGCTTTTTAAGTATTCCGGTTCCAGATGCGTTGCGCTTGCGGGGATATAGGACTGAATACCCTCTGTAACGGTCACAACCTCGTCCAGTTCGCAGTTTTCCAGCACCACCATTGCCAGCACGATTTTAGCCAGGCTGCCCGGATGAACCCGGGTGTCCGGGTTATAGGAGTAGACCACTGTGCCGGTGTTTGTCTCGTACAGGAATGCCGACAGAGCGGTATCCAGCTTCTTCTCGCTTCCGGCCAGCGGTACCATGCCATCAATGGTACGGCAGCCGTTCTGAACGCAGACCGTTCCAAAGGCACCGGCAGAGGACTCCTGATTGGCGTCATCTTCGGCGGGAATGGTCTGCGTGTCCTGCGTCTGTGAAGCGGAAACGGGAAGCGTCCCGCATTGCAGCAGAAGACACAGGCAAATTAGCAGAGAAAGACACTTCAATTTTTTCATATTTCTCCCTCAATAATCCGAACACCGGACTTGTACGTCAGCAAAAAATCGTGTATAATGTAAAGCATATTATAGCATCTTTTTTCCCACTCGTCAATCCGGGAGGCAGATTCCCATGAAAAAACCGCGTTCCTTTCTCTGGATGGCCATAACGCTGGCATTTGCCGCCTTCACGCTGGGCTTCTTCCTCGGCAGAAACCTGACCCGCGGAACGGTTGAGATTTCCGTTCCCGCTTCGATGCAGACCGCTCCGCCGGAGAGTACCGGCACCGTGGAGCAGATTCCGCAGACGGCTCCGGCCATCGTCTTCCCGATCAACATTAACACAGCCTCGAAGGAGGAACTGATGGCCCTGCCCGGAATCGGGGACACGCTGGCCCAGCGTATTCTGGCCTATCGGGAGGAAGCCGGCGGCTTCCGTGCAGCGGAGGATCTGATGAACGTGGAAGGCATCGGGGAAAAACGGCTGGAAGAAATACTGAACCTTGTCACAATCGGAGGAGAA
>CAZUAN010000165.1:0-3086 GCA_964618385.1 uncultured Oscillospiraceae bacterium | reverse complement strand
TCCTGTAAGTTTGACACAAGTTATTAACCGATTCAATTTTCTGGAATGACTGGGTACGACTGTATCAAACGGAGGGCATTGGGCCGCTGCTTACCCGGAAAGGGAATCTGCGGAAAATATAAGATACGGAATGTAAATGAGAAGCGGGTGCTTCGCATCTGCCGCAGCCTGGATATCAAGTCCACGAAAAAGACTTCCGGCACCCTAACCGGGCACCGGAAGCGAAAATATTTTATGATTTTTCCCTGTCCTCTTGACGGAGAGCAGTTCAGCAACAGCGATTACAGGAAAATATATTTCAGGATGAACAGCAGCGCCAGGACGTACATCAGAGGCGTAACCTTCTTTGCCTTGCCGGAAACAACATTCAGCACCACATAGGAGATGATGCCCAGGGAAATGCCCTCGGAAATGCTGTAGAACAAGGGCATGGACAGGATGGCCAGATACGCAGGAATGGTTTCCGTCAGCTTATCGTCTTCGAACTTCAGCTCGGTAATGCCGCTGAACATCAGGAATCCCACCATAATCAGCGCAGGCGCGGTGGCAAAGGACGGAATGGCAGTGAAAATCGGAGCAAAGAACATGCTCAGCAGGAACAGCAGTCCCGTCACCATAGCAGTCAGGCCGGTACGTCCTCCTACACCGACACCGGAAGCAGACTCAACAAAGGTGGTGATGGTGGAGGTACCCAGCAGCGCGCCGGCAACGGTTCCGATGGAGTCAGCCAGCAGCGCCGGCTTAATCTGGGGCAGGCGACCGTTTTCGTCCAGCATCCCGGCCTTGGTGGAAACACCGATCAGAGTACCCAGGGTATCGAATACGTCAACGAACAGGAACGAGAAAATCACAACCACAAACTCCAGCGGTTTGACAACACCGAAATCCACATGGAAGCACTGGCCAAAGGTCAGGCCCAGCTTGGAGAAATCAGTCCATGCCATGGTGGGGAACAGGCTGTAACAGCCAAGCTCAGCGTTCGGAACATACAGTCCAACCAGCTGACAGATCATTCCCAGAATCCAGGTGGCCACAATGCCGATCAGGATGGAGCCTTTTACGTTTTTGATGTACAGAGCGGCGGTAATCAGTACGCCGATGACACACAGCAGCGCACTAATACCGGTAGAGGAAAAGTTTTCGGTAAAGTCCACCAGCTCGACCAAGGTGGAGCCGCCAACGCACAGACCGGCGTTCTGCAGGCCAATGAAAGCAATAAACAGGCCGATGCCCACGGAAACGCCCCGTTTCAGGCTAAGAGGAATGGCATTGAAAATGGCCTCACGGATGTTGGTCAGAGACAGGACGATGAAGATCAGTCCTTCCACGAACACGGCCAGCAGACAGACTTGCCAGGAATAGCCCATACCCAGGCACACCGTATATGCCATGTAGGCGTTCAGACCCATGCCGGCGGACAACGCAAAGGGCAGATTTGCCATCAGCGCCATTGCAACCGTGCCGATGAAGGAGGCCAGCGCGGTGGCCAGCAGGATCGCAGTGGGGTCCATTCCGGTGGCGGACAGAATGCTGGGATTCACCGCCAGGATGTAAGCCATGGTCATAAAGGTGGTAACGCCCGCCATGACCTCAGTCTTGACATTGGTATTGTTTTCCGAGAGCTTAAATACTTTTTCTAACATAGTATCTACCTTTCTTTCAAAATTTTGCAGCACCGAGGAAAAAATACAATTTCATTGTAGCATTTTGACCACAGAAAACAATTAGGAGAGAAACCAAAATTATGAATAATTTGTGACCTGTTTTCGTTATTTTTGACAGCAGCCTTCAGAATCCGGACTACCGGATGCCCACAGCAGCCGAAAAACAGAAACCGCCCGGCGGGAAATTGCCGCCGGACAGCCTGTTTCCAGAAAGGAATTCCTACATCTGATTCTGTTTTTTCTGAAAAAGGAACCGTCTGACGGCGTTTCCCGTTTGCAGCGAATCGCCACAAAAGCCGTTTCCTACCGTTCTGAACGCACCTGCGGCGCGATCAACGGTTTTCGGCCTTTTTCATAAGAACTCGTATGCGTGCGGTTCTTTGCCGTCAGCAGCCATTTCCCCCAAAATCGGCATCATGCTTTTTCGCCCCGTTTGCGGTTGAGATATACATCCAGCTTTTCCTTCATATTTTCGGGCATTTCCCGGGCAACCGGACAGCGTTTTGCGTTGGCCATGCGCTCCGCAAACGCCACCAGGAACGCGATATCCTCCACCATCTGCTCTCCCTTCATGACAGCCATGGTGTCGTAGCTGTTGTGAATGGTGGCTGTATTTTTCGGCGCATGGCGGGCAAAGGAAACGGCGGGTACCCCCTTGTCCGCGAAAGATGTGGAATCGCTGGAATAAATGTCCTGTTTCACCTGAATGCTAAAACCCAGTTCCGAGGCAAGATATTCAATATAGTGGCACAGCTTCTCCTCACCCGTAATACAGGCAAAGAATCTGCCCATAATGCAGCCGATCATGTCCAGATTCACGTTCAGAACACAGTTTTTCAAAGCATCCTCATTCTGGCAGTAGGCCTTGGAGCCAAGCAGCCCCCGTTCTTCGCTGCCGCACCAGATGAACCGCAGGCCATAGCGGTGAGGCGCGCGGACAAAATGCTCGGCAATTCCCAACAGGCCCACAGAGCCGGACATGTTGTCATAAGCGCCCTGGGACAGGGCCGTGGAATCATAGTGGGCAGTAAAGGCAATGTACTCGTCGGTTTCGCCGGGCATATCCAGAATCACGTTGCGGGAATTTCCCGCGTATTCCTCCTGCTTCAGGGTAATCCTTGCCGCGGCTGTGTCAGCGCGGATCAGCGCGATGGCGTCCTTCGCGTTGATATTCACGCCGGGGATGCGCTTCCCGTTGTGGACATAAGCGCGCAGCTCCCGCTGGTCAATGTCCCGGTCACAGTAGTTGGCGTCGCCGTCATAGGTCACAAAACCCACGGCGCCGTTTTCCAGCAGGTCCTGATACATCCAATATCCCAAATAGCCGTCGATCATGACGATTTTCCCCTTGCATTGGCTCAGGGAATAGGGATCGGGGTTGCGCAGATAGTAAAACGGCGCTTCCACTTCCCCGCTGCCGGC
>CAZUAN010000164.1:0-3087 GCA_964618385.1 uncultured Oscillospiraceae bacterium | reverse complement strand
GGTAAAGATCTGAATGCCATGCTCCCGTATCTGAGTGCGTACATGGGGCACGCACAGCTCTCAGACACCTATGTCATTCCTTGTGTCTGGTGATTTGCGGTGAATTCATGATACCACATCGAGGCCGACTTCTCACCTTTTATTTGGTTCAGATCATTTTAGCACAGACAGCAATCATTTGTAAAGAATCTGTGTCCCGCTTGCAATCGGATGAAAATCGTGGTAAACTGTCTAGGTATTACCATCCGTTTTGCGGAGAAATGAGGATTTTCATGAAAAAATGCAGATATTGTCAGGCGGATATGGAAGAGGACAGCACTGTCTGCCCGAACTGTGGAAAAGAAAATGCCGAAGATACGCCGGCAGAAGAAGCGGTGCCGATGGAAGGGACTGCGTCGGCAGAAGAAGCGGCGCCGGCAGAAGCGTCCGCCCCCACGGAAGAACCAGCTGTCCCGGAGGCCGCGCCCGCTGCGGAGGCGGATTCCGAAACCGGGGCGGCTCCGGAAAAGACATCCGCTGAAATCAAGGAGGGCGTCAAAGCCACTCCCGGCAAAATCGCCCTGGCGGTGGCAGCGGTGGCGGTGCTTCTGGCCGCGTTGGTTGCGCTGGTGCTGGCCGGACTGAACAGCGGAGAAACCACGCAGGATAGCACGGAGCCTTCGACAGAAACCCAGGCTGTCACCCAGACCGAGGCAACGGTTCCGCCGGATGGCAATCCGGATGACGAAACCTGCAAGGGTACCTATACCGCCTCCGATGAGGATGTGATCGCCGCCATGGACACGGTAGTGGCGAAAATGGGAGATTATGAGCTGACCAACAGCCAGCTCCAGGTCTACTACTGGATGGAGGTGCAGAGCTTCCTGAGCGCCTACGGAAGCTACGCTCCCTATTTTGGTCTGGATTACACCCAGCCCCTGGATACCCAGGTATGCACCTTTGCGGAAGGGGTTACCTGGCAGCAGTTTTTCCTGAATGGCGCTCTGCAATCCTGGCAAAACTATCAGGCCTTTGCCGTGGAAGCGGAGCTGGCCGGCTTCCAGCTGCCCGAAGAGGATCAGACATATCTGGACAGCCTGGAAACGGCAATGGAAGAAAATGCCGCGGCCTATGGCTTTGAAAACGCCCAGGCGCTGCTGGCCTATAATGTCGGTAACGGAGCGGATATGGAGGACTATCTGCGCTTTATGGAGCTGTACCGCACCGGCTACAGGTATTATGACTTCCTGTGCCAGGAAAATGCGCCTACAGAGGAGGAGACGGAGGCATACTACGCCGAACACCAGCAGGAATATGAGGAAAGCGGCGTCTCCCCGGATGACAAATATGTGGATGTCCGGCATGTCCTGATTATGCCGGAGGGCGCGACTTCCGCGACAATCCGCACGGAGACATTCTCTGAGGAAGCTTGGGAGGCCAGCCGTGCCAAAGCGGAAGAACTGCTGGCCCAATGGGAAGCGGGGGATAAATCCGAGGAAAGCTTCGCGGCTCTGGCGGAGGCGTATTCCGATGACAGTTCCGGCACCAGCGGCGGCCTGATTTCTGATGTGCTGGTTGGGCAGACGGCGGAGAATTTTGAAGCCTGGTGTTTTGATGAAGCCCGTCAGCCCGGCGACTATGGCCTGGTGGAGACGGAATTCGGCTACCACCTGATGTACTATGTGGACAGCCGCCCCGTTTGGCGGGACTATGCCGAAAGCGATCTGATCAACGAGCGAACCAATCAATTGCTGGATGAAATTCTTGACAAGTATCCCATGGAAGTGAAGTACACGGAGATTCTGCTGGGATATGTGGATATGACCGGCGGTACGTCTTCGGATTCCTGAACAGGAAACCGGCGCTGTCCAAAGTTGGACAGCGCCGGTTTTTATGGATTTGGGGATAGCTGTGGTACCAGTGGCAGTGTGTGCAGGATTTCCGCCGTTATGGACTGAAATTCGGCAATGTCCGTAGTCTTGCGCAGGCGCTTGCCCAGCTTCTCGCTGCCTTCAAATCGCTTCAGCAGATAGAACCAATTCTCCTTCAGCCGGAACATGGCGTTGCGAGAGCTGCCGAAAGCCGCTTCATAGGCTTCCAATAGCGCGTTCATGAAATCCTCCAGAACCGCCGGCCCGGTGCCGCCGGAGAGCATGCCGGGATCGGAGATCAATCCCCGGCCGATCATTACGGCCTCCAGACGGGGAAATTGCCGCTGAAGGGATTCCGCCTGGGCAAGGGACAGAATATCCCCGTTGAAGCACAGGGGATTTTTGCTGTTTTCCATGGCAAACGCGAACATTTCCATGTCCACATTCCCGTTATAGAACTGCTTGCGCACCCTTGGATGGATGGTCAGCTCCCGGATGGGATACCGGTTATAGATTTCCAGAATAGCGGGAAACTCCTCCGGGCTTTCCAGTCCCAGCCGGGTCTTGACAGACACGGGAAGGGGCGTCTCCCGGAAAATCTCATCCAGAAAGCGGTCCAAGCTGTCCAGATCCCGCAGCATCCCGCTGCCCTTACCCTTAGCGGCCACGGTTCCGGAGGGACAGCCCACATTCAGGTTCACCTCCTGGTATCCCCGGTCCCGGCAAACCCGGGCCGCCCAGAGAAAATCAGCGGGGACCTTTGTCAGCACCTGGGGAACGGCGAAAAAGGCCACACTGCCGGCCATGGGCAGTTCCCGCTCCTCTTTTCCGGTCAGCGCCCGGTGGATGGTGGGGGAAAGAAACGGAATATAGTAGCGGTCCGCACCGGGAAAATATTTGTGGTGCAGACGGCGGTAGATGCTGTCTGTCAAGCCCTCCATAGGAGCAAAATAATAGCGCATACTTGCCTCTGTAAATAAATGGTTCATTCCCTGCCCATTGCCGCGAAACGGCTGTGAAGCAAAATTATCTTCCCGTTTTCCCGAGCATAGACGCACTCTTTTTTTACCGATTCTCCAATATAGTGGCCGATATCCACCGCATAAATGGCGTCAGACAAAGGAAATGCGCATCCGCATGTGACTGCCTTCGCAAACCGGAACCGGCCCCTTTTGGGGGATCCTAATACTGATTCTTTATAAAACCGTTCGGTTTTATAAAGAAGGAATCGCCTAAT
>CAZUAN010000163.1:0-3106 GCA_964618385.1 uncultured Oscillospiraceae bacterium | reverse complement strand
AGGGATCGGGGTTGCGCAGATAGTAAAACGGCGCTTCCACTTCCCCGCTGCCGGCGCACAGATAGCCCTTGCAGGGGATCGGTTCCCCGTCTGCCTGAAAGACGGCCTCCCGAATCGACGCCATGGGGACTTCAAAGGGAACAATCTGCGCATTCAGTCCCATTTCGGCTATCCGTTCCCGGAGATATTCCGCCGTCCGCAGTTCCTCCGGGCTTCCGCCGGTGCGGATATAGGCGGTGTCTTCAAAGATTTTCATAATTTGTTTGGCGTTCATATTGCTCCTCCATTTTGTGATTTCTATATAGAATACCGCATTTCGTCCCCTTTTGCAAGGGGGAAAAACTACGGAACCTCTGAACAAATCACCTGCGGCCGGACCAGAATCTCCCGCCGCCGGCTCTTGCCGGTTTATTCGGCGGTTTCCTGTGCTGCAGACAGAAGAAGCTTTCTGATTTTTCCTCAACGGGAAGCTGAAAAGTATTTTTCTTGCAAAGCAGCGTGCTGTGTGGTATGATTTAACAAAAGAGGACGTATGGTATGCAGCCAAATGTCTGCCAGCGCGTCTTCTGGATGCCTGTGTCCCGCGATATGAGAATCCGGGCAGGGAAATGTCCGGCCTGCTGCCGATGACGGCCGTTGACGCCGCCTATTGCAGCAAAAAAATGAGGTGCATTATGGAAAAAATCACAAGCTTTACCGTCAACCATCTCAGGCTCCAGCCGGGGCTGTATGTCTCCCGGAAGGACAAGGTAGGCGAGGAAACCGTCACCACCTTTGATCTGCGGCTGACCAGCCCCAACGAGGAGCCGGTGCTGAACACCGCCGAAGTGCATACCATCGAGCATCTGGCCGCAACCTATCTGCGCAATGAACCGGTTTGGAAGGAAAGGGTACTCTACTTTGGCCCTATGGGCTGCCGCACGGGCTTTTATCTGCTGCTGGCGGGGGACTACACCTCCCGGGAGGTCGTGCCCCTGGTTCGGGACTGTTTCCGGTTTATCCGGGATTTTCGCGGGGAGGTCCCCGGCGCCAGCGCCAGGGACTGCGGCAATTATCTGGACATGAACCTGCCCATGGCAAATTACTGGGGCGCAAAATATACCGCTCTGCTGGAAACCATTGACGAGACCCGGCTGCGCTATCCGGAATAAGGAGGACAATATGACAAAGCTTGGAATTATCGGCGCCATGCAGGTGGAGGTGGAAACCCTGCTGGGCGAAATGGAAAACAAAGCCGCCCTGGAAAAGGCGGGAAGCACTTTTTACGAGGGAATTTTGGCGGGACTGCCGGTGGTTGTGGTGCAGTGCGGCGTGGGCAAGGTCAACGCGGCGCTGTGCGTACAGGTTTTGTGCGATTGCTTCGGCGTGACCCATATCGTCAACACAGGGGTGGCGGGATCGCTGTGCGCCGAGCTGGACATCGGTGACCTGGTGGTGAGCCGGGACGTGATGTACCATGACTTTGACTGCGTGCATTTCGGATATCCCTACGGACGGGTTCCCGGAATGGACGTAACGGCATTCCCCGCCGATGATACGCTGCTGAACTATGCCTTTGCCGCGGCGGAAGCGGTCAATCCCGGCCACACCAAGGCGGGCAGAATTGCCAGCGGCGACCAGTTTGTGGCGGAGCCTGGGGTGAAGCGGAAAATTGCGGAAAATACCCATGGCCTGTGTACCGAGATGGAGGGCGCGGCCATTGCCCAAACCGCCTGCCGCAACGGTGTGCCGTTTGTGATTCTTCGCGCCATATCCGACAAGGCCGATGACAGCGCGGAAATGGACTATCCCACCTTCGAGCGCATTGCTGCCCACCGCTGTGCGGAAATAACCTGCGCGCTGGCAAAACATCTGGCGGACGCGGAAAAAGAAGCCTGATCCTGATATTTCATAAAAATGTTTCATTGAATATCAGCATCAGACGAATTTCTGGTATTTTCTATTCCGAAAATACCAGAAATGACAGCGCCGCAAGGCGATGCCTTGGGGTTATAATTTTCTTGCAGCATAACCATTTGGTTATACAAAGTTCAAAAAGGAGAGAATGTTATGTATGGAATGAAAAGAGTTGCCGGATTTATTCTGGCTGCCGCCATACTGCTGTCCCTGGCAGGATGCGGATCGGGGGAAACGGCCAAGGAGCAGGAACCGGAAGCGGAAGCCGGAACCGTGGAAACCGCCGCGCCGGAGATAACCCAGCCCCCGGAAGAAACCACCCAGCCCGTAAAGGAGATTACCTTCCGGGAAATGACCGCCTACGAGGACGAGAACTGTAAAATTCAGATTACGGGATTGCAGCCCGAGGGGAATGGGGCTTTCTCCATAAACCTAAGCATGGAGAACAAGCTGACAGACCGTTCTCTCGGAGTTGACCTGACTTCCCTGATGGTCAATGGCGTATGCTTCGACCCGTACGGTGTTGACGTCGGTTACCGGTTTTACTTCGGTGATCCTAATTCTGATTTCACGTGTGAGATTCCCGCTGCCGGTTCGGTAGACGCGTCTCTTGAATTCCGATATTATGAAAGAATTCTGGAAAAAGTGGGGGAATTTTCGGATATAGCCTTTGAATTGCGGATTTGGGATCCGGAAGATTCTTCCTTTGAGTCTGAGACAGAAACTCCAGCCATCCATATTTATCCATACGGAGAGGACAATGCGGTAACAGCCAGCCGGGATGACCTTCCCACGGATTACGTGATTTTGGACAATGAAAAGGGAAGGGTCATCGTTACAGGTTATGAGCAGGATGATTGGTGCTATTATCTTCACTTATATGTTGAAAACAGAACAGAGGATCAGGGGCTTTATATTACAACGGACTGGGCAACAAAGATTAACGGCGAACCGATTCGTGATGGATTTAGTTTTGCGGTCAAACCGGGAAGCTGCGGCTATTCCGCTATAGAGTGGTGGATGGATGATTTGCAGGAAGCTGGGATTGAGCAGGTGGAAACCATAGACCTCAGCCTTCATGCGTGGACCTATGATCCGGAAAAAGGTTCTTACTATTCAACAGGTTGGTCTGAGGATATAAATGTGGAGTTGAATCCTTAAGGAACCTCTGAATCAATCGTCTGCGGCTGGACAGCGGATCTTTTGCCCC
>CAZUAN010000162.1:0-3108 GCA_964618385.1 uncultured Oscillospiraceae bacterium | reverse complement strand
TCGGGGGGACACGACGGAGTATCGTTATTTTTGCTTTTTCCCCCTTTTCCTCTTGTCCTCACGGATTGCCTGCATGGGCGCGTCAGGCACTGCGCCGGTTTCCCGGAAGCAGGCCACTGTCTCCCCCATCGCCTGATAATTCAGCCGTGTACCCTTGCCGTCCGGCACATAGTCCACGGCCCGGTTTGCGCTGATTCCGAAATGCCGGGCAGTCTCCACGGCGTCGATGTTGGCGCCCAGGAAAATAAACTCCCAGCCGTACTGGTTCTTTTCCCGCTGAATCATGGTCCTGACCTTTTCGGCGGTAAACTCTCTGCTGGCATTCTCATAGCCGTCGGTGATGATGACGAATATGACCTTCTCGGCCCGGTAGTCCTCCGCCGTGTTCTTCTGCACAGCCGCCAATTTGTTGATAGTCAGGCCAATAGCATCCAGCAGGGCAGTAGAACCCCGGACATAGTAGTCCTTGTCCGTCATAGGGCTGACCGCCCGGATGTCGATGCGGTCATGGAGCAGCTCATAGGCGTTGTCGAACAGCACTGTCGTGATGTTGCACGCGCCGGCCACGTTTCGCTGCTTTTCCAGCATGGAGTTGAACCCGCCGATGGTGTCGCTCTCCAGTCCCGCCATGGAACCGCTTCTGTCGAGAATGAACACCAGCTCCGTAAGATCCTTTTTCATATGGAAAACCTCCTGTTTTTTGGATGCTCTGATCATACCAGCCGCAGGAGGTTATGTGGTCGCTTTCAAAGCGACAAAACGGAATCCGTCAATTTTGCATGGTCCATTCATTGTCCGTCATAAGCTGGTAGCTGATCAGCGTATCTCCGTCAAGATTTTCACGGTTCATATCCACGCCGGTGATGCTGTGACGATCATAGGTCTTATAGTAGTAGATGCCCTTGTCAGCATTGCAGCAGGAGGTATAAATGGAGATTTCATATTTTCCGTCCGCCAGACGGCAGCAGCCCCTCTGCTGATCAACGGAGCCTAAAATATGAAAGAACTGGCTTACGCTCGATTTTTCGTCATTCTCAGACAGAGAATTCATTTTTGTAAAAGCTACCCGCACAAATCTGGACATAGACGACAGATCCCCCGGAAGGCCGATCGCGCCCATTCCTCTGCTGTACACGCGCAAATCAAGCTGGCCGGAAAAACGGTTTTCCGGGGTATCAACGGACAGTCCCATATAGTTGTTCAGGTTGAACATCTGAATTGGGAAGGGCGGGTTGTTTGCAAGAACGCCCACGGGATTATCATAGACAAAAATACCGTCCTTTACACTTTCTACTGTAATTGATTCTGTTTTATCTGAAAGAATCCAATGAAGCTCCGCTATGGGCAGACGGGAACTGAAGGGTTCCTTCCAGAGGTTCATTTTAGCAAGCAGAACCCCGGCCTCGTTCACGGTTGCGCACTGGCCCAGAATCCAAGGAATCAATTCCCACTGGGCAACGTTGTCCTTTCCTTCCTCTTTTTCACGATAGCACGCGTTTCCAACGAAATTCAGTCCGGCTATGCACAGTCCCCTTTCGTTTACGGCATCGTAATACAGCGGGTAATTTTCCGCCACATGCGCCATCCCCACGAAGGCAAAATGGCGCTCCAGAGTACCCATGCTCCGAAAGGCCAGCTTAAAGTTTCTTGGAGTGACCGTTACCGACTCGCCATAGGAAAACTCGTAATCCAGTGTCCGCCCGAAATAGAAATCTTTTGTTTTGTAGGTTGCTGCTGTACACATAATATTCTCTCCTTCCCTGTGCTTCACAATATTTCCCTATAATTCCCCGAAAAAGGTTCCTTTGTCAGAGCGGAACCTTTTCCTATAAGGAAACGCCTTTATTCTCTCCACAAACGCGGATTTTATGATCCCAGCAGAGGCTGGTCGTACTGAAAAAGCACCTCGTTGATCTCATAAATATTGTAGTTGCCCCTGACGATGAAAAACTCCACGATCACATCGAATTTGCTGGCGTGGGACAGGGCGTAGCCCGCCCGCTTCAGAAGCGCGTCCGTCTCATCAAGGGTCAGCTCCAACGCGATGGCCAGGGCGAGGATCGTCGGCTTTTTCGGCGTGTAGCCGCGGCCCTTGCGGATCTTGGAGAACAGCTTGCGGTCGATGTTCGCCTTCTTGTAAACCTCCACATCGGTCTTGCCCTTGGCGTCGATGAGCTTCAGCAGCGTCTCGGAAAACGGTTCATCCAGGTTGTTTATCCTATCGTCCAGCCCGCGGCCGCTCACGGATGACATCGGCACAGCCTGCGGAGCCAGCATCGCACTGAGGTCTGGTTCGTTGAACGCTGTCTTTTCCGCATCCAGGAGTTGACGGCGTTTCACCTGATGGGCATCCACATAGTACTCGTCTATGTAGCTTTCGACCTCTCCCATCAGCTGCTCACCGACCACAAAGGCCGTCTTATCGAACACGGCGAGGCAGACATCCATATCGTGGTCGGAGAGATAGTCCGTGATGGCGCTTCTGGCCACCTCCAGCGCCTCCGCTTTCGGATAGCCGTAAATGCCGCTGGAAATCAGGGGGAAGGCAATGCTTTCGCAGTGGTATTGCTCCGCCAGCTTCAGGGATTCCACATAGGCGGAGCGCAGATCCCTTTCACATTGTTCTCTGTTCCAGGGACTGTAAACCGGCCCCGCGGCATGGATCACATACTTTGCGGGCAGCGCAAAGCCCGGCGTAATGGCCGCTCCGCCGGTCCGGATCGGCGCGACCTTATCACACGCGAGCTGGAGTTTCCTGGCTCCTGCGGCCTGAAAGATTGCGCCGCAGACACCGCCGCCCATTTGCAGATCCGTGTTCGCGGCGTTGACGATGGCGTCAACATGCAGTTTTGTGATGTCCTGTCGGACGATGGTAAACGGCATAGCTTACCCCCTATTCCCAGGTGCAGCGATATCGTGCAGAAGCTGATACAATCAATGTTATGATAAGAATATTATAGCATATCAAGCGGCTCCGCGCAACAGGGATTATCCGAAATCGATTCCGTTTTTTCTGCGCCTGCGCCATGGCTCCGGCGCTTTTATTGGCCGCGTATTGGCCGCGTCAAAAACGCATGCGCGGCTTCCGCGCCGGATTGTTTTCCATTT
>CAZUAN010000161.1:0-3167 GCA_964618385.1 uncultured Oscillospiraceae bacterium | reverse complement strand
TTTTCTCTGCTTTTTCCAGATAGGGTGTGCCGGAAAAACCCACGACAGAATTGATGGTATCCCCCTGCGCCCAGCGGTTGACCACAGCCCGCAGCTTAATCTCATCGCTGACCGCGTGGTGAACCTCATCAATAAAGACGGCTAAAGCGGGCAGCTTCCCGATCAGATTCCGCAGTTCGTTGGCCTGACGGTCTTTGTCATCCTCGCTGTCTTCAAAAAAGCTGAGCTGTCCCTTCTTCTCTTGAATCCGGTCCAGGATGACCTTCTCCGCGTTGGTAACCGCCACAAGGCCGAACAATTCAGACAGCGGTTGATGACCCGCGATTTTCTGAACGTTGGGGTTCTTCGTCTTGTTGGATTTACTGGCCGTTTTGCCCTGATCCAGCACCTCAAAAGAGATTTGCCGTTTCAACGCGGAGGCAGCAGGCTCCGGAACCACCCAGGAAGGATCGAATTTCTGAATGGTTTTCAGGCTGGGTACTACAGAGGATTTCAGACCGGAAGGGGCAAAGATGATAAAATTATGCGCAAAGGCCGGATTGTTCGGCTCGTTCTTGGCAAAGTACAAATCCAGATAGATAAAAGCCGCCATCAGATAGGTTTTGCCCGCGCCCATAGGCAGGCTGAACAAATAATCGGTATAAGAGACGCCATAGAAAGCGTCGCGGAAAAACCGGCGATAGTCGATGCTCTCCGGGGATTTGCGGATTTGCTCCTCCAGCTGTTTTGATACTTGCTCCCCACTGTCGTTTTTAAGAGAGGCATACTCTAATAGGGCTGCGGCAGCTGGGTGGGTTCCCAAATAAGTTCTGACTGCGCCTGCCAGTTCCAATGCATCCAAGTCTACCGTATTAAAGCGGCCCTCTTGAAACAGAACGGAAAGCGGCTTGCAGTCGCAGCCGATCTTGAGGAAAAGATATGTCTTAATTGCATCAATCTGAGCGTCGCGCATTTGTCCGGAGATTTCCATATACGCAATCAGGTCTTTGACTGGACAATCAGAAGACGCCAGCCAACGATTACGGGCATTTGTTATCATACGGTAAAACATTCCATAACTCCTTAATCGAACCAGCTTGCCGAAACGCAAGCCACCCAGGAAATTGTTACCCGTATTTTAGCATAAAGAGGGAAATTTCACAACTGGTTTTACAATAAAGAATGAAGGAACCTCTGAATTATTTCACTTACTCTGGTCTTGTGCCGCATCTGCGCATGTTTTGAGCAGCATTGCCGAGACAATCCCAAATTCTGTGTAAACTGCCCACAGGGTACAGAACAAAGCATCCTATTCTCAGGCGGCAGCGGCTCTGGCCGATGCCGCCTTATCTGCAGCATAACGCCGGTGGGGCCGATGTCAAGGGCGGCGATGCAGTCCCCGTTCGGATGTATGCAGCTTTCTTGATAATCCGTCCTTCGCTGCGGACATGGCGGTGGATGTCGTCCGTGCTGCTGATATCTGCCGCCTGCAGCATTTCGCGAATCTTTGCCCGCCGTCCCTTTTCTTCCGGTGTGCGACTCTTTCTTGCCATAATTGAAACCTCCATCCTGGTGTCACAATTCTGCACCATGATGGAGGTTTATACCTGTGGCTTGCGTCCAAATGAGGGAAGAACTCTGAAAAAGCAGAAGGTAGATTTGAATGCCGGAGAAGTTAAAATTGTGAATCCTAGCTCCAATGCAGCGCAGCCCCATGCGGCCCCAAAAACGGCAGGTTTCCCTGCCAGCAAGCAGCTTTATGATTCCCTCTTTCAAAAAGCGTATTGCACTGGAAGTATCAGATTTGCTGGGCCTCAAAGAGCTTTAATATCTTCTTGTCAAGGAAGTAAGCCGTCAGGCTTTCCCCCAGCAGGAGCCAGGCGAAGCTGAGATGATAAAGAAGGTTTGGCACTGTCAGCAGCAGAATCACAGGCAGGAGGTAGAGCAGCATCGCCCCAAAGGAGAACGCAGGCTTTTGAAGCAGAAACAGCAGGGAATTATGCACGATCTGGTGAAGTGTCAGCGTATACCGTGCCAGAAGGGGAAAGCCATAGATGATCACGGCACCAACCATAGCCGCCAAAATAAGTAGGGGTATCCACATTGGATGGAACATATCTGGATAGGATCCATAGATATACAGCCCATTGAACACCAGAATGCCGCACAAGATACTTACCGGAAGTCCCAAAAGAATCCCCTGCCTGAATTCCCGGCAAAATGCCCGGAAGAACGGCTTGACCACCCTGTCCTCCCGTTGGGTTTGGAACTGGAAAATACAGTAGTGCAACGCAACTGTGGCAGGACCCGCTGTAAGAATCGGCAGCGAGCAGAACAGCCACAGCAGGTTCAGTATCACCAATCCGGCAGCCTGGGATACCTTTGCCATAACAGGGGAATCTATTTGGAAAATAGAATCAAAAAATTTTTTCATAGCTTTTTCCTCTCTGAAGCATTGCCAAAAGATTTAAAATCTATTATGTGCATATCGGCTTAACTCAGCAAGAGCCTGAAAAGGCTTAGAAAGTCCGATTTATTGGACCGAAATGGTTGTATACTGGTGCCAACCAAGGAACAGGAGGGCAACCAGTATGGCAGCAGCAGAACGGATCACCTTCGCGGATTTTCAGAAACGGTTCAAGACAGAGGAGGCTTTTCGGGAATACCTGTATCATCAGCGTTTTCCAAAAGGCTTCGTCTGCCCTAAATGTGGGGGAACAGAGTATTATCCTATCTACCGCCGCAACCTGTGCCAGTGTAAGCAGTGCCGGAGGCAAACATCTGTGACCGCCGGAACAGTCATGCACCGTACACATCTATCTTTGGTGACCTGGTTCTGGGCGATCTACCTCTGTGTAAACGACAAACGGGGCATCTCTGCCGCCCAGTTGTCCAAAATGCTGCGTATTGGATACGAAAGCGCCTGGTACTTGCTGAAACGCATTCGTGCCGCAATGGGTCAAAGAGACGCAAATTATCTTCTTTCCGGTCTGCTGGAGATTTGAAATGGCTGCACAAGGCGCTGAGCAATCTGATACTGATTCTTTATAAAACCGTTCGGTTTTATAAAGAAGGGAATCGCCTGATGGCGCTTCCCTTTTGCGGCGAATCGCCGCAAAAGCCGTCTCATACAGTTCTTAACGCACCTGCGGTGCTATAAAAAGGTTTTTAACCTTTTTAATAAGAAC
>CAZUAN010000160.1:0-3261 GCA_964618385.1 uncultured Oscillospiraceae bacterium | reverse complement strand
GAAATTCATTTCAGGACATCGCAAAGCGCACCGCAGTTCAGCAGACAGCAGTTAGTCTCCCTGTCCCGTCACAATTGCCGAGGCGGTTTCCTGTTGGCAGTTCGGAATATCCGCGACGAATGTACAGTCCGTAATGTCTAATTCCTTAATCAACTCCTGTACGGAGGGAATCTCCTTGCTTTTCCTGTCCCATGAAACTTGCCAGGTGTGCATGATGGCAGAAATTACTTGACAAACAGCATTTCTTCTGCTAGGATAAGTCGTGTAACACAGTGAAGGGAAGAAGTAAGCGTTCCGTTTTCCGTCAGAGAACTGCCGGTTGATGCAAGGCAGTGGGGAAAGACGCCGAAATACCTCCTGGAGTGGCTGCCCTGAACCAAGCAGTAGGGACAGACGGGTTCGCCCGAAACAGCGCAGGGCGTTACTGGACGCCATGAGGACATGGATCGTGAGGCCATGTCGAATTAGAGGTGGTACCGCGTAATATTTGCGCCCTCTATCCATTGCGGGTAGAGGGCTTTTTTGATGCCGTGGTCAGAAGGAGGGATCCGATGCTGACAAGACCTTTGGATGTACTGACTGCTTTTCCGGTGCGAAAATCGAAGCGGCAAAAGCAAGCCTTTCGGGACGCTGTGCAATCCTATGCGGGCGGACTTGGCTATGAAAGCCGGGTGGAAAAGGGCTGCTTTGGCAGCTGCAATCTGGTGATCGGTGACCCGGAATCGGCAAACTATCTGGTCACCGCTCACTATGACACCTGCGCCCGCCTGCCGATCCCCAATTTGATCACACCCTGCAATTTCTGCCTTTTTATCCTGTATCAGCTGCTGCTGGTTGGGGTAATGACCGTGCCGCCGGTGATTATCGGCGGGATCGCCGGCTGGCTGGCGGGGAACGTTGATGCCGGGTATCTGGTGGGGTACGGTTTGCTATGGGTCAGCATTGTCCTGATGATCGCTGGCCCTGCCAACAAAAGCAATGCCAATGACAACACCTCCGGTGTCATTGCTCTGCTGGAAATTGCCCGGACGCTGCCGCAAAAACAGCGGGACAAGGTTTGCTTTGTCCTGTTTGACCTGGAGGAAGCAGGGATGATCGGCTCGGCCTCCTACCGCAAGGCCCATAAAAAGGCTACGGACAGTCAGCTTGTTCTGAATCTGGACTGTGTGGGGGACGGCGACCATATTCGGATGTTTCCCACGAAAAAGCTGAAAAAGAACCGGAAAAAACTGACGTCCCTTTATAAGGCCTGCGGCTACTTTGGAAAAAAGAATGTGCTGGTGCAGGAAAAGGGCTTCTGCGTGTACCCCTCCGACCAGACGAATTTCCCCTATGGCGTGGGCATCTGCGCTTTGCACAAGGGCAAAATGGGACTTTTTCTTGGCAGAATCCACACGGAAAACGATACCATTTTGGAGCAGACAAATGTCAATATTCTGCGCGCGGCGTTGACTACCCTGATAACCTGCGGTGCGGTTTATGTATAAGAAAGGAAGAATTTGAAAATGAAACTCTATGACGAGCTGGTTGCCCGGGGCCTGATCGCCCAGGTAACCAACGAGAGCGAGATCCGGGAAATGATCGACAGCGGCAAGGCTACCTTCTATATTGGCTTTGACTGCACCGCCGACAGCCTGACCGCCGGACATTTCATGGCCCTGACACTGATGAAGCGGCTGCAGATGGCCGGCAATAAGCCCATTGCCCTGATCGGCGGCGGCACAACCATGATCGGCGATCCCTCCGGCCGCAGTGACATGCGTAAAATGCTGACCAAAGAGGATATCGACCATAATGCCGAATGCTTCCGCAAGCAAATGGAGCGCTTTATCGAGTTCGGCGAGGGAAAAGCCCAGATGGTCAACAACGCCGACTGGCTGTTGAACCTCAATTATGTGGAGCTGCTGCGGGAGGTGGGCGCCTGCTTTTCCGTCAACAACATGCTGCGTGCTGAATGCTACAAGCAGAGAATGGAGAAGGGGCTTTCCTTCCTGGAGTTTAACTACATGATTATGCAGTCCTACGACTTTTACTACCTGTTTAAGCACTATGGCTGCAACATGCAGTTCGGCGGCAATGACCAGTGGAGCAACATGCTGGGCGGCACAGAGCTGATCCGCAAGAAGCTGGGCCGGGATGCCCACTGCATGACCATCACTTTGCTGACCGACTCCCAGGGCAATAAAATGGGCAAAACCGCCGGAAATGCCGTCTGGCTGGACCCCAAGAAAACCACACCTTATGAATTCTACCAGTACTGGCGCAATGTGGCCGACGCTGATGTCATGAAGTGCATCCGGATGCTGACCTTCCTGCCCCTGGAGCAAATCAATGAAATGGATACCTGGCGGGACGCCAGGATCAACGAGGCCAAGGAAATTCTGGCCTACGAGCTGACCAAGCTGGTTCACGGTCAGGAAGAAGCGGAAAAGGCCCAGGCTTCTGCCAAGGCCCTGTTTGTTGGCAGCGGCGATGACGCCAGTATGCCCACCACCGAAATCCCTGCCGACAAGCTGGTGGATGGTCAGATCGGCATTCTGAATTTGATGACCGCCTGCGGTTTGGCATCTTCCAATAAAGAGGCCCGGCGGCTGGTGGAGCAGGGCGGTGTATTCGTCAATGACGAAAAGGTTCCCGCTGCCTCCTTCGCCGTTACGGGGGAAATGCTCCGGGAGGGCGTGAAGATCCGCAAGGGCAAGAAGGTCTTTCACAAAGCGGTGCTGGCCTGATGCTGGAGTTGGCGGTAAGCACTGACCGGGAGGCGGTTAACGCTTTGGCAAGGCAGGTTCATGCCATGCACCTATCCTGGCGGCCCGACCTTTTTGAGGCGGCGGAGGAGCTGTATTCGGAGGAACGGTTTCAAAGCGCGGTGAAGGAACGCCAGCTGTATGTAGCAAAGGTGGGCGGTATCCCGGTGGGCTACGCGCTGCTGGTAATTCGGGACTATGACCGTCCGGGCCTGGTCAGGCGAAGGGTCATGCTGGTGGACGAGCTATGTGTGGAGGAAGCCTTCCGCCACCAGGGCATCGGCATGGAAATCATGGCCGATGTCCATGCCCTGGCAAAGGCCTTCGGATGCACGGACCTGCAATTGGGCGTCTATCCCCAGAATGAAGGCGCTGTGGCTTTCTACCAGAAATGCGGCTTTTCCATCCGCAGCATTGACATGCAGAGAAAAGTATAGGAAATAAAAGCGCCGTCCGAAAGGGAGAGAATACTCATGCCGCTTCTTATTTATGCCTAATACTGTTTTATTTTTAG
>CAZUAN010000159.1:0-3339 GCA_964618385.1 uncultured Oscillospiraceae bacterium | reverse complement strand
GCACGGCAAAGGTCGATGATATTTTGGGCAAATAGCCCGATTGGTTCAGGGGTTCCCTAAATCGAAAAAGCGGATTTCCCGCTGGGAAATCCGCTGACCCGGTAGCCGGAAGCCCCGCCCCGCAAGGGGCAGGGGTTATTTCATAAATTTGTCAATCGCCTGGCACAGGTCATCAATCGCGCCTTCATCCCCGGCAGCTACCGCGTCCACCATGCAATGACGCATGTGATCCTTGAGAATCACCTTGCCGGTGTTGTCCAGCGCGGAACGCACCGCCGCCAGCTGGATCAGCACTTCGGAGCAATCGCAGCCCTCCTCTACCATCCGCTTGACCTTTTCCAGATGTCCGATGGCCCGGGACAGACGATTGACTACGGCCTTCTGATTCTCGTGGACATGGGTATGGGTATGGGCGATGCCGTGGGCATGGAGATAAACATGGTCATTTTCATGCGCCTCGGAATCCCTGTGGTCATGTTCGCCGGGCATAAGCCGCACCTTCTTTCCGATCGAATGCAGGCAAACCATTTCGCAGCCCGCATGGGTTTTCTCTATATTATATCCGGTTTCCCGCCCGTTCGCAAGCCCCGCCGGGGGATATTTCTTTCAAAATAAATCCTTTGACAGAAGCCTCTCCCGGGGCTATAATGGAACATACAGAGCAGGGCGAGTCTCCGCAGCCGTCTGCCGGGGCTTTGTGCGGTTTCGGCGCTGGCGGTATTCGAATCGGGAACCCTGTTCCCGCCGGCTTGTCCCGTCCGGAATGCGGACCGGAACGCCCCAGGCGGATTCGCGGGCTGATGCGGACCCGACAGACAGGAATGCACATTACGCAAGGAGGATTTGATATGCATATCGATCACGATCATATTTCCGGCGGTAACCCGGAACAGACACCCGGCTATGTCCACACCCATACCCACGACCACGAGCATCCCCATGACCACGCCCACACGCATGAGGCGGATGCCGGCCATACCCACGGTCAGGAATGCAACAGCGACTGTGACAGCTGCCAGGCCCAGTGCGAACACACCCCCATGGAGGAACTGGTAGCCCTGATGAACTATATGGTGGGCCACAACGCCGCCCATGCCAAGGAATTGGCCGATCTGGCTGTTCAGCTGGACCGGGCGGGCAGCCATGCCGCCTATGAGCAGGTTATGGCCGCTGTTTCCGACTTTGAAAAGGGAAATATGCGCCTGAGTGTGGTGCTATCCAGCCTGAAGCACGAATAAGGAGGAAATGTTATGTGTCTTTCTACTGTTTATAAGAACACCCTGACGCCGGAGACGGTGCTGATGAAAAATGTCATGCGGATTGAATGCAGGGACGGCATGGTCATCCTCACCGATCTGATGGAACGTCAGATGGCCTTTGAGGGAACCCTGGAAATGGCCAATCTGGTGGATGGCTTTGCTGTTGTCAAGGAAAGCGCAACCGAATAGGGCGATCCCGGAGGGCCTGTCTCTCCGGGCGCTTTTTCACCCCGGCCTGGCCGGCAGCCAGAACCGCCCATCCGATAAGCCGCATCCGGGAACGGTTCCGGCGTGAAACGCGCATTTTCTGCGAATAATCCGCATTTCCCTATTGACAAAGCGGTTTCAATGTGGTATTCTTTATTTGCAAATGAGAATAATTTGCAAATAAAGCGGAGGAGGCGCGTATGGAATCTGCCACCAAGCAATTTAAAAAGCGCAACGCCATCCTCTGCTGTCTCAGGCGGACGGATACGCACCCATCCGCCGAGATGGTACACGAAATGCTTCGGGCCGAATACCCGGACATTTCCCTGGCCACGGTGTACCGCAACCTCTCTCTGTTCAAAAGCCAGGGGTTGATCCACAGCCTGGGCTGTGTGAACGGCGTCGAGCGGTTTGACGCGATTACCGAACCGCACGTTCACTTCATCTGTACCCGGTGCCATTCCATTCGGGATATGCCGGAGGTGGAGCTGCCTCAGTCTCTGTACTGCGCCGCCGAAAGATGCACCGGCTGTCATGTGCAGAGCTGCCGGCTGACCTTTACAGGACTTTGCCCGAACTGTCGGGCCAGTGAATCTCATTGATTCGGCGGATACCCCGCCAAACCATAAAACATTTTTGGGAGGAATTGATTATTATGAAGAAATTTGTCTGCCCTGTCTGCGGCTACGTCTACGAAGGCGACGAAATTCCCGAAGGCTTCAAATGCCCCGTCTGCAAGGTTGACGGCTCCAAGTTCAAGGTCATGGAGACGGACAAGCTGGCTGCCGAGCACGAGTACGGCGTCTATGCCAAGACCGTCAAGAACAACCCCGACATCTCCGAGGAGGACAAGAAGTTCATCTTTGAGCAGCTGACGGCCAACTTCCAGGGAGAATGCAGCGAAGTCGGCATGTACCTGTGCATGGCCCGGATCGCCCACCGCGAGGGCTATCCCGAGATCGGCCTGTACTGGGAGAAGGCCGCTTATGAGGAGGCCGAGCACGCTTCCAAGTTTGCCGAGCTGCTGGGCGAGGATCTGGAGCCCAACATGAAGGCTTCCACCAAGGACAATCTGGCATGGCGCGTTGACTGTGAGTTCGGCGCCACCGCCGGCAAGTTTGATCTGGCCGCCTGCGCCAAGAAGAACGGCCTGGATGCCATCCACGACACCGTCCATGAGATGGCCCGGGACGAGGCCCGTCACGGCAAGGCGCTGAAGGGCCTGCTGGAGCGGTACTTCAAGTAAATTCCGAAACGGCTTAGCCGTTTCCACGGAAGCCATACGCCCCGCCGGTCCCCTGACGGGGGCCGGCGGGATTCCATAATATGCTAGGAGGATTATTATGAACGAAAAAACAGCTGCGCTGCTGAATCAGCAGGTCAACAAGGAATTCTACAGCGCCTATTTGTACCTGGACATTTCCAATTACTATGATGAGCAGGATCTGGACGGCTATTCCAATTATTATATGGTTCAGGCTCAGGAGGAGCGGGATCACGCTCTCATGTTCATCAAGTACATGCAGAGCAATAACCTGAAGGTTACGCTGGATGCCATTGATAAGCCGGATAAGCGCTTTTCCTCTGTGCTGGATCCCCTGGTCGCTGCGGCAGAGCATGAGCGCTATGTAACCGCGCTGATCAACGAAATCTATCAGGAGGCGCATCAGGCCAAGGACTACCGGACCATGAAATTCCTGGACTGGTTCGTAAACGAGCAGATGGAGGAGGAGGACAACGCCGATACCATGGTCAGCCGCTTCAAGCTCTTTGGCAGCGATCCCAAGGGCCTTTACCTGCTGGATCAGGAATACGCCGGACGCACCTATTCCGCTCCCAGCCAGACGGAGTGACCGCTGTCCTACCCGCAAGG
>CAZUAN010000158.1:0-3361 GCA_964618385.1 uncultured Oscillospiraceae bacterium | reverse complement strand
GTATCAGACGAATTTTTGGTATTTTCTATTCCGAAAATGCCAAAAATGACAGCGCCGCAAGGCGACGTTTTCTGGATAAAACGAAACCATTTTCTTAAGAAATAGTATTAAAAAATCCCAGAAAAGGCAGGCTGCACCGAAAAGGCGCAGCCTGCAAAAAATTAAGGTCATCTCTCAAAATACAGAGGTGACCTTTCTGACAGGGAAAGCGGAGGGTTACGGCTGGAAGATATTTCCCAGAACGATTCCGTTATTGGTCTGATCCTTCGGACGGATGGAGTCATAGGCCAGGGCATAGGTTACGGCAACCCGGTTTCGCAGGACGTAATAGATCGCGAACTGCAAAGCCAGATACAGCGCGTAGAATAGGAAAAAGCTGACAGTTTCCGACCAGAAGAAATCCACACCCAGCAGAGGCAGGAGCTGATCGCCATAGCAGACCACCATGGCGCCCAGTAATGCGGCATAGTACCACCACAGCCCCAGATCCACACGGAACAGCTGCCAACGCTTTCCCCGCATCATCTTTCTGCTTTCCCGCAAGGCGGCGACAGCGCCCTGCCCGGGCCGGTCAATGAGTACATAGTCAGCCATTCGGTACTGATACAGAACCGGCGTGACGGCCACACAGTAAATCAGGCCGAAGATCACCAGCATGGGGGACATGGCAGACATCATCTGAAGATACGCGCCTTCGTCCAGTTCTATGCCGGAACTGGCGGAGGATTCCAACAGCGGCGACAGCAGTGCCACGACGGAATCGGACAGGGGCGTCATCATATAAATCATCGCGGCCAGATATATGCTGAGGAAGCCAATGCCAAAATAGATCAGGCCCTTCAGAATGCTCAGGCGAAGCAAGGGCCAGAACCGGTCAAAGCCCAGGCGGAGGGTTTTGGGTGACGAATACTGCCCCCGGGCAATGCGCAGCATGGCGGCCAGATACCCCAATTCGATGCACATCACCACTGCCGATTGCAGAATCGGCAGCACGCTCTGCACTGCGGACAGGATACTCCGAACGCCCATATTGCTGAGGCCGCCGGATTGGGAAATCTGAAGCTCCAGGCCGTAATCGGCAAGGCTGACCAGTACCGACAGGCCCAGCACAAGACCTGCATAGATCAGCACGATGCGTTTTCCGCTCTGCGCCTGCTCCAGCCGCTGCGCGGCAAAGGTTTTCAGTTCTTGTGTATTGCGGATGTCCATAGCTTTTCTCCATTGCTTCCAAGGCTTACCGTTATATTTGCGGAATCCGCCGCACGATTTTTCTGCGCTGTCCGGCAGACTTCTGCCTGCCGGACCACGCAAAAGCATCTCGGTTTCGCTGGCTTGCGCGGCTTAATACGCATTATATACCAACCCGCTCAAAATAGCAAATGAATTTTTTGTGACCGGTTTTCCTGGCGGCTTTCTTTCGGGAAAGCGCGGGATCTGGGTGGATGTTCGTATTTTGAAAGCAAAAATCAAAAAACGTCCCAGCCTTGCGGCTGGGACGTTTCCAATTTGGAAAATTATTTCTGAGCGCCGGCAATCTGAGCGGCAACCTCGGCGGCGAAGTCATCAACCTTCTTTTCAATGCCCTCGCCCTTGACGTAGTGGACGGCGTCAACAAAGGTAACCTTGCCGCCCAGTTTCTTGGCGGCGTCTGCAAGGTAGCCCTCTACAGAGCCCTGAAACAGGTCGGAGCGGACGAAGTCCTGCTGCAGCAGGCAGTTTTCCTTGAAGAAGGCATTGAGCTTGCCGGATGCGATTTTTTCCTTGATCTGGGCGGGCTTGCCGGCCATCTTGGGATCGTTGTCCATCAGGGCAAGCTGAACCTGCATCTCGTGCTCCACATCGGCCTGCGGAACCAGAGACTTATCCCAGTACCTGGGACTCATAGCGGCCACCTGCATGGCCACGTTTTTGCCCATCTCAGTGACGTCAATGCCGCCCTCTACAGCCAGATTGACCAGGACACCATGGGTGCCGCCTGCGTGGACGTAAGCCACAGAGGTATTCTCGGGGTAACGGGCAAAACGGCGAATCTGTATGTTCTCGCCGATGGACATAACCTTCTCCTGCATGATTTCCGTGACAGTCAGCTTGGAATCGGGGTAACGGCAGGCTTTCAGAGCCTCCACATCGGCGGGATTCTGGTCGGCCACCACCTGGGCCAGGTTCTTCACCAGATCCAGGAAAGCGTCTGTCTTGGCGGCGAAGTCGGTTTCGGAATTGACCTCAATCACCACGCCCACGCCATTGATGACAGCGGCATAAGCTACACCCTCAGCGGCAATGCGGCTGGCCTTCTTAGCGGCCTTTGCCAAGCCCTTTTCCCGGAGCCAGTCTACAGCCTTGTCCATATCGCCGTCGGTGGCCTGAAGCGCTTTCTTGCAGTCCATCATACCGACGTTGGTCATTTCACGGAGCTTCTTTACGTCCTGTGCGGTAAAAGCCATTTTTGTATCCTCCTAAATTCTGTATCTGGAATTACTCAGCGGCGGCTTCCGCAGTTTCGGAATCCTCACCCTGACGGCCTTCAATGGCGGCATTGGCCATGGTGGAGGCAATCAAACGGATGGCGCGGATGGCGTCATCGTTGCCGGGAATGACATAATCTATCTCGTCAGGGTCGCAGTTGGTGTCCACGATGGCGACGATGGGAATATTCAGCTTGCGGGCTTCCGCGATGGCATTGCGCTCCTTGCGGGGATCCACAATGAACAGCGCTGCGGGCAGCTTCTTCATTTCCTTGACGCCGCCCAGATATTTTTCCAGTTTTTCAATTTCGCCCTGATGCTTGATGACTTCCTTCTTGGGCAGCATGGCAAAGGTGCCATCCTCTTCCATCTTGCGCAGCTGGGCCAGACGGTCGATCCGGGTACGCATGGTGCGGAAGTTGGTCAGCATACCGCCCAGCCAGCGGGCGTTGACATAGTAACCGCCGCAGCGGGTGGCTTCCTCTCGGATGGCGTCCTGCGCCTGCTTCTTGGTGCCGACAAACAGCACGTTGCCGCCATTGGCAGACAGATCACGGACGAAGTTGTAGGCCTCCTCCAGCTTCTTTACGGTTTTTTGCAGATCAATGATGTAGATTCCGTTGCGCTCGGTGTAGATGTAGGGCGCCATTTTGGGATTCCAGCGGCGGGTCTGGTGGCCGAAATGAACACCGGCCTCCAGCAATTGCTTCATAGATACGACAGCCATATTTGATATTCTCCTTTTGTTTTTTCCTCCACCCCGATCATCCCGCGCGGCCCGCCCATATGAGCACTGGGGTGCGCGATCCCCGGGTGTGTGGTTTTGCATGTCATTGGCTAAGCCCATGCCGATACATTATATCTGATCAGGCGCCTAATTGCAAGTATTATTTCCC
>CAZUAN010000157.1:0-3376 GCA_964618385.1 uncultured Oscillospiraceae bacterium | reverse complement strand
AATCATGAAAATACTGGTCGTGGATGATGAAGCCCTGCTGGTAAAGGGCATCCGCTTTAATCTGCAAAATGAGGGCTACGAAGTAATCACCGGCAGCGACGGTCTGGAAGCCGTCCGGCTGGTGCGGGAGCAGTCTCCGGATCTGGTGGTGCTGGACGTGATGATGCCCAACATGGACGGCCTCAGCGCCTGCGACAAAATTCGGGAATTTTCCGACATTCCCATCATCCTGCTGACCGCGAAGGCCGACGATATGGACAAGCTGATTGGCTTTGACCATGGCGCGGACGATTATCTGACCAAGCCTTTTAATATTCTGGAGTTGAAAGCCCGCATCCGCGCACTTCTTCGCCGGACAGGCAGCGGGGAAAAGCAGCAGGCGGGCAACATCCTGACCATCGGCACCATCACCCTGGATCTGGACGCCCGAAACGCTTACCGTAACGGCACCCTGGCCGATCTGACCGCCAAGGAATTCGATGTCATCGAATTTCTCATGCGCAACCCGAATCGGGTTTACTCCCGGGAAGCGCTGCTGGACACGATCTGGGCCTATGAGTACCGCAGCGACATCCGCACCGTGGACGTACACATCCGCCGTCTGCGGGAGAAGCTGGAGGAAAACCCGGCGGAACCAAAATATATCTTAACGAAGTGGGGCGTTGGCTATTATTTCCGAAAGTAAGAAAACCACCTATCGTGGCTATGGAAAAACACAGTTCCGTTACGCGATGATCTACGTTGTCATCACGTTCATCGTGTTGTTGATCTTGAATGTCTACTGCTCCAAAGCCAGCCAGCAGCTGTTCTATCAGAGCAAGGAAGCATCCATGATTGAAAAATGCCAGCTGGCTTCGGACGAAATCGCCACCTTGGATGTGCTGAATCCCGCCACGGTATCCGGCATTGTCAGCCAGATGGAAAGTCTGAAAACCACCCGGCTCATTGTGACGGATCAGAGTGGCAGCGTTCTGTACGACACGAGCGGCGCTGCCGTCGGTACTTATGTGCTGTTCCCGGAAATTCTGAAAGCGCTGGATACCAGCGGCCGGTCCTCCGTCGGCTATGACGTCTTTTCGTGGAAGTATCACGACGGCGTGATGGACTCCCGGGCTGCCACACCCATCATTTTTTACGGCACCGTTGTCGGCTGCGTGTACATGACGGAGTATGACGAAACCCAGGGCGCACTGATCCAATCCCTGCAAAAGACAGTGCTTCAAATCACACTGCTTCTGGAAATCATTGTCATAATCTTCTCCATCGTGTTTGCCAATACCTTCTCCTTGCGCTTAAACCGGATCATGACCTCCATGCGGATCATTCAGGAGGGGGACTACTCCCACAAGGTCAACATGGGAGGAAACGACGAACTGACCATTCTGGGCAATGAATTCAACGACCTGACGGAACGTCTGCAGATCTCGGAGCAGAAACGCAGCCGGTTCGTCTCCGATGCATCCCACGAGCTGAAAACTCCCCTTGCCTCCATCAAGCTTCTGACGGATTCCATATTGCACAATGACATGGATATGGAAACGATCCGGGAATTTGTCGGGGATATCGGCGAGGAGGCGGATCGCCTGAACCGTATGACCGAAAAGCTGCTGACTCTGACCCGGGCTGAGGGCATGTCCAATGCGGAATCTGAAATCATCTACATGGCGCCTACGGTGCAGCGGGTGGCAAGAATGCTCCAGCAGAATGCCCTCAAAGCGGGGATTACCTTCCATCTGGAGCTGGAGGAGGACAGCCCCGTCCTGATTTTGGAAGATGACCTGCACCAGATTGTCTTTAACCTGATGGAAAACGGCATCAAATACAATACTCCGGGCGGCAGCCTGACGGTTCATCTCCGCCGGGAGGGGGACAACGCCATTCTGGAGGTCCGCGACACCGGCATGGGAATCCCTGAAGAGGCAATCCCCCATGTGTTTGAACGGTTCTTCCGGGTGGATAAGGCCCGTTCCCGGGCTACCGGCGGCACCGGGCTGGGGCTTTCCATCGTCCGCACCATCGTCCAGCGAAACCGGGGCGAAATTCACGTTTCCAGCGTGGTTGGTCAGGGTACCACCTTTACTGTCGTTTTCCCAGCTTTTGATACGGAGGTGGATAAAGAATGAAACGGCTGCTGTGCCTGGTTCTGCCGCTGTGCCTGACGCTTGCCGGCTGCGAAATTGCCGGCGAACGGATCAAGGAGCCTGTTACCTTTTACTATCTGCAGGCGGAATATTCCTACGGCACCGGGGAATCCGTCATTGTCAGCGAAGACCGGGAGGCTTCCGGCCACCGCAACGACCTGAGCTATCTGCTGGCGCTGTACCTGGTGGGTCCTTCGGCGGAGTCCCTGGTGTCCCCCCTTCCCCGGGAAACCAGGATTCTCAGCGTGGAACGGACGGAGACAGAAATTCAGCTGGAGCTTTCGGACCTGACCGATGTACTGACCGATGTGGAATTCTCCCTTGCCTGTGCCTGTCTGACGCTGACTTGCCTGGGACTGACCGGGGCAGACCAGGTGAGCATCACCAGCGGCACCCGTTCCATCACCATGAGCAAAGACAGTCTGGCCCTGATTGACAGCAGCGTGACCGCTGCAACGGAGGAAACACAATGAAATTTATTTCCTGGAACGTAAACGGCCTGCGGGCCTGCCTCACCAAGGGGTTTCAAAGCTATTTCGACCGGGCGGACGCCGACTTTTTCTGCGTGCAGGAGACGAAACTCCAGCCCGGGCAAATCGCCCTTTCCCTGCCCGGCTATACCCAGTTCTGGAACAGCGCTCAGAAAAAAGGCTACTCCGGCACCGCCATTTTTGCCAAAAAAGCGCCCCTGTCTGCCATGTATGGCGTGGGCGTAGAGGAACTGGACACCGAAGGCCGCCTTATTACGCTGGAATATCCGGAGTTTTACCTTGTTACCTGCTACACGCCCAACGCTCAGCGGGGACTGGCCCGAATTGACCACCGTCTGAAATGGGACAGCGCGTTTCGGGACTATCTTTGCCGGCTGGACAAAATCAAGCCTGTCATCGCCTGCGGCGACCTCAACGTTGCCCATCAGGAGATCGACCTGAAAAACCCGGCGTCCAATCGGGGCAACGCGGGATTTTCCGATCAGGAACGGGAGAGCTTCGGCCGGTTGCTGGCCGCCGGTTTTACGGACAGCTTCCGCTACCGCAACCCCGATGCCATCGGAGCGTACACCTGGTGGAGCTATCTGTATAATGCCCGGGCCAATAACGCGGGCTGGCGGATTGACTATTTTCTCGTATCTGACCGTGTGGCGGAGAGAATCACCGCCACGCCCATCGATTCCCAGGTCTTGGGGTCGGATCACTGCCCGGTGGGGCTGGAAATGCAATGGTAATCCAACGGCT
>CAZUAN010000156.1:0-3469 GCA_964618385.1 uncultured Oscillospiraceae bacterium | reverse complement strand
ATAAAGTGCATCAGCATATACGCGCACATGATTGCCACGTTTTCTTCTGCCAAAATCCGCCGGCATTCCGCCCGGTCGGCGATGACCACCTGAATGTCCTCGGACGCTTCCTGATGAAGGCTGTTGGGTTCCCCGCCGCAATAGCCGAAAACCATGCCGCAGCTTTCGTCGGTCATGCCGACGGTGGTGAAAAAGGGGCGGGAATAGCAGCCCGCGTCCACAGGCGTGAAGGTCAGCCCGGTCTCCTCAAACATCTCCCGAATCCCGGCCTGCAGCATCGTTTCTCCCGGTTCTACCAGCCCGGCGGGAAATTCATAAACAAAATCCCCAATAGGATAGCGGTACTGGCGGATCAGAACTACCTTGTCTTTTTGTTCGCCGTACACGCCATAGAGAACGACCCCGTCTGGGTCATTCTGATGTGTGACGGCTTTCAAGGTACCGGGGTCCGGATTCCGGGACGCTACATAATACGGAGAAGCCTGGCCGTCCCGATGGACTGCTTCCATTGTATAGAAGCTCAGGTAACGGCTTCCGGCTTCCTTTGTAATTTTTCTGATTCTGTTCATGGAAAGCTCCTTCGGAAATTATGATGTTCTATTATATCAGTTTTTTGAAAAAAAGCAATTCCGATCCTTATAATCCTCCTATTTCCGGGTATACTTTGAGCAGGTGATGGAAATGACGGATAAAGAGATCCGGGGGATTTTCGAGGGCGCGGCGGATCTGATTGCGCGGGAAATCCGCTGCGGGAATTGGACGCTGTATGCCTATGCCATAGACGGGCTGACCTCCGGCGGCGACATGTCGGAATATGTGCTTAAGCCCATTTCCGAGAACCTGACCGGGAATACCATGCAGCAGCTTTATGAATCCGCTCTGCACGGAACGGTTTACAACAGCGTTGCTGACGATTGCGCGGATGCGGATACTGTTGCCATGAAGCTTGTCAACGGCTTCTGCGTGGTGCTGTTTCCCGGTGCGGGGGCCGTCGCGTTTGAAATCAAAACCGGCGTCAACCGAGGACCGTCAGCCCCGGAAGTGGAAAATACGGTCAAAGGACCAAAGGACGCGTTTGTAGAAACCATCCGCATCAACACAAGCCTGGTTCGCCGCCATCTGCGCACGCCGAATTTGCAGCTGTATGAAACCAAGGTGGGAAAACGGAGCCTGACCAATGTCACTGTAGCATCCATCCGGGGCATAACCAATTCGGAACTGGTGGAGCGGGTGAAGGCCCGTCTGGATGCCATTGACATTGACGGCCTTCTTTCCCCCTCGGCGGTGGAGGAATACGTCACCGGCTCCCGGGCGACAGCCTTTCCGCTGATGCAGTACACCGAGCGGGCGGACAGATTCTGCCAGGGGCTGCTGGACGGCAGGGTCGGCCTTTTGGTGGACGGGCTGCCCCTGGCCTATCTGGCACCGGCGGATCTGGGATATTTGATGGACAGCCCGGAGGATCGGGGGAGGGATTATGTGTCGGCCTCCTGCATCCGCGTTCTGCGCTACTGCGCCCTGATTCTGAGTCTCCTGCTGCCGGGGTTTTATATTTCCATGGCGGTTTTTCACCAGGAAATGATTCCGCTGCCGCTGCTGCGCTCCATGATTGAAAACAAGGCCAGCGTCCCGTTCTCCACTACGGCGGAGGTGCTGGGGCTGCTGATTTCGTTTGAACTGCTTCAGGAATCGGGCATCCATCTGCCCCAGGCCATTGGCCAGTCGGTCTCCACCATTGGCGGTATTGTGGTGGGGACGGCGGCGGTGGAGGCTGGGCTGATCTCCCCGGCGGCGCTGATTGTGGTCAGCATTGCGGGAGTGTGCGGTTTTATTTTGCCGAACCGGGATCTGGCGGAAGCAATCCGGGTGTGGCGATTCGGCATCGCTGCGCTGAGCGCGATGGCGGGGCTGTTCGGCATGAGCGTGGGTTTCCTGATTCTGCTGATTCATCTTGCGGGCTTGACTTGCCTGGATGTTTCCTATCTCGCGCCCTTCAGCGAAGCGGGAAACCCGTCCGTTCTGCGCTGGAGGCTGAAATTTCAGAAATTCCGCAATTTCCGGCTGCATCCAAAGGACAAGAGGAATCAGAAATGAAGCGTTGGATTCTTCTGACTGCGGCGGTAGCGGCGGCGCTGATGTTTCCATCCCGGGACACGGCAGATGTGGCGGAGCTGCTGCCTGTGGAATTACTCTATGTATCTAAGGATGAAAGCGGCATCTGGGTGCAGACGGATACAGGGGACTTGGGCATAGGCGGTGATCTGCAGTCGGCTTTGGAAGACCTGGAAGGAACAGCTCCGGGAAGGATTTTCCTGGATACAGCGGATTATCTGATCATCACAAAAGAAACGATTGACCTGCTGCCTCAGCTTTGGGAAATCCTTCGCCCGGCAACAGAGGTCTGCCTGGGCATAAACGCGGATACCCGGGCAGCGGCGTTTCTGTCGGCTCATAAGCCGGGCGTGACGTTAAATGACATCCGGTCGGGAGAACAGTCTCTGCCCTCCCTGATTCGGACGGAGGAGCGATACTGCCTTGTACCATAAGGAAATTTCGGAAAAACAGTCCGCTGTATGGCTCGCGGCAGCGCTGGCGGCTCCGCTGGCGCAGACGGCATCCGCGTGTTCCTGGCCGGCTTCTTTGGCTGTTGGCAGCATATGCCTTCCGATTTGCTGGGGCGTGAGGAAGTACACGGCCGAACCCGGCAAATGGCTTCACGCGATACAAAAAATATGGAGCTGTGTGCTCATCAGCGAACTGCTTTTCTGGAGCGCCGATTGCTGGCCAACCCATTCCAATCATTGGGCCGCGCCTCTGACGCTGCTTGCCCTTGCAGCCTGGGCTTCCGGCAGCGGGCGGGAAAGAGCGGCTCGGGTGTGCTGCATTCTGATCTGGCCTCTGGCGCTGCTTCTGGGGGCGGTACTCCTGTCCGGTGTCCCGGAGGTGAAGCCGGACAATCTGGAGCCGTCCTGGCAGATGCCCAGCGCCTGCCTGATTGTGGTTTTGCTTTTCCCCGCGCTGCACCGAACGGCGGGGGCAAAAGAAAGCGGATATTTCCTGACCGGACTGATGGGGTCCGCGGTGGCGATCAGCGTCATAACGGCGGGAGTTTTATCCCCGGTCGTCAGCAGCGGCATGGAAGCGCCGATCTATGAGCTTAGCCGAAGCTTGAGCCTGCTTGGCGTTGCAAACCGGTTTGAGAGCTTGATCGCGTCGGCTATGACCCTGGGTTACTTTGCGTCGCTGACATTTCTGCTCAGTGTTCCGGGCGGCTTTTACGCCGAAAAGCGGGGCATCTGGATTCAGGCGGCTGCCGGAGCGTTGCTGTTTCTCGGCAATTTCCGCGTGGACAGCTGTCTGCTGGCCATAGGGAGCATCCTGCTCTGGGTGGCAGTTCCGGTACTTTGGCAGTGGAAAAAATCTCGAAAAAGGGAAAAAAGGGGGTTGACAAAAAGGGGGAAGGAGTGGT
>CAZUAN010000155.1:0-3533 GCA_964618385.1 uncultured Oscillospiraceae bacterium | reverse complement strand
TTACCTGATTCAGAGCCGCGTTCAGCTTGTGGACGAATTCCGGCTTGACCAACGCACCCATCTGCTTTAAGCTCGCTTCCACGCTCATTTTTTCCATCATGGCTACGATCTCCGGGGGCATTTGGATGCTTTTCGCCACGTCCCCGTAGGCTTCTACCACCTTGGCCTGCAGGGGAGCCAGCAGTTCGTTCAGGACAGCGTTGGCCTCCGGATTTGCCTTCACCGCGCCCATGCTGTCCTTGATGGAGAAGTACCCTTCCTTCACGATCTCATCCTCCCGATCAAACCAGTTGGTGACGGCAGTGCCGGGCTTGCGGTAATCCCCATTGGGCTTGTCCACTTTTCGGATGGTGACGGAATCTGTGAGACTGCCGGAAACCGCTGTGAAGGTGTGTTCTCCGGTAATGGGAACTGTAAACTTGAAAATCTTGTCCCCTTCCTGGGTGGCAAAGGGCTTGCCATCCACCAGCAGAGAGACGGTACTCTGGTTGGAATAGACCTTTACTTCCGTCTTTTCCTCCGGGCGGTCCACATAACGCCGTCCGCAGACATGGACGAAGGGTTCCAGGCTCAGGTATGCCTTGTAGAGGTAGAACGCGTCCTTTTTGGTCTTCCGGTCGAAGGTCACCAGGCCCTTCTGGTTCTGTCCGGGCTTGCCGCCCTCGTCCCGGCCGTCCGCGCCGAAGTCGAACATGTTCCAGCAGTGCATGGCCCAGATGTAGGGACGCTCCGACCACATTTTCAGCATGTGCTCGTGATAGACCGCCTGGTAGGGTTCACTCCAGTCGCCCTTCTCCGGTTTCCCGTTCTGGTAGGCCGGGTTGGCATCTGCGCCGTACTCTGACAGGCCCATGACGCTGTCCGGGTGGGCTGCGTGGTAGGCGTCGAACCATTCGTCGTTCTGCTCCACATCTCCCACATACCAGCCGTAGTACAGGTTGTAGCTGCGGATATCCGGAAGCTGGACAAAGGGGTCGCCCGAATCCAGCATGAACACATTGGCCATGGTGGTGGGACGGGTGGAATCCAGCCGGTGGCACAGGTCGTTTAAGCGCTTGTGGTTGGCGACCAAGTCCTCGCTGACTCCGCCGGTAGCAGTTATTTCATTGGAAAGTCCCCAGCAGACGATAGACGGGTGGTTGCAGTTCTGCCAGATCAACTCGGTCATCTGAGACATGGTGTTCTCGTTGGCCTCCGGCATGTGCTCGGTGATGTAGGGGATCTCCGCCCAGACGATCAGACCCTTTTCGTCGCACAGGTCATAGAAATGCTGGTCGTGCTGATAGTGGGCAAGCCGGACAGTGTTGGCTCCCATCTCCAGAATCAGGGCGATGTCCTCCTCATGCTCCTTGGCTGTCAGGGCATTGCCCAGGCCCTGGCGGTCCTGGTGCCGTGCCGCACCGCAGAGCCGGAGGTTCCTGCCGTTGAGGTAGAAGCCCCTCTCACTGTCAAAGGCAATCGTGCGGCAGCCGAACCGGGCAGATACTTCATCGCTGCCATCCAGCACGGCCTTGGCGGTGTAAAGATAAGGATCCTCTTTCCCGTTCCAAAGGTGGACATTTTCCAGGGTAATGACAGCGCTGGCCGTACCATTCTCCACTGGAGCGGTTACTTGCTGCCCGTCCACGGTAAAGGTGACTTTCTGACCACCGCTGACATAGGCTTCCAGTGCCACTTCCGCAGTATTCAAATCGTCACTCAGCTTCGGTGTCACCCGAAGGCCGGTGTCACCGAAGTGATCCAGTGCGAAGTGATTCTTCGGCACCATGATCAGGTTTACGTCCCGGTAAAGGCCGCCGTAGAAGGTGAAATCCGCCTTCTGGGGGTAGACCGTCCGGTTCTTCCCGTTGTCCACACTGACGGTCAGCAGGTTTTCCTCTCCCGTGGGCTTCAGTACGGGGGTCAGATTTACACGGAAGGTGGAGAAACCGCCTTCGTGACGGATCAGCTGCTTTCCGTTTAAGAAAACCTCCGCCGTAATGGCCGCGCCCCGGAATTCAATCCAAAGCTCAGCCCCGTCCGTCAGCCTGGGGGTGGTCAGCTTCTTGGCGTACCAGCATTTGCCCCGGTAGTAATCGTTGCCGCCGTCCTGGCCATCCTTGGCATTCCAGGTGTGGGGCAGCTGAACCGCCTCTCCCACAGACAGGGCCACCTCTCCGCTGACATCCCGCCGCAGGAAGTACCAGCCGCCGTTAATATTTGTCGTTGCTCTCACAGTGTCACCTCTTTGCTTTGTTTACTGGAATGATAGCAGACATTGGCTGTTTCGGGTAGCAACAAATTCGCTCTTTTTACAAGAAAATAGTGAACTATTCAAAACCTGACGAAAAATTAGTTGCGCGAGCAAAATTCTTGTTGTATGATAGAAGGAAAAAGACCGGGAGGCTGAAAGACATGACGTTGGACGAAAAAATCGATCTGTTTGCCGGACAGCTCCAGTGCGGCAGCAAAATTTATCTGTGGCAGTATGACGGTTCCGGACAGCTGCTTTCCAGCAATTGCCCGGATGAGGCAGTCTTAGGCGCTATGTTCCAGGTGTTTGGCTGCAAGGAGGAGTTATTCCAGCGGGCGGACAGCGCAAAAGGGCCGGTGTATCTGGAATCGCCCCTGGGGGATACCTGGTATGGGGATTTTATTCGGGAGGAGGGAGCCGTCCAGCGGGCGGTGGTGATCGGGCCGCTTCTGTACAGCAGCGTTTCCCTCAGCCAGCTGGAACAGGTCGTCCGGGAGCTTATGGTAACCGTCAGCCTGACCACCCAGCGGGATATGGTTCATGCTCTGGAAGCGGTGGGCTATGTGACGCCTACAGTTATGAACCAGTTTGCTCTGTCATTGCACTACATCCTCACCGGAGAGCAGCTGGGGGTCAGCAGTATTGAGCTGACGGATATGGCCGCTCCCGCCCAGGAGAATCGGGTAATTCCGAAAAAGAACCGGAACAAGGTATGGCAGAACGAGCTTGGCCTGATGCGGATGGTTCGCGAGGGGGATCTGAACTATCAGCGGGCGCTGGACAATTCCACCTCTGTCAGCGACGGCGTGGGCATCTCCACCGGCTCCGGACTTCACAAGGCCAAGTATTCCGTCATTGTGTTTACCTCCCTGTGCGTGCGGGCAGCCATGGAAGGTGGGCTTTCCCCGGAGGTGGCCTATTCCCTGGGGGACGCCTATATCCAGGCTGTGGATGATGCCTCCACGATTCGGGAAATTTCCGCCATCAGCAGCACCATGTATCAGGACTTTATTCAGCGGGTACACAAGTGTCGGGTCAACCCCAACTACTCCAAGCCCATCCAAATTGCCATTGACTACATTGAGCAGAACGCCGAGGGGGATTTGAGCATGGAAGCCATCGCCGCCCGGGTGGGGTATTCCGAATACTATCTCTCCCGGAAATTCAAGGAAGAAGTTCGCACCTCCATCAACGACTACATCAAGATCGTCAAGGTGGAGCGGGCAAAATTCCTCCTGGGCTGCACCACGGACAGTATTCAGAGCATTGCCGACCGGCTCCACTTCTGCTCCCGCAGCTA
>CAZUAN010000154.1:0-3621 GCA_964618385.1 uncultured Oscillospiraceae bacterium | reverse complement strand
CTATGTCCGCTTAAACTGCTTTTCCAGCAGTTTCTTGCTTAAGCTTACGCAAATGGGACGGCCATGGGGACAGTATTTCAGTTCCTCCCGGCGCATGACCTCCTCTACGATGGCCAGAAGCTCCTTTTCGTCGTTTTTCCAGCCGGCCTTGATGGCGGCTTTGCAGGCCACCGTGTGCAGCAATTCGTCCCGGACGGTGTCCTTGCTCTCCCGGCGGCCGTTCAGCAAGCCGGCAGCCAGGGATTCCGCCGCTTCGGCGGCGTCCTCGGGGCTTAAGTCCATGGGAATTTTCCGCAGCAGCACGGTATTCTCTCCAAATTCGTCGATTTCAAACCCCAATTCGTCCAGCATGTCTTTGTTTGCCAGCAGCTCTGCGGCGGCGGCGGGACTTAGCCGGACGGGAATGGGGGATAGTAGGCTCTGGGCGCTGATTGCCTCCTGATTGGCCTTCAGCTTTTCAAAGAGAATCCGTTCATGGGCGGCGTGCTTGTCAATGAGGAAGGCCTCATCCCCCTGCTCAACGAGGATGTACGCTTTGTACAGTTCGCCCACCATGCGCCATGGGGCAGCGGCAGGCATGTCCAGAGCGGTCTGCTCCATTTCCTCCGCCGCAGGTTCCGCCGGCAGCTTCACAGGGGGTGCCTTTGGAGCAGGCGCGGGAGCTGGAGCGGACTTCTCCTCCCGAACCTGGGGCAGCATGACAAATTCCCGCAGAGGCATATTGGCCGGGCGTGAAATTTTCTCCATGGTGGCGGCAGCCGCTTCTTTCTTCGGCTGGGGGGCGTCCTTCAGGGCCGTGGAAAAGGTCTTGTATTCCTCGGCGGTCATAGAGCGGAAAAAGCTGTCCTTTTTGGGCGCCTGGGGTGGAATTTTTCCCGGGGCAGGGGACGGGGAGGCAGGGGCGGCAGGCTGAGTCTTGAACTGTATCTGGGGACGGTCCGGCTGCTTGTTCAGAGCGGCCAGCACGCCGTAGTGAACGCAGTCGAATACCGCCTTTTCCGACAGGAATTTGACCTCCGTTTTGGCGGGATGGACATTTACGTCCACCGCACCGGCGGGAAGGGACAGATGCAGCACACAGGCCGGGAATTTGCCCACCATGATCTGGTTGCGGTAGGCTTCCTCCAGCGCGGTAATGAGCAGCTTGGATTTTACCGGACGGTTGTTGACAAAAAAGGTCTGCAGGCTGCGGCTGGGCCGGGCGTCGGTGGGCTTGGAGACGTAACCCGTCAGGGAATACTGCTCCCAGCGGCTGTCCACCGGAACCATCTGGGCACACTCCCGGCCGTAGACACAGTACACCGCAGCCTGCAATCCGCCGCTGCCGGGGGTGGACAGCACCTGCTTGCCGTCCCGCAGGAACTGGAAGGCCACCTCCGGGTGGGCCAGGGCCTGCAGCTGCACAGCGGCGGCTACCCGTCCTCCCTCCACGGAGTCGGATTTCATGAATTTCATCCTGGCTGGGGTGTTGTAAAACAGATCCCTTACCAGAATGGTGGTGCCGTCGGGGCAGCCGGCCTCCGCCTCTTTCAGAATTTCGCCTGCTTCCAGGTGGAGGCTGGTTCCGGAAAGGGAACCGGCGGTTTTGGTTAAAAGATCAATGCGGCTGACTGACGCAACGGCAGCCAGAGCTTCTCCCCGGAAGCCCATGGTGCCGATGGCGGCCAGGTCTTCGGCGGTGCGCAGCTTGGATGTCGCATGGCGTAGGAAAGCGGTGCGGGCGTCCTCGGCGGTCATACCGCAGCCGTTGTCCGTGACCCGGAGGAAGGTCATGCCGCCGTCCCGGATCTCAATGGTGACCTTGGATGCCCCGGCGTCCACCGCGTTTTCCAGCAGCTCCTTGACCACGGAGGCAGGGCGCTCCACCACTTCCCCGGCGGCGATCAGGTTGGCAATATGGGAGGGTAATTGGATGATTTTCGGCATGGTGTTACCTCAAAGCGCGGATGCTGATCAAATTGATGGCGGCGTGGATGACAATGGGGGCGAAAATGGTGTCGGCCTTGGTATACGCCCAGGCGAGGGACAGCCCCGCCGGCAGATATTGCAGCACCGCCATCAAAAGCTCCAGCGGGGAATATTGTCCGATGTAGCCGAGAATGTGAATGGCGGCAAAGGCCAGAATGGACACGGCGTAGGCCGCCCAGCGGGATTTTCCGTAGAGGTTCCGAAAAACCAATCCCCGAAAGACGCACTCCTCGGCGGGCGGCACCAGAATCACGGTGCTGACCACCGTGAGAAAATAGCTACCCTGGCCCATGGCGGCAATGGCGGCGTCGTTGTAATTGGTAAAGGCCGGCGCCAGCAGGCCGATGAGCCATTTCGTCAGATAGAAACAGGCATAGTAGGCGGCCAGGCCCAGGATCACCGCCTGGCAGAAGTAGGCCGGATGCTGGCCGACCTGCCGTGCCGAACACCCCAGAAATTCATGGTAGATCAGAATTGTCGCCAGGAAATTAATGAGATAATAGGTAAAATTTTGCTCCGTGTCGGTCAGCGGGTGGGAAAACTGTGCGTTCACCCACTGCAAAACGATGGGCAGCAGCAAAAGCTGAAAAACCAGATAGATGCCGCCCGCCATGGATTCCCGGCTGGTGGGGCCGGCGGATAGACTGTGATTTCGTTTCATAATTTATTCCAGCATTTTCTTGAGTTTGTATAGCTCGTTCATGGCTTCGATGGGGGTCAGAGTTTCAACGGAAATGGCGCTCAGGGCGGAAACCACCTGCTGTCCCGTCAGATCCATCATACTGACCTGCTCCTGCGGCTCCTTTGGCGCGGCGGGAGCGGCGGCAATGCCCTCGGTTTCCAGCTCCGCCAGAATCTCCCGGGCACGGCTGATGACTGCGTTTGGGATACCCGCAAGCTTGGCGACCTCGATGCCGTAGCTGTCGTCGGTGGCGCCGGGAACGATTTTCCGCAGGAAAATCATCTGGTCACCCCGCTTTTTCACAGCGATATTGTAATTTTTCACATTGGGCAGCTTGTCCTCCAACGTGGAAAGCTCGTGGTAATGGGTGGCGAACAGGGTTTTCGCTCCCAGGCGTCTGGGGTTGGCGGCGTATTCCAGAACAGCCCGAGCAATGGCCATGCCATCGTAGGTGGAGGTGCCCCGGCCAATTTCGTCCAGGATCAGCAGGCTCTGGGAGGTGGCGTATTTCAAAATGGAGGCCACCTCCGCCATTTCCACCATAAAGGTGGACTGCCCGGAGGCCAGATCGTCGCTGGCGCCGATGCGGGTGAACACCCGGTCCACCAGCCCGATTTTCGCGGCGCGGGCCGGGACAAAGGAGCCCATCTGCGCCATCAGCACGATCAGCGCCACCTGGCGCATGTAGGTGGATTTGCCGGCCATGTTGGGGCCGGTGATGATACAGACCGTGTTGTCCTCGGCTCCCAGATGGGTATCGTTGGGAACGAACAGGGAGTCCTTCAGCATGGCTTCCACCACCGGGTGCCGCCCGTCTGTAATGGAGATTTCCCGGCCCAGAGTGATTTCCGGGCGGCAATATCCCCGCTGTACAGCCACAGCAGCCAAGCTGCACAGCGCATCCGCCGCAGCCACAGCGGCGGCGGTCTGCTGCACCCGGGCGGCCTGCTGGGCCAGCTGCTCCCGCAGCT
>CAZUAN010000153.1:0-3684 GCA_964618385.1 uncultured Oscillospiraceae bacterium | reverse complement strand
GTTCTTATGAAAAAGGTTGAAACCCTTTTTATAGCACCGCAGGTGCGTTAAGAACGGTATTTGACGGCTTTTGCGGCGGTTCGCCGCAAAAGGGAAGCGCCATCAGGCGGTTCCCTCTTTATCAAATTGAACGGTTTTATAAAGAATCCGTATGATATGATCTTTATAGAAAAATGTTCCATTCTCCGAAGGAAACATTTTTATGAAATATCAGGATTACTTGCCGTCATAGAACAGGTGCGGAATGGCGTAGGATGTCAATTCTTCCACCACACCCTTCAAGTCAATGGTGGGGAATTGGCCATTTTGGTAGAGAACCTTCCCCCGAACCATGGTCATGGCCACATCACCGCCTTTGGCTGACCAGACCAGGCCGTTCAGCACATTGTGGCATGGCATCAGGTGAGGCGCGGTGAAATCCACCAGCGCCAGATCGGCATCCATGCCAACCTGAAGCATCCCGCACTCCCCTGTCCGGCCCTGCGCCCGGGCGCCGGTAACGGTGGCCATCATCAGTGCGGCGGAGGCCGGCAGTGCGGAGGGATCGCCGGCGCTCCTGCGCGCATCCATGGCGGCAAACCGCATAGTCTCAAACAGATCCAGATTGCCGCACTCCACCGCTCCGCCGGTGCCCAAGGCCACATTCATGCCGGCCTGGACACACTCCAGAATGGGGGTGGAAGCCTGGCCGTTTTTATAGGCGGCCAGCGGCGTAGCAACGGCTGTAACATGCTTTCTGCCAAGCAGCCTGCGCTCCTGCGGCTCCAGATATGTACAGCCCGCCGCTGTGGCCGGAACCGCAAAAAGTCCATGGCAGCTGAGCAGTTCCCCCGGTCCCATGCCGGTACGGTCCAGGCAGGAATCCACCTCGTTCCGGGTCTGCGCCAGGTGCAGCTGCATTCCGATGCCCTTTTCGGCGGCATAGCCTGCCAGACCCTCCCAGAGTTTATAATTGCTGGTGTACTCGGCGTAAATTCCGGCGTCTACTTTGATGCGGCCATTGTCATAGCCGTGCCACCTGTCCGCCACTTTGACCAGCTCCTGGCACTGCTCGTCGGTTTCAAAGTCGAAATCCTCGTTTTGATCGATGAAGCGGTAGCTGGAAAGGGCCAGGTTCGCCTTGATCCCAGACCCGGCAACCGCCTCAGCGGTTGCGTTTGGGTAATAGTACAGATCCGATACCGAGGTAACGCCAAAGCGCAGACATTCCGCAATGGACAGCAGCGCGGCCGCCTTGGCTGTGCGGGAATCCATTTTGGCCTCCTTTTGCAGCAGGGTCTCCAGGGCTTCCGCATTGCCCAGGTCGTCGGTGCAGCAGCGCAGAACAGAGGTTGCCAGATGCGTATGACAGTTGATGAGGCCGGGAATGGCTACCATTCCCGTGCCGTCCAGAATGGTTTTAGGGGCTTCGGCAGGCGCCTTCTTTTCAAGAAAGACAATTTTGCCGCCGTCGATGCCGATATATGCGCCGAACAGAACCTCCATCTGGGGGTTCATAGTCACCACGGTGACGTTGGAAATCAAAGTATCCAAAGCAGACTCTTCCTTTCATGGGAAATCAGCGGGAGGCTTCGCCCATCAGGGCAAACAGTTCCTCTTTTTGCCGCAGAACCGAATCGAGCATCTGAATGTACTGCTCGGGGAATTTGGGATTATGGAAGCGGCGCAGAGTGCCATCCGGCAAATTGACCTTATTCATGCCCCCGCCGCCCAGAGATAGAATGGTGTGAAGCTCTTCCATCATGCAGATGTTGTACAGGCAGTCCAGACCGTCCCGGCTCCAGCCCACGTTTTCAAAGCTGCCGGACATGTACTTCTGACGGTACAGGTAGTAGGGCTTGTACCCCAGAGTACGCAGAACCTCTCCCGCATAACGAACCATGTCTGCCACCGCGTCAGCGGCAGGCAGGGACTCCCGGTGCTCAAACAGGTCGGCGCCCTTTTTCAGCGCCAGGGTGTGGACAGTGATATTGGCAGGGCCAAGGGCGGCAATGGCATCCAGGGAGCGGCAAAAACCGTCCGCCGTATCGGTGGGAAGTCCCGCAATCAAATCCATGTTGATCTCCGCAAAGCCCGCGTCCAGGGCCTCCTGATAAGCCCGCAGAACGTCGGCACCCCGGTGGGGGCGGCCGCAGGCCCGAAGGACGCTGTCCTCCATAGTCTGCGGGTTTATACTCATGCGGCTGACGCCATGCTCCCGCATAACGCGAAGCTTCTCCGCGTCCACCGTATCCGGGCGGCCTCCCTCCACGGTAAATTCCACGCACCGGGACAGGTCAAACGCGCTGCGGATGGCATCCAGGAGACAGGCCATCCGGGACGCGGACAGGATGGTAGGGGTACCGCCGCCAATATAAACGGTGCGTACCGTTTTTCCGGAAGCGCGCAGAAGCGTTCCGGTGACTTCCAGTTCTTTCAGAAGTGCGCTGAGATAGGCGTCCAGCAGGTCCGTTTTTTTGCCAACGGTGCGGCTGACAAAGCTGCAATAGGAGCATCGGGTGGGACAGAACGGAATCCCGACGTACAGAGAAAGGTCATTCGGCTGAATCCGCTCAGCGGCTTTCACGGTAGAAGCTGAGCAGTCCGCCGCCAGCCGGCAGCGATCCTCCGTCACATAGTAGACATCCTTCAGCAGCCGAACGGCGGATTCCCGGGTGCCGCCCTCCAGCATATGCCGGGTGGTCAGCTTGGTGGGCCGGACGCCTGCCAGAGCGCCCCATGGCGGCGGCGCGGGAAGCAATTCCCTGGCAGCCAGATAGTAACTCTGCTGCAGGCAGCGGCGGCGCAGGCGCACCGTTTCCTGGTTCGCTTTGAGCCGCCGGCAGCGGTACACGGTTTTGCCTCCGACGATGATTTTCGCGGAGGCCGTAAGCCAGGTTTTCCCACGATGGAGGGCAGATACCGCCTCCCCCTCCGTATTGTTCGGAAACAGCGCCAATTGCAGCTGCTCCACGGCATAACGGTCATCATGACCGACGAGCGTCAATTTCATAGTGTGTCCTCAGTCAGTTTCTCTCTCGATTGCGCCGTGTGCAGAGCGCACCCTCTGTCCGCAGGCCCGGAACATCCGGTCACCTTCCGCGCATATAGGGATTATACCGCTTCTCCTGCGCCAAGGTGGTCGATTCCCCGTGGCCGGGCAGAACCCAATAGTCCGATTCCAGAGCGGCCAGCCTTGCCAGAGAAGCGCGGATGGCGCTCCAATCGCCGCCGGGAAGATCCGTACGGCCGCAGCTGGCCGCGAACAGGGTGTCACCGGAGAACAGGGTGTTCTCCGTCAGCAGGCAGACCGAGCCGGGAGTGTGGCCCGGTGTTTGCAGAACCGTAATCTCCAATCCCGCCAGATGCAGGACATCTCCCTCCGCATAGGTTTTCGTATAGTACAGCGCTCCTGCCGTCATCTCAGGGGGCATGCGCAGATCATCGGCGCAGAGATAAACCTGACAGGCTGTGTCTGCAGCCAGCTGTTTTACGCCGCCCACATGGTCAAAATGGCCGTGGGTCAGCAAAATGGCCTCCAATGTCAGCCCCAGTTCCTGGAGCTTGTCCAAAATCACCTCGGGCGTGTAGCCGGGGTCAATGACACAGCAGCTGGACGACGCATCATCATGGATAATGTAGCAGTTGGTCTGGTAGGCCCCCAATACGAGGGCGTGGACTTTCAGCATGGAAAGCGCCTCCTTA
>CAZUAN010000152.1:0-3694 GCA_964618385.1 uncultured Oscillospiraceae bacterium | reverse complement strand
GCGCGTTTTGATTCGGAACCTCTGAAAAACCGGCAGAAGCTGACGATCTGTTTTTTGCAGCCTCATACTGATTCTTTATAAAACCGTTTGGTTTTATAAAGAAGGAACCGCCTAATGGCGCTTCCCTTTTGCGGCGAACCGCCGCAAAAGCCGTCTCATACAGTTCTTAACGCACCTGCGGTGCTATAAAAAGGTTTTTAACCTTTTTAATAAGAACTAGTATCATACTGGTTTTTATGAAACGCAAGCGGAATCCTTCATTCTGAACGGTTTCAGGATGAAGCAGGATCAGAAAAAGTTCCACCAGACCAGACCGTGGGCCTCTCCCATAGCGCTGACCTGTTTGGCAAGCCTTCCGCAGGATGCGGCAAAATCCGCCGTCTCCCCGGAGGCGCTGTAGACCTTCAGCTCCGCGAAAGCGGCGTCGATCTCCTCCATAGGGCTGTGATTCGCAAAACAGCCCCGAAAATGCGCCCATCGCTCCCATTGCGTCCCTGCGTTCAGCGCAAGAAGCTCCGCCTGCTCCCAATCCCCCGCCAGAGCATAGTCCGCCGCATCCGCCAGCCCCCTGGCAATGGGATCGTGGATCCGGTCCATGCTCCGGGTCACCAGCACGGACGCGGCAAGAAGCGCCAATAGCATGGCCAATCCGATCCAGCTCCGCTTCATTTGCCATGCTCCTTTTCCAGCCAGACCACCTTGTCCGCCGCGTCAACGGTCAGCAGCAGGGTGTCCTCCGCCTGGGCGCCGCGTTCACGCAAAACCCGCGCCAGCCAGCATCTGTCCTTCCCGGCCCGTTTCAGATTTTCCCGGGACAGGTAGCCATCCTCAATAATGGTCACCGGAAGGAACTGCTGTTTCGGATGGACCCCGGCATCCTTTGCGCTGGCCGGACGCTCCTTGGGATAGGGGAATACGGACAAGCTGCCGTCTGTCTCCAGAATGGCGTACTGCACTGCGCCGATGTCCAGCACATCCTTCTCCCGCAGGTGCCCTGTCAGTTCGTCCAGCGTCACCCGGGTACGGCGAAGGTTCTGCTGAACAATCCTTCCATTGTCAATGAGAATCACCGGTTTCCCGCACAGAAGGCGGCGGAAGGCCACACTGCGCAAAATCAGCCCGGACAGCACCAGCTCCATACCCAGCACCGTCAAAATGGGTACCAGGCCGGAATACAGCGGAATCGCGCTGTCCTGCATAGGGATGGAGGCCAGATTTGCCAGCAGCATGGTCACAACAAACTCCGCCGGCTCCATCTCCCCGATCTGCCGTTTCCCCATCAGCCGGACGCAGAAGATCAGCACCATATACAACAGCAGCGTGCGCAAATAGGATAAGATCACAAAATCACCTCTGGTTAGATTTCCCAGAGGCAGCGGATTTATACGAATTCCTGATAAAACGGTTCCCTCTTATACCGGTTCTTATGAAAAAGGTTGAAAACCTTGGCATGCAAAAACCGCAGCGTAAGCTGCGGTTTTTGCAACAAGAAAAGAGGAGAGGAAAAAATGAAAAAGAAGAAAATCAAAATTAAGGAAAGCAGAAACATTTGCTATCGTTTGACTTTATTCTACCGGCAAGATGTTAAAGAAAAAAGTGGGTAAATATTAAATTCGTATGAAGTTTTGTGACTTAATTTGGTTTTCACCGAAAGGAGAATCCTGCATTTCAAGGATACGCTCCGCTGCTCCGTCAGGAGACAGGAGCCGGTCTTTTGGCTTTCCCTGCCGCCGGAAAGGGTGCCGGCAATGAGCGCCCTGGACGGCCCGGCGTTTTGGTCCCCGGCTACATGTCCCGGATTGCCAGCGCCACCTGGAAGGGAAACAGCTCCTCTGCGGTTTTCAGCGGGGAATTCACCAGAGTGCGGAGCTTCTGGATCTGGTAGTTGACGGTGTTGCGGTGCAGAAACAGTTCCTTCGCCGTTCCCTCGAGACTGCGGTCATTATGGATATATGCCCGTAGCAGCTTCATATACTCATGGCCGCCCGCGTCATATTTTTCCACAGCGCCCAGCACCTCGTCGGCATAGGATGACAGCACCTGCTCATCCTTGACAGAGAACAGAATCTTGTCAAAACCCATCTCCTGGAAGTTGATAATGCTCCGTTTGCGGTGAACGGCGATCTGCATGGCGGTAACGGCGCGTTGGAAGCTCTTATAGATTTCGGTTATGCCCATAACCTGTTGCCCGATGCCAATGTAGATATTGTGGGTCTTCAGAACATCCTGATAGGCATCCAGAATTACGTCCGGAAGCCGCTCCATCAGTGCCGGGCTGGCGCGGTTGACGATTAACATCTGAAGATGCTCCATCTCTACAACGCCCATGTGGGTCTGCAGCGCGTTGGCACTCCTTTTCAGGCGTCTGAGCTTGGATTCCAGCCAATACTCCAGCTGAGACGGCAGGACATATTCGCTCTGCGGGTCGGAGTCCTTCTTATGCTTGGCCGCAATGGTAATAACGGTAAAGTCCTCGTCCAGATCATAATAGGTGGACAGAACCTCCTGATATGTTTCGACCTTGTCCGGGTGCAGAACTGCGTCCCGGATGGCCTGGTCATGGACAAGGCTCTCCTGCCGGTTGTTCATAATCGAGATGCAAAAGCTCTGGGTCATATCGGTGATGTGGATTTCCCACGGCATGGTCAGCAGCGGGAAGTCTTTTTCGTTGCAGAAGTCCAGAACCGGCTGCGGGATGGTCTGGACATACATACCCGTATTCACAATCAGGCCCGCAACGCGCTGCTGATACAGCCGCTGCACAATCCGCAGCAGCCACCCGTTTTCTATGGACTGACGCTTTCCGGTTGTCACCGTAAGCTCCGATCCATGGAAATACGAAATGATATCCTCGTCCTCCAGCATGTAGATCCAGTTCACGACATTTCCTGCGCCGTTTGCGCCGGCGGCCAGCTCCAGTCGGAAGGGGTTTCCATCTGCGCTGTACAAACGTTTCAGAGGAACAGACATATGCAATACCTCCTGGTAATATTTGTGCTCACAGCACAAATATTACCATATTTTTTTGAATCCGTCTACCATTTACATCCATAAAAAACCTGTTATAATGGAACCAGAAACAAAAAAGAGCTTGCGCCGGACATCCCGGGAACGGGGCGGCCGGGACACATTCAGAAAGGAGTATCTATATGGGCTACTTTGATATGAGAATGGATGACGTGGGTTTTTCAAACAGCAAGTACGATCTTCCGAACTGGATGGTAGCGGAGAAAATGTACAACTGTGAGGGCTTCACAACCACCTACTACAAGACAATGTTCTCCAAGGAACCTGCGAAGAAATCGCCGTTTTTTAGCTCACTTCTGAAAAATTAATGGTACCGTACCGGGGAGATTTCCATACGAAATCTCCCCGGGTTTTTTTCGCTTTTCCCGGACTGGCATCCATTCTCCCGGCGATAAAGCGCCGGGAGATTTTTTACAAAAGGATATCCTGATGCGGAAATGGCGGCTCCGCGCAGGCGGACGCCGCCGGGCTTCTCCTGAATAATACTAGTTCTTATTAAAAAGGTTAAAAACCTTTTTATAGCACCGCAGGTGCGTTAAGAACTGTATGAGACGGCTTTTGCGGCGGTTCGCCGCAAAAGGGAAGCGCCATTAGGCGGTTCCCTTCTTTATCAAACCGAACGGTTTTATAAAGAATCAGTATAAGGCCCCCGGTAAAAATCCGGGGG
>CAZUAN010000151.1:0-3701 GCA_964618385.1 uncultured Oscillospiraceae bacterium | reverse complement strand
TCAATACATCTGTGCCAGTAATTCGACACACTTGCTGATTCCCAGAGCGCCGCTGTTCAACGTAATATGGTAGTTTTCCACCGCACCCCACTTCATATCCGTATAGAACTGGTAATAGGCGGCACGGCGCTTATCTTTGTCCTTCAGACGCTTTGCCGGAGCATCACGGCTTTCGCCGTACTGCTCCACGATGCGCTTGGCCCGGGCCTCCATATCGGAATGGATAAATACCCGCAGGCAGTTGTCATTGTCCTTCAGAATATAATCCGCACAGCGGCCCACGATAACGCAGGGGCCTTTTTCCGCCAGTTCCAGAACAATTTTGCGCTGGATTCCCCATAGGTCATCCTGATAGGAATGGCCATTGCGGTCCCGGTCGCTGAAGGCATGGGCAAGCCAGCTGCTTCCGCCCGCATACTCGCCGCGTTCTTTCACATATTCCGGCGCGAAACCGCTCTCCTCTGCAATTTTCTCAATGATCGCCGCATCATAGCAGGGGATTCCAAGCCTTGCAGCCAGTTCCTTGCCAATGGTTCTGCCGCCGCTGCCAAATTGTCTGCTGATGGTGATGATTCTGTTGCCCATGATGATGCCTCCTTTTTAATTCCGGTGCGTGATGCCAGTGTTAAGTTCCTTGTATGTCCGGCGAATGATAAATGCTGCAATTATGGCGGTCAAAATATCTGCCACAGGGAAGGAGTACAGCAGGCCGTCCAGGCCGAAGAAAACCGGCAGAACAATGGGCAGCGCTACACCAAAGATAACCTCACGGGTCAGGGATATAATGGTAGATTCCATTGCTTTGCCCAGTGCCTGCAAATATATGAAGGTGCCTTTGTTCACCGTGGCGAGGATCATCATGCACAGGTAAATGCGGAAGCTCTTCACGGCAAATTCTGTGTAATAGGCGCTTTCATTAGCAGCGCCAAAGATGCCAATCAGCTGCGCGGGGAATAGCTCCACGATCAGCAGCGCAACCGCACCGACGACCGCTTCGCAAACCAGAAGATACGTGAACAAAGTCTTGGCCCGGTCCTTGCGCTTTGCGCCGATGTTGTAACCAACAACGGGAATACAGCCGGCGGCCAAACCAATGGAAATAGAAATGGCGATCTGGAAGAACTTCATGACAATGCCAAGCACGGCCAAGGGAATATGGGCATACTCCGGCTGCCCGAAGATTTCATCCATAGAGCCGTATTTCGTACACATGTTCTGCACCGCAGCCATGGAAACCACCAGAGAAATCTGAGACAGGAAACTGGTGATGCCCAGTACTAGAAATTTTTTCATCAAGCCGCCCCAAAAGCCAAAGCTTCCGCGTTCCAGCCTGACAGCCTTCATGTGGAACAGGTACCAGACCGACAGCACAGCCGTCAAAATTTGACCAATGACCGTTGCGATGGCGGCACCCATCATGCCCATTTTCATGGGATAAATAAAAATCGGGTCGAGAATAATATTGGTAATCGCGCCTGCCACAGTGGAAATCATGGCAAATTTGGGACTGCCGTCGGAACGGATAATGGGGTTCATGGCTTGCCCGAACATGTAGAAGGGAATGCCAAGAGAGATCCAGAAGAAGTATTCCTTTGCGCAGGCGTAGGTTTCCTCATTGACCTTGCCGCCAAAGAAAGTGAGAATTGGCTCCATGAAAATCAAATAGAACGCTGTAATTACGACGCTGCTGATGACACAGAGCAGAATAGAGTTGCCGATGCTTCTGTGGGCATCATCTCTTTTTCCGGCGCCAAGGCAAATGCTGACAAATGCACAGCATCCATCCCCGATCATTACGGCAATAGACAAGGCAACGATTGTCAGAGGAAATACAACGGTATTGGCGGCATTTCCGTAGGAGCCAAGGTAATCTGCGTTGCCAATAAAAATCTGGTCAACGATGTTGTACAGTGCTGCTACCAGCAGGGAAATGATGCAGGGAATCGCGTACTTCTGCATGAGTTTGCTTATCTTCTCCGTTTCCAGAAAAGAGTTGGATCTTTGATCCATTCAAATTAACCTCCTGTTTTTGATAACAAAAAGCGCATACCTTTCCGTATGCGCAAAAACGATACAAAAGGTGCATGCATTTCTGTTTCGTATCAGCTTGCATAATGCACTTCTTGTATCGTGTCTTCCTAATTTGGTTCGCGATTTATTTTAGCACACATTTTCGAAAAAGCAAGTCATTTTTTTGCTTTTTGTTTACCAAAAATTTCAAGTGGAAAGAAGGGAAACCTATAGCGCCATGCCTACCGCGATGCCAAGAAGCAAGCCGAATATCCCGGCTGCAATCAATTCCAGGGGATTCCTTCGGTACTTTATTCGCACAACCCGCTTAATCACAGGTTTTTCCACCACCTTTTCCACGACTTTATCCACTTTTTTGACCATATTCAGGACAATTGGCGGTTCCTCATATACCGGCTTTCGCCCTGTTGCAAGGTATTCCACCTCCGTGTCAAGAACCTCTGCCAGCTTAATCAGTTTGATGGTATCGGGGCTTGCCAGGTCATTTTCCCACTTGCTGACTGCCTGACGGGATACCTCCAGTACCTCAGCAAGCTGCCCCTGAGACATAGCGCGCTCTTTGCGCAGGGACACAATCCTTTCTCCAATCGACATATAGCTTCACTTTCTTCGCTTTATATTTAGCAACTATAGGTTGCATTTTCATTTTTCTCCAACTTTATCTGAGAAATCCAGTTTCGAAAGGGGATTGGCCTCGGCGGCAATTCTCAGTTCCGTATTTTCAATATGGGTATATATCTGGGTGGTATTCAGGTTTTCATGGCCCAAAACCTCCTGCACCGTTTTTACATCCACGCCGCCGGACAGCATCATGGTTGCAGCTGTATGGCGAAGCTTATGGGCGGAAAATTGGGTAGCGTCTAACCCCGCCTGGAGCAGGGCTTTTTTTACCAGTCTGTGAACCGCCGTCACGCTGATGCGGTTGTTATCCCGGGAACCGAACAGCGCCCGATTGTCAGAGAGCACTTTTTTGTTGCGTTCGGGGAGATAGGCATCAATGGCTTTCCGGCAGGCAGAGCCAAAATAGACAAAACGCTCTTTGTTTCCCTTGCCCACCACGCGGATCCGATCCTCATAGACATCTGACAGGTTCAATCCAACCAGTTCGCTGCGGCGGATTCCGCAGTTGAGAAATAGCATCAATATGGCGTAATCCCTTTTCTCGTTTGGTCCGGAAACGGCTTGCAGCAGGGCAGCGGACTGCTCCAGCGTCAGGTATTTGGGCAGGCTCTTGCGCAGCTTGGGGTATTCCAGATCAGCTACAGGATTTTCTTGCAATTGTTTTGTTCTTATGGTAAGATATTTATAGAAGGATTTAATGGCCGACAGTTTCCTGGCCCGGGCTGACGCCGCAATACCATAATCCGGGGCAGGGGATTCCGGATTGACAGCCCGGTCGTTAGCCAAATACGATAAAAAATCGAAGATATCAGAGGTATCGATCTGCCGAATAAAATCAATGTCGATGTCCTTGATGTCGATATCGTCCAGGCGTGTCGTGATGGGCATATCATTGCGCATAAGTTTCATAAACCGAAGGAACATCCGCAAGTCCAGGTAATATTCGGATATGGTCAGCTGAGACTGACCTTTGATGTTCTCATGATAGGTCAGAAAATCCCGTAAAATCTGGGGACAGTCGTGATAGCGCTGCATAATGGCCTCCTTAA
>CAZUAN010000150.1:0-3762 GCA_964618385.1 uncultured Oscillospiraceae bacterium | reverse complement strand
AGAACTGGGGCAAAAGATCCGCTGTCCAGCCGCAGACGATTGATTCAGAGCTTCCTTATATCTGGCCGTCGGTTTTCTGCGTTCTGCGCCGGCGGTTGTCGGGGCGGCGGCGAGGCTTCCTGGCGGGATCGCTCTCCTCCTGCGCCGGCTTAGTCGGCGCAGGCTCACTTTTTGTCTTCTCCTGCCTGGCAGCGGGTTCCTGCGGCCAGGAGGCGGCATCCTTCTCATTCTGGACCTTCTGCCGGCGGGAGCGGGGCTTGCGCTCTGCAGTACCGGCAGGCTCCGGCACATCCTCCGGCTCGTCCACAATTTTCTCCGTGCTGTAGCGGAACCGGATCGGCTCCAGCGTCAGCCGATTTTCCTCCGGCTCCTTACGGACGCGCTTGCCTCCGCCGGAGATCGGCGCCAGATCCGCGGGGATGGGCGGATCGTTTTTCCTGGCCTTGCCGCTGCGCAGAACGGCGATATCGGTATTGGCAAAGGCGGAAACCGTTTCCGGGTCCTCCTCCATCCGCACCTTTACCTGCTGACGAAGCAGATTCACCTCCACAACGGTACCCCGGCCCTCGGGGGTATCCACAAAGGAGTCCTGCTTGGGGCTGGTACGGATCAAATCTTCATAGGCGTCCTGCTCGTATTTCAGGCAGCACATCAGCCGGCCGCAGGTACCGGATATCTTAGCCGGATTCAGAGACAGATTCTGGGTTTTGGCCATCTTGATGGACACGGGCTGAAAATCCTCCAGAAAGCTGGCACAGCAGAAGGGCCGCCCACAGATACCCAGACCGCCAACCATCTTGGCTTTGTCGCGGACGCCGATTTGGCGCAGTTCAATCCGGGTGTGGAACACATAAGCCAGATCCTTCACCAGCTCCCGGAAATCCACCCGCTCGTCAGCCGTAAAATAAAACAGAATCTTGCTGCCGTCAAACGCCACCTCCGCCGAAACAAGCTGCATGTCCAGGCCGTGGTCGGCAATCTTCTGCGCGCAGATATCGTAGGCGCGCTTTTCCTTGGCTCGGTTTTCGGCCACGGTTTTCTCATCCTGCGCGTTGGCCTTACGAAGAACCTTCCTCAGAGGCGCTACCACCTCCTTGGGCAAAATCCGGTGGTTTCCGTCCACACAGGTGCCAAACTCGGCTCCCCGGGCAGTGTCAATAATAACATGATCCCCGGGGGCATAGGCGATCCCATCCGGGTCAAAAAAATAGATCTTCTGTCCGGGACGAAATTGAATGTCCACGACCTCCACATTTTCCAAGTCTAATGTTTCTTCCATTGGTTTTACTCCTTCATTCCGTTGGGCCGCGCCGGATTCCCGCTGTCCTTAGCGCAGCGCCCATTCCAGATACCCGCATACGGCGGCGGGGGATACATTGCTTTGGGTATAGGTGACCGCCTTTTTCAGGCTCATCACCGCCTCATGCAGCTCCGCAGCCGTGCGCGTCTTCGCAATCCTGCGGGCGGGGGGCAGCGCTGCCTGAATCCCGCTTCGGCTTGCCAGGGCACTTTCCAGCAGCTCGATCCAGCTGCTTAACAGATCGCTCAAGGCTTCCCGCTTCCATTTTTCCAGGGGAACCAGCGTCCGCAGCAGCGCCAGAGTGTCTTTGTTCGCAAAGGCATCGGCAAAATCCTCCGTCTGGGGCGGCATCCGGCCGCCGCTTTGCAGCAGGTTCCTTGCCTGCCCCAGGAAGCCGCCGCTGCGCCGGACAGCTGCCTCCAGATCCTCCTGCTGAAGCTGGGGAAAATCCGATGCCAGCTTTTTTCGCAGAACCGCTTCCGGCAGCGCCTGCATTTTCAGCTCGGTACACCGGGACCGGACCGTTGGCAGCAGCCTGTCCGGGTTGTCCGTCAGCAGAAGGAACACCCCGTATTTTGGCGGTTCCTCCAGAACCTTCAGCAGCGCGTTCTGCCCCGGCAGGCCCATATCCTGCGCCCGCGGAAACAGATAGATTTTATAGGCCGACTCATTGGGCCGGATATACACATCCGCTCTGGCCTGACGAATCAGTTCCACCGAAACGGTTTTTTTATCGGGATCGTCCACCGTGATGACATCCGGATGCATTCCACCCAGAACCTTCCGGCAGGGGCCGCAAACTCCGCAGGGCCTGTTACGGCCGTCCTGACACAGGATTGCCGCCGCCAGCAGTCTGGCCAGGGTCCGTTTGCCGGAACCCTCCGGCCCGGAAATCAGGTAAAAGTGCGAAATATGCCCTTTTGCCAGACTTTCCGTCAGGTTCTTTTTCAGCTGCTCATTGCCGAGCAGAGATTCCAGGCCCATTTTCCCCATCTCTCATCATTGCGCAGAATTTGATTTTCATCGGGCGGCGGTTTCCCAAGGCGCACCGCAGACCTATTCGCTTGAAGTACTCATAACCAGACGTTCCTCGATCCGTGTCATGGCTTTTTCCATACTCTCCCTGCAGGACGCGGTGATCCTGTCCAGATAATTCTGCTCATAGGCCGCCAGTGCCGTTTCAATCCGCATGACCCGGCTGTAGGCGTAATCGCCTGCCGATTCCTCCGGCTTGACGGTGTAGATCGGCGTATAGCTGTATCCGGTCACCTTGGTCGTGCCGGCGTCGGAGTCCTTGGTGATTTCAATGTCCAGAATGATAGAATAATTGGTGCCGCCCCGGGTGGCGTCTCCGAAAAAGTCCCCCAGAGAATAGGCCACCAGCGTCCCGGCTGTTTCGTCGTAATCGATGGCTTGCAGGGTATGCGGGTGGGTGCCAAGGATGATATCCACGCCCTGCTTGCGCATCAGGGAGACGATGCTTGTCTGGGTGCTGCTGATATCGTCATTGTATTCGCTGCCCCAGTGGAGCATGGCGATGGTAATATCCGGCTTCTCCGCCGCGACGTTTTTCAGGATTGTTTCGACGCGGGTTTTATCAATCGACTGATACGTCGTGGCATAATCGGTGTAGAGCAGATTCACCAAATCCTCGCTGCCGGCCGGCAAGCCCCGGCCGCCCATGCCCTTGGTAAAGGCCACAAACGCCACCTTGATCCCCTGGATCTCCGTAATGGTGTAGCCCTTGGACGAACGGAACTCACTATCCGAGCTGTACGCCCCCAGCGGCTCAATTCCGGCGGAACGGATGGCCTGCAGCGTAGCGGTCAGGCCGTTAAGACCATTGTTGATGGAACAGGAATTGGCCATTTGCAGCAGATCCACTCCGGCACTGCGCAGGCCTTGCAGAAGCTCAATCGGCGCGGAGGTTGTCTGGGAGCCGTATGGCTCTCCGCAGGCATTCCCCTCAAAATTCATCACGGTCAGATCCGCGTCCGCCAAAATCGCGGCCACATCCTTGAAAACCGCGCTGTAGTTATAGCCGCTGATGGCCAGACCGGATTCGACCACGCTGTCCGTAACGTTCAGATCTCCGGCGGCTTTGATGTGAATGGTTGTGGACGAGTTTTTCCTCTGCGCAGCCGTCTCAGCAGCAGCTTCTTCCCGCGCCGCCTGCAGGGACTTGTCCTTTTCCGCGCCGATTTCCAGCCCGCCGGCGTTTTGAATCAGCGCAAAGATGCCGACGCCGCAAAGCACCAGCACCACGCCGGCGAGAAGCAGCATCCACTTCATGCGTTTTGCTTCCGCTTCCTGCTTTCTGCGCTGGGCCTCCCGTTTTTCACGGCGCCTTTTCATTTCGTCGTCATGAAGCGGCATGGCATTCCCTCCCAACGGAACATGATTCTTTGGAAGCTCTGATGAAATCGGCAAGAACTGATACTGATTCTTTATAAAACCGTTTG
>CAZUAN010000149.1:0-3794 GCA_964618385.1 uncultured Oscillospiraceae bacterium | reverse complement strand
ACCGCAGCCTCAACCGTTGTTTCCAAAAGATTGTATTCTATGTCGGAAAGATTGTATTCGATTCCGGAAGGTTTGTCAACCCCGATCCCCCATTCTCCCGGCGGTAGAGTCCCATTTTCTCCACAAAGGAGAGGACAATCCCGGCGGGCGGTTTCTTTTTTGGTGAAAATGTGGTATACTGACTGCATCTCAGGAAAGGAAGGGATTCCCTTTATGAAACGAACCAAGCTGTCCGACCGCCAGCTGCCTGACTACAGCCGGGGCGAAGAGCTCATGAACATGGTCACCCATATCGTCGGCGGCGTCCTGGGCATCGTGGCTCTGACCCTTTGTGTCATCCGTTCCGCCCTTCACGGCAATGTTTACGGCGTCGTCACCTCCGCTGTCTATGGCGCCACCATGATCGCCATGTTCACCATTTCCAGCGTCTACCACGGCCTGAAGCCTACCCTGGGGAAAAAAGTGATGCAGGTCATCGACCACTGCACCATCTATTTCCTCATCGCAGGAACCTATACGGTCATTGTTCTTTCCGCCATACGGCCCAGGTATCCGGTACTCGGCTGGGTCCTTTTCGGCTTTGAATGGGCCATGGCAGCGCTGGCCACCGCCCTCACCGCCATTGATCTGAGGAAATACAATACCTTCTCCATGATCTGCTACATTGGAATGGGCTGGGCCATCATTCCCTTTGCCAGGCAGGCGCTGGAGGTGCTGACGCTTCCCGGCTTTCTTCTGCTGCTGGCCGGCGGCATTGCCTACACCATTGGCTCCATTCTCTACGGCCTGGGCCGGACACGGAAATGGATGCACTCCATTTTTCATATTTTTGTGAATCTGGGCGCATTGCTGCAATTCTTTGCCGTGCTGTTTTATGCCGTATGACCGCAACAGCGGGTTGCTTGTTCTTTGATGCTTTCTGTCCTATACTGTCCGTGAGGTGATCATTTATGGAGACAAAAGGCATTATTTTATACGGATTCTTTATAAAGCCGTATGGTTCCATTTTATCAAAAAGGCATCGCCTTACGGCGCTGACATTTTTGGTATTTTCGGAATAGAAAATACCAAAAATTCGTCTGCACCGATCTTGCGGAATTGATTGATTATCTGATAAGCCACAAGTCCAGCGAAAAATGGCCTCCCGAGCAGGCCCGGGCCTGCTTTGAAGCCCAGCTGTCAAAACTGGCCCACTGGAAGCATTCCGCAGAAAACAACGTATGAACCGAAAAAATCCCCGCAAAGGCTTTCGCCTTCGCGGGGATTTTGCCGTCACGGCTGCCCGTTTTCTTCTTTTTCCTCCCGGAAATCGTCAAACATGGCGGTATCGGAATATTCTCCTGCCTCCCTGCCCTCCATAATGGCCTCAAACTGTTCGCCGCTCATGGATTCTTTTTCCATCAGAAAATCCACCACACGGTGCAGCTTTTCACTGTTATCCGACAGAATCTGCCTGCAATGGTCATAGGCCCGGTCGATCAGCGCCTTGACCTCATCGTCAATGGTTCCGGCCACCTTTTCGGAGTAGCTCTTGGTGGTCTGGTAGTCCCGGCCAATGAAGACCTCCCCGTCATCCAGGTAGGAAACCGTACCCAGCTTTTCACACATGCCATAACGGGCCACCATATCCCTGGCCAGCTTGGTGGCGCGGTCGATGTCGTTGGAAGCCCCCACGGAGATATCTCCGATGAACAGGGCTTCCGCGACCCGTCCTCCCAGCAGGGCCACGATCTGCTCGTACATCTGATTCCGGGTCAGATTCGCGGAGTCATCCCTTGGCAGCGACCAGGTCGCGCCCAGGGACTGGCCCCGGGGAATAATTGTGATGTGCCGCACCGGATCATGGGTGGGCAGGTAATACATGGCTACAGCGTGGCCGGCCTCGTGGATGGCTGTCTCCTTCAAATCCTTGCGGGTCTGGACGCGGCTTTTCTTGGCGGGACCCGCGGTAATCTTCATCAGTGCCTCGTTCAGATCCTCCATAGTCAGCACCGGACGGTTATTCCGGGCAGCAAGAATCGCGGCCTCATTGAGAAGATTGCTTAAGTCAGCGCCGGTGAAGCCGGCAGTGGAACGGGCGACAGTTTTCAGGTTAACCGAATCGTCCAGCTTTTTGTCTCTGGCATGAACCTTCAGGATTTCCTCCCGGCCCTTCACGTCAGGGCGGCCCACCTGAATCTGACGGTCGAACCGGCCGGGCCGCAGCAAGGCCGGATCCAAAATGTCCGGGCGGTTGGTGGCAGCCAGGACGATGATACCCTCGGTACGGGAAAACCCGTCCATTTCCACCAGAAGCTGGTTTAGCGTCTGTTCCTTTTCATCGTGGCCACCGCCCAAGCCGGACCCGCGCTTGCGGCCAACCGCGTCAATTTCGTCAATAAAAATAATGGCTGGAGAAACTTTCTTCGCCTGTTCAAACAAATCCCGGACGCGGCTGGCGCCGACGCCCACATACATCTCCACAAAATCGGAACCGGAAATGGACAGAAATTGCACCCCCGCTTCCCCTGCCGCAGCTCTGGCCAGCAGCGTCTTGCCGGTGCCGGGAGGCCCCACCAGCAGCAGCCCATGGGGAATGCGCGCGCCGATCTGCGTGAATTTCTCCGGATTTTTCAGGAAGTCCACAATTTCCTGCAATTCCGCCTTTTCCTCATCTGCGCCTGCCACGTCGTCAAAGGTAACCTTTCCGCTGTCCGGCACCCCAAGCATGGTGCGGGCCTTGCCAAAATTGTTCAGCGGATTGCTGTTGGCCCGGCTCATGATCATGGCCCAGACAACCAGCAGCACCAGGCCCACAATCAGCAGCGGGAGAATCAGCTCATAGACCGAAAAGCCCTCATCCGGGACAAAATGATAGCTTTCCAGCACGCCGGACTCCAGCTGCTCCTGAATAAGCCCGTTCATCTCCAGGCGAAAACTCTCCGGATCTGCCAGCTCGGTTGTGATGGTGCTTTCCCCGTTGTAGGGATGATACAGGTACAAGGTGATGGTCTGATCCTTCACCACGAAGCTCCTGACCTGCTCCTGCTGGAACAGCTCCACAACCTGGGAATAGTACATCTGATTCAGATCCTGGCTGAACAGGTTGTTTGCCCAGGAAAAGATCAGCACCAGCACCACCAGATAGATAATTATGGGTATGAAATTTCGGTTTTTCAAGGGATAATCTCCTTATTTTTCATAGACTTCCGGTTTCAAAATACCCACAAAAGGCAGATTCCGGTATTTCTCATTATAGTCCAGACCATAGCCGACCACGAACACATTGGGGATGGTGAAGCCCACATAGTCCGCCTGTAGCGTAATACCGGGCCTGCGCCGTTCCGGTTTATCCAGCAAGGTGCAGATTTTCACCGAGGCAGGCTTCTTTTCCTTCAGATGCCTGACTGTAAAGTCCAGGGAATTTCCCGTGTCATAGATATCCTCCAGAATCAGCACATGCCGGCCCCGGATATCGGCGCTGATATCCTGCCGAACCAACAGATTACCGGTGGAGTCGGTGCCTGCATAGGAGGAAAGCCACATAAAATCGATCTGGCAGGGGACCCGGATCTGCCGCAGCATATCCGCATAGAAAACCACCACGCCCTTCAGAACGCCCACAATAACCGGGTCTTTGTCCGCGTATTCGGCAGTGAGAATGGTTCCCAACTCCTGAATACGGCGCTGAATCTGATCTTCGGTTAATAACACCTGCTGAATATCCTTCTCCATATTTTTTGTCTCTCTTTCGCTGTATTATATTTGTCCCTGACGAAGGGTCTGCCCTCCCTCAGGGGAATTCACCAGCTTAT
>CAZUAN010000148.1:0-3831 GCA_964618385.1 uncultured Oscillospiraceae bacterium | reverse complement strand
GGAGGAATGGTAAGGCAGGCCCGATGACGCAGCCAGAGCAGAAAAAATCCGCCCCCGATATGGGAGCGGATGCTTTTTTGCCAATAACCGGATTAGCCGAACACGGACAGCAGGAAGCCGGCCGCGATGGCGGAGCCGATGACACCGGCCACATTGGGGCCCATGGCGTGCATCAGAAGGAAGTTGGAGGGATTGGCCTTCTGGCCCTGAACGTTGGCCACCCGGGCTGCCATGGGGACAGCGGAAACACCGGCAGAACCGATCAGAGGGTTGACCTTGCGGCCAGTCAGCCGGCACATGATGTTGCCGCCCAGCAGACCGCCGGCAGTGGACAGGCCGAAGGCACACACGCCCAGCACAACGATCTTCAGGGTGCTGGCAGTCAGGAAGGTGGAGCCGACCATGGTGGCGCCCACAGCGGTGGACAGCAGGATGGTGACGATGTTCATCAGCGCGTTCTGCACGGTGTCGCTGAGGCGGTCGGTGACGCCGGTTTCCTTAAGCAGATTGCCCAGCATCAGGCAGCCGATCAGAGGCGCGGTATCCGGCAGCAGCAGAGCCACAAAAATCACGACCACAATGGGGAAGATGATTCGCTCGGTCTTGGAAACCGTACGGGTCTGTACCATCTTGATTTTGCGGTCCTCCGCGCTGGTCAGGGCGTTCATAATGGGGGGCTGAATCAGGGGGATCAGCGCCATGTAGGAGTATGCTGCCACGGCGATGGCGCCCAGCAGATGGGGAGCCAGCCGGGTGGTCAGGAAGATGGCGGTGGGGCCGTCAGCGCCGCCGATGATTCCGATGGATGCGGCCTCGGGGCCGGTGAAGCCCAGCAGGATACCGCCAAAGAAAGCGGCAAACACACCCAGTTGGGCGGCAGCGCCCAGCAACAGACTCTTGGGATTGGACAGCAGAGGGCCAAAGTCGGTCATGGCGCCCACGCCCATGAAGATCAGGCAGGGGTACAGGCTGGTTTTCACACCGATGTAGAAGATATCCAGAAGGCCGCCTTCGCGCATAATGGCACCATAGCTGTGATAAGCGGCGTTGGTTTGATCCATAAAAGCGTCCCACAGCTCCTGATGGTACAGCCCGCCCAGAGGCAGGTTGCTGAGCAGGCAGCCGAAGGCAATGCCCACCAGCAGCAGCGGCTCGAATTTCTTCACAATGCCAAGATACAGCAGAACACAGGCGATAATCAGCATCACCAGGTTCTGCCAGCCGCCGGAGGTAAAGCCGACGAAAATGGCGTTGAAGCCGGAGCCTTCCCACAGGGTTAACAGAATTTCACCGATATTGATGCTCATGGCACATCCTCCTTAGCCGAGGACGACCAGAGTAGCGCCGGTGTCAACGGTGGAGCCTTTGGAAACCAGAACCTGGGCAACGGTGCCGGCCTTGGGCGCCATGATCTCATTCTCCATCTTCATGGCCTCCAGAACCACCAGAACGTCGCCTTCCTTCACGGTCTGGCCGACGGTGACATTCACCTTCAGGATGTTGCCGGGCATGGGGGCCGTGACAGCCTCGCCCGCCACGGGGGCGGCGGGAGCGGCGGCTGGAGCCGGGGCAGCAGCGGGCGCGGGAGCGGCGGCAGGAGCAGGCGCGGCAGGCGCCGCAGCGGCCGGGGCAATAGCGGCATACTCATCCAGCAGCATCGCCTTACCGGCTTCGACCTCCACCTCATAGGTGCGGTCGTTCAGGGTCACTTTGTATTTCATGATTATTTGACCTCCTTGATGGAAATGAAGCGCAGCTCGTTCAGGGGTTTCCCCATTTTGTTGGCGACAATAGCCATGAGCATTGCGGCGGTTTTGGGTTCTACATCGTAAAGCTTCAGCTGGCCTGCGGAACCGGGGGCAGCGGGAAGCTCAGCTGCAGCGGCAGCCACGGGAACCGAAGAAAGAACGGTTTTCGCGGCGGCGGCTGTGTCGGCAGCCTTTTTATCCCGGGCAATAAAGATCTTGCCCATGACGGTAATAACGATCATCAGCAGGACCAGGCCGAAAAAGACCACAGCATACCCCAGAATGGCCACAATGGCGGCATCCAGGATGCCGATATTTTCCAGAGAGGAAGCTAGCAGCATAGATTATCCTCCTTAACACGCGACGATGGTGTAGGTGGCCGCATTCTCTTCCTTGGCTTTGCGCTCCTCCAGGAACTTTTCTGCCAGATTGGGGAATGCGATATAGCTCAAAACATCCTCGTCGGATTTTGCCAGATCACCCAGCTTTTCCCGGGAAGCCTGGACCACGGGCGCCAGCGTGTCAGCGTAGCGGCCGGTCAGGGGCTGCTCGTCACCCAGGATCTGCTTCTGAATCTCGGCATTGATGGGAGCGGGGGTACGGCCGTACTCGCCGCGGCAGTAAGCCTTGATCTCCTTGGAAACGGACTTATATCGCTTGCCGTCCAGCACGTTGCGGACAGCCTGGACGCCGACCATCTGGGAGGTGGGGGTTACCAGGGGAGGATAGCCCATGTCGGCGCGGACCTTGGGCGTTTCCACCAGAACCTCGTCGAAGCGATCCAGCGCGTTGACCTGCTTCAGCTGGGACAGCAGGTTGCTCAGCATACCGCCGGGAATCTGATAGGTCAGGCACTGAGTGTCTGTGGCCATGGACTTGGGCATCAGGGTTCCGTCCTTGATGAACTCGTCCCGGACGCCCTTGAAGTAGTCGGCCATCTTCTTGGTGCAGGCATCGTCCAGATCCACTTCGTAGCCCAGCTGACGCAGCGCATAGGCCAGCGTTTCCGTGGCGGGCTGAGAGGTACCGCCGGAGAAGGGAGAGATAGCGGTGTCAATAATATCCACGCCTGCTTCCACTGCCTTCAGATAGGTCATGAACGCCAGACCGGTGGTGGAGTGGGTATGCAGGTCGACGGGCAACTCGGGAGTGGCGTCCTTGATGGCGGAAACCAGGTCGTAAGCCTCCTGGGGACCCATAATGCCGGCCATATCCTTAATGCAGATGGTGGATGCACCCATTTCCTTCAGTTCCTTGACCATTTCCACATACTTCTTGTGCGTGTGGACGGGAGAGGTGGTGTAGGAGATGGTGCCGGAAGCGATGGCACCGGCATTGACGGTGGCCTCCATGGCAACCTTCAGATTGTTGGTATCATTCAGAGCGTCGAAAATGCGGATGATATCGATGCCGTTCTCCACCGCTTTCTGGACGAACAGCCTGACGAAATCGTCGGGGTAGTGGGAATAACCCAGCACGTTTTGTCCGCGCAGCAGCATTTGCAGCTTGGTGTTGGGAACAGCGGCGCGGATTTTGCGCAGACGCTCCCAGGGGTCCTCGTTCAGATAGCGCAGGCAGACGTCGAACGTGGCGCCGCCCCAGCACTCGATGGCATAGTAGCCGGCCTTGTCGATAGTTTCCAGCATGGGAGCAAACTTATCGTAGGGCAGGCGGGTCGCGATCAGAGACTGGTTCGCGTCACGCAGCACAGTCTCCACAAACTGAACTTTTTGAGCCATTATGTAGTAACCTCCGTAGAATGGATTTTGAAGGAACCGAAAGCAGCAGCGGCACAGCCGGGAACGCTTCGGTTCAGCTTTTATATTTTAAGCCAGCTGCCGGCCGGGAAGACCGACAGCCGGTTAAAAACGGAATAAAAGAAAGCGGAAACGCCATGGCGCAAAGCGTTAATTGGCGTATTATCGAACAAATCCGGGATGAAGCCCCAACCTTCACCACATACATTTTAGCACAAAGGGGTATAAATGTAAATACATTTTTTCTTTTTTTCGATATTCTTATACCGTTTTTACCGGGGGACATGCCGCCGGGCAGAAGCCGCATCCCAAAACCTACGCAAAAA
>CAZUAN010000147.1:0-3877 GCA_964618385.1 uncultured Oscillospiraceae bacterium | reverse complement strand
GAAAATGGAAACTTATAACCGCTCAATTGACATAAGCATATCCTTCTATACTATTTTTTGATAAAATGGTTCCATTTTATCCAGAAGGCATCGCCTTGCGGCGCTGTCATTCTTGGTTTTTTCGGAATAGAAAATACAAAAAATTCGTCTGATACGGATTCTTTATATAAAAATGTTCCATCCTTCGAATGAAACATTTTTATGAAATATCAGGATTACTCCTAACTCCACACTGTCTGCAGGAGGCGCACTATGCCTGGAATCCTTTACCTCGTCCCCACTCCCATTGGCAATCTGGGAGATATTTCCCTGCGCTGCCGGGAAACCCTGGAACACGCCGACTTCATCGCCGCAGAGGACACCCGAGTGACGCTGAAGCTTCTGAACCACCTGGGCATTAAAAAAAGCCTTGTCAGTTACTATGAGCATAACAAAGCAGTCCGGGGCTGTCAGATTGTAGAGCGCATTCTGGCCGGCGAAACCTGTGCGCTTGTGTCCGACGCGGGCAGCCCGGCCATTTCCGATCCCGGTGAGGATCTGGTTAGGCAGTGCGTTCAGGCAGGCATCCCCGTCTGTGCCATTCCCGGCCCCTGCGCCGCCATTACCGCTTTGAGCATTTCCGGGCAATCCACAGGTAGATTCTGCTTCGAGGGCTTTCTGTCTATGTCCAAAAAAAGCCGCCGGGAACACCTGGATTCTTTGAAAGAAGAACACCGTACCATGATCTTCTATGAAGCTCCTCACAAGCTTGCCGCCACTCTGGAGGATCTGCGGGACACCTTTGGCGAAGACCGCCCCGTCAGTCTGTGCCGGGAACTGACCAAGCTCCATGAGGAAGTCATCCGCACAACCCTGGGCGAAGCGGCGCGGCGGTACGCCGAGAACGCCCCCAGAGGAGAATTTGTTCTGGTGGTGGCAGGCGCTCCCAAAGTGAAAAAGCAGCCGGTTCCGGCCTCTGACGCCGCCTGCCGGGTGACGCAGCTGATGTCGGAGGGCTTCAGCCGCAAGGACGCGGTGAAACAGGCCGCCAAGGAACTGGGACTTCCCAAAAATACCGTATACGAAATCGCATTGGCAGGAAAAGCCCCTGAATGATCCGATGTCATTCAGGGGCTTTGGGTTGAAAGCTTCCGTTTCTTTCCGGTATGCTGTGTCAGTATTCCATCATCTTGCAGATGCATTCCTGACACACATTTTTCTTGCGGTAGACGATTAAATCCCGGGAAGAACCGCAGAAAATACATGCCGGCTCAAACTTCTGCAAGATGATTCGGTCATTCTCCATATAAATTTCCAATTCGTCCCGCTCCGAAATGTCCAAAGTGCGGCGCAACTCGATGGGCAGCACGATTCTGCCCAAATTATCTACTTTCCGAATGATTCCCGTAGATTTCATGCAGTCAGCTCCCTCCCGTTTTTCGACGATGCAAGGATAAAATACATCGACCTATTTGTTTTATCATTATAATAGCTTTGTACGCAATAGTCAAATACTTTTTTGAAAAAACAGAATATTTTGTCGAAAACATCCATACATCTCCCGGCAATCTTGGCATATTGTACACCATAGGGAGGGATGTACATGGTGATGAGCTGGATATGGACAGGCATGATTCTCGTCAGCATTCTCTTTTCGCTGATTTCCGGCAGCGGCAGCGCTCTGGCTGCAGCAACGCTTCAGGGCGCGCAGGCAGGGGTGAACCTGGCCGTTTCCATGGCCGGGGCCATCTGTCTGTGGACGGGGGTCGGCAGGCTGATGGAAGCAGCGGGTATAACGGACGGACTTTCCCGGCTATTAAGCCCCCTGCTGCACCGGCTTTTCCCTTCTGCAAAGGAAAATGATGCTCTGGCCCGGGATCTGAGTGCCAATATCTGTGCCAATTTCCTGGGCCTGGGCAACGCCGCCACGCCCATGGGGATTCGTGCCGCCCGGCGGATGAAGCAGGGCGATACCGCCACGGATGAATTGTGCAGACTGATCGTCCTGAATACCGCATCCATCCAACTGATCCCCGCCAACGTAGCCGCCGTGCGAAGCGCTCTGGGCTGTGCCGCCCCTTTTGACATCCTTCCGGCAGTTTGGATCACCAGTATGCTTTCTGCGGGGCTGGGGGTCGCGGCAGCCTGGCTTCTGGGAAGGATGTGGCGTCGGTGACGGATTACATGGTTCCCATGATCCTGCTGCTGACGGCGGTCATGGCCCTGCGGAGACGGGAAAACACCTACGATATTCTGCTCCAGGGAACAGCGGAAGGGCTGAAGCTGCTGCTGTCCATCCTTCCGGCGCTGGTTCTGCTGCTGACAGCGGTATCCATGCTGCGGGCCTCCGGCGCCATCCAGCGGATCAGCGAGCTGCTGACTCCGGCATTCTCATTTCTGGGCATCCCGCCGGAAACCGCCATGCTGGTGCTGATCCGGCCCATCAGCGGCAGCGCCGCGCTGGCAGTGGGGGCGGAGCTGATGGCGCAGTACGGGGCAGATTCCCCCGTTGGCCGAACCGCTGCCGTCATGCTGGGCTCCACAGAGACAACCTTTTACACCATCAGCGTCTATTTTGGCGCGGCAGGAATCCGCAAAACCCGCTATACCATTCCCGCCGCTCTGTTCGCCGATTTTGTCGGATTTTTCATGGCGTCGCTGACCGTCCGGCTGCTTTTTTGACCGCCCCGCACGCCCCGGCAGCACCGTTCCCCGAAAAACGCAGGCGCGGCCCAGCGATCCGGGTCGCGCCTGTTCAGGATTCCTTTGTATCCGTTCGGGCGGAATTGCTGCCCCTTTTTCTGCGCCGGCGGGCAGGACGATTTTCCTCCTTTGGATCGGCCTTCTCCGCCCGGCTGGCGTATGCCGCAGCCGCCTCGGAGTCGGCCTCGTAGGTCAGGCGGCTGACCCGTATCCGTCCGTCCTGCTGCTGAGACAGCCGCACCCGGATCAAAAATTGGCCATGCTTCGGGCAGGCAGCCAGATCCATATACCGATGGCCGGGCTGGGAAAACCACCGTGAACCAAGCATCCGCCCGCCGCAGACGGGACATTTGTTCTCCTCCCCGGACATGGCACTTAATGCCGCCCGTTTGTCAGCATAGTCATAGTACACCTTTCTGGCAATGCAGCCGGGCAGCTGGGCGCCGTGGAATCCGTTTTCATGGCTTTTCAGGGCCTCGTCATACTCATCCGCTCCCCTGCGCAGATCCAGCCGGGCGCAGATCTGCGCCGTATGGTATGCGTCCCCCAAAGCATCGTGGGCAGGCCGGGACGCCTCGATGCCAAATGTCTCCATGGCGGTTTTCAGAGCCTTCTGAGAGGTCGAGCCGTCCGTTTGGGCGTTGAAGATCATCTGCGCGTTATACCATCTGTCCGTAAAACCCGTTTCCAGGCCATACAGCTGCAAATTCTCCCGCAGAATGCCAATATCGTCAAAGCCCCAGGTCAGAAACACGATATCCCTGCCGCACCATGCCCGAAACCGGGCGATGGCCTCAGGAAACGGCACGCCCTCCTCCCGCAGCTTCGGTTCCTTGATCCCTGTCAGCTTGCTGACCCGGCGGTTCAGGCGGCGGTAATATTTGGGCTTGACCATGATCTGAAATTCATCCGCCACTTTCTCGTCCTCCGTCACCCGGACAGCGCCGATCTGAATGATCTCGCCGCGAATCTGGACGGGCAGCACCTTCTTGGCAGAGGGAGAGCCCGGCCATGGCTGGTTCCATTCCATATCCAATACGATGTAATTCATTATGCAAACCTCTGTATTCTGTTTTCTTATATTGGATATCATAGCACATCCTATCGGCTAATGTAAATAAGAAGTTTTTCCGTTCCGGCCGAATCATCGATTTCTTTTCAAAAAATAGCCGCAAATCGTCAGTGCGGCAGCCGA
>CAZUAN010000146.1:0-3891 GCA_964618385.1 uncultured Oscillospiraceae bacterium | reverse complement strand
TTGCGGATGATATTATGGCGTCCATCAACTACCTGAATTGTGTCGCCATGAATATCGGCACGGTTGATGACATTGACCACTTGGGCAACCGCCGCCTGCGCTGCGTGGGCGAGCTGCTGCAGAATCAGTTCCGTATCGGCTTTAGCCGTTTGGATCGGGTTATCCGGGAACGTATGACGGTGCAGGACCTGGACGCGGTGACGCCTCAGAGCCTGATTAATATCCGTCCGGTCACGGCGGTTATCAAGGAATTCTTTGGGTCCAGCCCCCTGTCCCAGTTCATGGATCAGAACAACCCCCTGGCGGAGCTGACCCACAAGCGCCGTCTGTCCGCCCTGGGTCCTGGCGGCCTGAGCCGTGACCGCGCATCCTTCGATGTCCGGGATATTCACTATACCCACTATGGCCGCATGTGTCCCATTGAGACACCGGAGGGTCCCAACATCGGACTGATTAACTACCTGGCAACCTTCGCCAAAATCAACGAATACGGCTTTGTGGAAGCGCCTTACCGCAAGGTGGACAAGGCTACCGGCTTTGTCACCCGGGATGTGGAGTATATGACCGCCGATGTGGAGGACGACTTCTTTATTGGCCAGGCGAATGAGCCGCTGGATGAGAATGGATGCCTGGCCAACAAGCGCATTACCTGCCGTCACCGCAATGAGATTATTGAAGTGGACCGCCAGATGATCGACTATATCGATGTGTCTCCCAGAATGATGATCTCCATTGCCACATCCTTTATCCCCTTCCTGCAGAACGATGACGCCAACCGTGCTCTGATGGGCGCGAACATGCAGCGCCAGGCCGTTCCGCTGCTGACCACGGAGCCGCCTGTTGTGGCTACCGGCATCGAACACAAGGCTGCGGTGGACTCCGAGGTCTGCATCAAGGCGAAGGATTCCGGCGTTGTTGTGGCCGTTTCCGCTACCGATATTACGGTCCGCTATGACAGCGGGGAAATGTATACCCATCATCTGACCAAATTCGCCCGCTCCAATGCCGGCACCTGCATCAACCAGCGTCCCATCGTGACGGTGGGAGAACGGGTAGACGCGGAACAAATCATTGCGGATGGCCCGTCCTGCTCCGGCGGCGAGATTGCTTTGGGGAAAAATGTGCTGATCGGCTTTGTCACCTGGGAGGGCTACAATTATGAGGATGCCATCCTGCTGAACGAGCGGCTGGTTCGGGAAGACGTGTTTACGTCCATCCATATCGAAGAACACGAAACCGAGGCCCGGGATACCAAGCTTGGTCCGGAGGAAATTACCCGGGATATCCCCAACGTCGGTGAGGACACGCTGAAGGATCTGGATGAGGACGGTATCATTCGCATTGGTGCGGAGGTACACTCCGGTGACTATCTGGTGGGCAAGGTTACGCCCAAGGGCGAAACCGAGCTGACGCCGGAGGAGCGCCTGCTCCGGGCGATTTTCGGTGAGAAAGCCAGAGAGGTCCGGGACACATCTCTGAAGGTACCCCACGGCGAAAGCGGCATCGTGGTAGATGTCAAGGTTTTCACCAAGGAGAATTCCGACGAATTGGCTCCCGGCGTCACCAAGTCTGTCCGTGTCTACATTGCCCAGAAACGGAAAATCTCCGTGGGCGATAAAATGGCCGGCCGTCACGGCAATAAGGGCGTTGTTTCCCGGGTGCTGCCGGAAGAGGACATGCCCTTCCTGCCAGATGGAACGCCTCTGGATATTGTGCTGAATCCCCTGGGCGTGCCGTCCCGTATGAACATCGGACAGGTTTTGGAGGTTCACCTGGGCTACGCGGCCCGGGCGCTGGGCTGGAATGTCGCGACCCCTGTCTTTGACGGCGCCAACGAAAAGGATATCCGGGAGACGCTGAAGCTGGCGGGCCTGCGGGAAGATGGCAAGACCGTCCTGTATGACGGCCGCACCGGTGAACCGTTTGACAATCTGGTCACTGTGGGCTATCCCTACTACCTCAAACTTCACCATCTGGTTGACGACAAGATTCATGCCCGTTCCACCGGCCCCTATGCGCTGGTGACGCAGCAGCCTCTGGGCGGCAAGGCCCAGTTCGGCGGCCAGCGTTTCGGCGAGATGGAGGTCTGGGCGCTGGAGGCCTATGGCGCCGCCTATACGCTGCAGGAAATCCTGACTGTCAAGTCTGACGACGTTACGGGCCGTGTCAAGACCTATGAGGCCATTGTCAAGGGTGCCAACATCCCCAAGCCCGGTGTCCCGGAATCGTTCAAGGTGCTGGTGAAGGAATTGCAGGCGCTGTGTCTGGATATCCGGGTGCTGGACGAAAACGGCAACGAGATCGAACTGAAGGACGAGGACGACGAGGATGAGATCGTCTACAGCTCTGACAGCGAAAATGAAGTTGTTGTCGGCTCTACGGATGAGGTACTGGATGCCGGATTCGTCATCGACGAGGATGGCCCTGAGGATATTATGGATGTGTTCGGCGATATGGAGGAATCCGACGCTGACGACTACGAGAAATAAGGAGGCTGAAACATGGCAGATGCCACCTTTGATGCCATTAAAATCGGCATTGCTTCTCCGGATATGATCCGGCAGTGGTCCTATGGCGAAGTCAAGAAGCCTGAGACCATCAATTATCGTACTCTGAAGCCCGAGCGGGATGGACTGTACTGTGAGCGGATCTTCGGACCAACCAAGGACTGGGAGTGCCACTGCGGAAAATATAAGAAAATCAAGTATAAGGGCAAGATCTGTGACCGCTGCGGCGTCGAGGTCACCAGGGCCAAGGTCCGCCGGGAACGCATGGGCCATATTGAACTGGCCGCGCCATGCAGCCATATCTGGTATTTTAAGGGGATTCCCTCCCGGATGGGCCTGGTGCTGGATATTTCTCCCAAGGTTTTGGAGAAGATCCTGTATTTTGCCGCCTATATTGTCACCGACCCCGGAGACACGCCTCTGGTTCTGAACCAGGTGCTAACCGAGAAGGAATATCGGGACATGCGGGAAAAATACGAGGATGATTTCAAGGCCGGCATGGGCGCTGAGGCCATCAAGGAACTGCTGGAGCAGATTGATCTGGATCAGCTCAGCCATCAGCTGCGGGAGGAGCTGAAAACCGCATCCTCCCAGAAGAAGCTGCGGCTGGTTAAGCGGCTGGAGGTTGTGGAGGCCTTCCGGGAATCCGGCAATAAGCCCAGCTGGATGATTTTGGATGTGCTGCCCGTGATTCCGCCGGATATCCGCCCCATGATTCAGCTGGACGGCGGCCGGTTTGCCACCTCCGACCTGAACGACCTGTACCGCCGCGTCATTAACCGGAACAACCGCCTGAAACGGCTGGTGCAGCTGCGGGCGCCGGACATTATCATCCGCAATGAGAAGCGGATACTGCAGGAAGCGGTGGATGCCCTGATCGACAATGGCCGCCGGGGCCGCGCTGTCACCGGCGCAAACAACCGGGCGCTGAAATCTCTCAGCGATATGCTGAAGGGCAAGCAGGGCCGTTTCCGCCAGAATCTGCTGGGCAAGCGCGTGGACTACTCTGGCCGAAGCGTTATCGTTGTCGGCCCGGAGCTGAAGCTGTACCAGTGCGGCGTGCCCAAGGAAATGGCCCTTGAGCTGTTCCGCCCCTTTGTGATGAAGAAGCTGGTTTCGGACGGCCTGGCCAACAACATCAAGTCTGCCAAGAAGATGATCGACAAGGGCAAGACCGAGGTCTGGGACGCCCTGGATGAGATCATCAAGGACCGGCCGGTCATGCTCAACCGCGCTCCCACACTGCACCGTCTGGGCATTCAGGCTTTTGAGCCGGTCCTGGTGGAGGGCCGCGCCCTGAAGCTGCATCCGCTGTGCTGCACCGCGTTCAACGCCGACTTTGACGGTGACCAGATGGCAATCCATGTGCCGCTGTCTCCGGAGG
>CAZUAN010000145.1:0-3920 GCA_964618385.1 uncultured Oscillospiraceae bacterium | reverse complement strand
CGCTGCGGGCGCTGCCGGGAGGGCAGCGCCCGCAGATGCTTTTGCCGGCGAAAAGAGGAACATTTCCGACTTCGAGGTTTACTTTTTCCCGTTTCTGTGATAAACTGAATACACCTTATACCGGTTCTTATGAAAAAGGCTGAAAACACCTTTTTTATAGCGTTAAGGACTGTATGAGACGGCTTTTGCGGCGGTTCGCCGCAGTTCCTTCTTTATAAAACCGAACGGTTTTATAAAGAAGCAGTATTAGGATTTTTGCGAGATGATTTTCTTGGATTGTTACAGTACGCAGGCCGTGATTGACCTGGATGCCATTTCAGCGAATTTTTCCGCAGTCCGGCGCAAGACCGGCGTCAGCGTCATGGCAGTGGTCAAGGCCGATGCCTACGGCCATGGCGCCGTGCAGGTTGCGCGGCGGCTGGAGGAGCAGTGTGCTTTTTTTGGCGTCAGCTCGATTCTGGAAGCGCTGGAGCTGCGCCGGGCCGGGCTGACAAAGCCCATTCTGATTTTGGGCTATACGCCGGTAAGCGCCTTTCAGATTGCCATTCGGGAGGATATCCGTCCCGCCATTTTTCACTTTTCCGACGCCGTGGCCTTGTCGGAAGCTGCCGCAGCGGAGGGAAAGACGGCCCTGTTCCATTTTGCCGTGGACACAGGCATGAGCCGCATTGGATTCCAGCCCACGCAGGAGGCGGCGGAGCTCTGCGCGAAAATCGCCGCTCTTCCGGGGCTTCAGGCGGAAGGGCTGTTCAGCCATTTCGCGACGGCGGACTGCGCGGATCTGAGCCGCGCCCGGAGGCAGGCCGAATTGTTTGACCGGTTTGATGAGATGCTGAAGGCCAACGGCGTCCGGATTCCCATTCGCCATTTGAATAATTCCGCCGGGCTGATGAATTTCGACCGGCACTACGAAATGGTTCGCGCGGGTATTGTCCTGTATGGCATGTACCCCAGCGACGAAGTCTCTGTAAATCTGCTGGAATTGCGGCCTTCCCTGCAATGGTTCAGCCGGATCACGCATGTGAAGACACTGCCGCCCGGCCGGGAAATCAGCTATGGCGGTGACTATGTCACCCAGCGGGAGACAACGGTAGCGACCATTCCTGTTGGCTATGCCGACGGCTACCGCCGCAGTCTTTCCGGGAAGTTCCATGTCCTGATCCATGGACGGAAAGCACCCATCCTGGGCCGGATCTGCATGGATCAGCTGATGGTGGACGTTACGGGCATTCCCGGGGCGGAGGTGGGCAGCCGGGTCACGCTGGTGGGCCGGGATGGTGCGGAGCGGATCACCATGGAGGAAATTTCCGCTGCCGCGGGCAGCTTCAACTATGAGTTTGCCTGCGGCATCAGCCGCCGCATTCCCAGAAATTATGTAAGCGGCGGAAAAACAGTGCATTCCGTCTGCTATTTACTGAATCTTTAAGCGAAGGAGGCTTTTTATGTCCCGCAACCCGAAACGCGGCCACTCCGCGGTGATTGTTCTGCTGACAATCCTGATTCTGCTTATGATCGCGGCGACCGGGCTGGTGATCTGGCTTTGCGTTGACCTGGTGAACGGGGAGCCTGCGCCCACAGTCACAGCCAGCAGCGCCATTGCGCTGCCATCGGAGACAGAGACGGAACAGGCAACAGAACCGCCGGAGACAACCCAGCCGGAGCCGGAGGTGGTGTCTGTGGCGGCTACAGCAACCATCAGTGTCCAGGGCGACCTGCTGATGCACAAGCCCGTGTTTGATACCTGCCTGCAAAGTGATGGAACCTATGATTTTGAATCCATTTTCCGGTATGTTCAGGAGTATGTCTCCGCCTATGACTACGCGGTCATCAACCTGGAAACCACCTTCGGCGGAGAAAACTACCCTTATCAGGGAAATCCGACCTTCAATTGCCCGGATTCCCTTGCGGATTCTGTCCTGGATGCAGGCTATGACATGCTCCTTACCGCCAACAACCACTGCTCCGACACAACGGCCTCTGGCATCAAGCGGACGCTGGAGCAGATCCGGGGCGTCGGACTTGCGGCGTTGGGAACCCAGATGAATGATGAGGAACCCAAGTATGCCGTGGTTGAAGTCAACGGTATCAAAATCGGGATGCTTTGCTACACCTACGCCACCGGAGTCACCAGCGACGGCCGCCCCTCCCTGAATGGACTGTCAGCTGTAGCGGAGGCAGGCCTGGTCAACTATTTCATGACAAACAATCTGGACGCGTTCTATTCCGAGGTGGAAACGCATCTGGCCGGCATGAAGGAAGAAGGCGCGGAAGTTACCATGATGTATATTCACTGGGGCACAGAATACCAGCTTCAGGAAAACGCGACCCAGCAGGCAATTGCGCAGAAGCTATGCGATCTGGGCATTGATGTGATTGTGGGGGGACATCCTCATGTGGTGGAGCCCATGGCCCTGCTGGAAAGCACAGTTGATTCCGACCATAAAACGGTTTGCATTTATTCCGTTGGGAATGCGGTATCCAATCAGCGCACGGGGATCAGCGACCTGTTCCCCACCGGGTACACCGAGGACGGCGCACTGTTTACGGTCACATTGGAAAAGTATTCCGACGGCAGCGTCTATGTTGCCGGCACGGATGTGCTGCCCACATGGGTGAACATGAGTACCGTTAACGGCAAGAAGGAATACAACATCCTGCCTCTGGATTATGACCGGCTGGAGCAGTGGCAGGAGCTGTTCCATCTGACCGATGCCTTGTATACCAGCGCCCAGAAGTCCTATGACCGCACCATGGGCATTGTGGGTGATGGCCTGGAGGAATGCCAGACTTATCTGGCGCAGGCCAAGGAGGATCGGGAGGCCTATTATTACGATCTGGCCTATCATCCGGAAAAGTATGCGCAGCAGACAGCCGCGGAAACGGCCCCGGAAGAAATCGCCCGGGCCGCCGCGTAAAAAACAAACGGGCAGGGGCATTTCCCCTGCCGCTTTCCATACCGTCGGCTACTACGGGCCATCTCCTCATTCTGTTTTCTCATGAGACTGTTCGGTTTCAGGAGAAAACAGAATGATACAGGATTATTTCTGTTTGCAGGCGTACTCATAGGCCCGTCTGTAATCCTCCAATTTCCGGTAGCATAGCTCCAGACAGGCCGCCGACTCCTTGGGAAAGGCGGTTTCCGCACGGTGAAAGCACCCGGCAGCTTCCCGGAAGTTTCCGGCGGCTATGTAGGCCTTTCCCCGTAGCATATTCCATTTCGGGGGCGAGTGATCCTCCGCCGCTTCCAGCAGATGCGCGGCCCGCTCCGGGTCTCCGGCATCCAGCGCCTCCTCTGCCCGCAGCAGCAGTTCCGCGTCCAGGCTGGGCAGCTGCCCGCAGACAGCGTGTCCCCGGAGGCGGCCCAGCAGCAGCAGCCGTTGCCGCGTTAACGCTTCGAAGCAGTAGGAAGATTCCGGCACAGCCTTTTCCAGGAGCTCCCGGGCATATGGCTCCCGGCCCTGTGCAATGGCCTGTTCCGCCAGATGCAAATGGAGCAGCACCCACAGGAGTTGTTTTTCCCGGTCGAATACCGCGTCCGGACTTTGATATTCCGCCAGCGCCAGCAACGCTCCGGCCCAATTCCCGGTGTCGTACATCTGCCGGGCGGAGGCCATGACCGCCTGGTTGGGAGAGGCCACTGTGTCCTCCTCCAGAAAATAGGAAACGCTTTTTCCCAGCCGTGCCGCCAGCTGACGCAGGGTTTTCATGGAAGGATTGGCGCTTCCGTGTTCAATCTGGGACAGCATGTTCCGCGACACGATATCCGCGCAAAGCTCCCGCTGGCTCAGCCCTGCTTCCATCCGCGCCCTGCGCAATTTTTCTCCCAGTTCCATGAGGCCGTCCCCCCTAAAGATTGCATTGTCTGTATTCTATCATAATTTTTCGCAGTTTTCTACCGATGCGCCCCATTTCTTTTCTGG
>CAZUAN010000144.1:0-4001 GCA_964618385.1 uncultured Oscillospiraceae bacterium | reverse complement strand
TTCCCTAGTATAAACCGCCGGAAATTGGGCTTGCAATAACGGCGGCCTTTCGGTATAATAAAAGCGCAGACGAAGGGAGACGGGAATATGGCAAAGCTTTATTTCAAATACGGCGCAATGGGTTCCAGCAAAACTGCCCAGGCTTTGATTACCAAGTATAATTATGAGGAAAATGACTTGAACGTCTGGCTTATCAAGCCCAGCGCGGATACTCGGGACGGTCAGCAGCTCCTGCGCAGCCGCATCGGACTGGAAGCCATGGTAGAGGTCATACCGCCGGATATGGATATCTATGCCCGCTTTCAGCAGAGCCAGCAGGGACACTGCGACGTGATTATTGTGGACGAATGCCAGTTTCTGACCCCGCAGCAAATCGACCAGCTCCGTGCCATTGTTAACGATTTCAGTATCCCGGTGATGTGCTTCGGCCTGCGCACGGACTTTCAGACCAAGCTTTTCCCCGGCAGCCACCGGCTGATGGAGGTGGCGGACTCCATTCTGGAGATCAAGACCATCTGCGACTGCGGGGCAAAAGCCACTGTCAACGCCCGAATTGACGGAAACGGACACATTGTTACAGAGGGCGCTCAGGTGGTTCTGGGGGGCAACGACAGCTACATTGCCATGTGCCACAAGTGCTATATCAATGGCATCCGGGAGCACAAAGTCATTACGCTCCATGGGCAGCGGTAAAAGTCCCCGTTCTCCCCTGCCGGGTACTCCGGGCCAGGGAAGCGCCGCTATGCGGTGCCTTCTTCCGAAAACCCAACGGTTTCAGAAAGAAAAGGAAAAATCAGAATAAAACTCAGGAGGACATACTATGAAGCTTTCGGAAATTCTTGCTAAATGCGACCATACCCTGCTGGCTCAGACCGCCACCTGGACAGAGATCAAAGCCATCTGTGATGACGCTATCCGCTATGGCTGCGCCTCCGCCTGCATCCCCGCCTCCTTTGTCAAGCAGGCCAAGACCTATGCGGGGAATCAGCTTCCCATCTGCACCGTCATCGGCTTCCCCAACGGCTATGACACCACCGCCGCCAAATGCTTCATGGCCGATAACGCCGTGGAAAACGGCGCGGACGAGATCGACATGGTCATCAACATCGGCTGGGCCAAGGAAGGCCGCTGGGAGGACATCACCCGGGAGATTGCCGATGTAAAGAACAGCTGCCACGGCAGGCTGCTGAAGGTCATCGTGGAAACCTGCCTGCTCACCGACGAGGAGAAGATCGCCCTGTGCAGGTGTGTCTCCGATTCCGGCGCGGATTATATCAAAACCTCCACCGGCTTTTCCACTGCGGGAGCTACCTTTGCCGACGTGGAGCTGTTCGCCAAACATGTGGCTCCCCATGTGAAGATTAAGGCCGCCGGCGGCATCTCCAGCCTTGCCGACGCGGAAAAGTTCATTGAACTGGGCGCGTCCCGTCTGGGAACCAGCCGAATCGTCAAGCTGGCCAAGGCCGCGGAAAAGGGCGAAGAAGCAAAAAACGACGGAAGCTATTAACCCGTTAGAGTTTGGAGCGTGGCGTTCGGGGAAAGCGCCGAATTACCGGCTCCTCGCTTCTCCCTTTCCGCATTACCTATAATACTGTTTTTTAAGGAGAAATGATTATGCTGAACACTCCCACCCCCCATATCTCCGCCAAGCCCGGCGATTTCGGCAAGACCGTTCTGATGCCCGGCGATCCCCTGCGCAGTCAGTTCATCGCGGAGAATTTTCTGGAAAATCCCGTTCTTGTCAATAATGTCCGAGGTGTGCAGGGCTATACCGGCATCTACAAGGGCGTGAAGGTTTCTGTGATGGCCTCCGGCATGGGCATGCCCGCCATCGGCATCTATTCCCATGAGCTGTTCAACGGCTACGGCGTGGAGAATATCATCCGCGTCGGCTCCGCCGGTGCTATTCAGGAGAATATCCACCTGTACGATCTGGTCATCGCCCAGGGCGCCTGCACCGATTCCAACTATGCCGGCCAGTTCCATCTGCCCGGCACCTTCGCCCCCATCGCCTCCTGGGAACTGCTGAAAGAGGCGGTCAGGGCTGCTGAGGCCAACGGCGCTGTCTATCACGTGGGCAACGTCAATTCTTCCGATGTGTTCTATGGCGACCATGCCGGCGTCCCTGAAGGACTGGACAGTGTGTACGGTCTGAAAAAGATGGGCGTTATGGCGCTGGAGATGGAAGCCGCCGCCCTGTACATGAACGCCGCCCGCTACGGCAAGCGGGGTCTGTGCATCTGCACCATTTCCGACCATGTTCTCACCGGCGAGGAAACCACGTCTGAGCAGCGGCAGAATTCCTTTACCACCATGATGAAGGTGGCGCTGGATGTGGCTGTGGCCATGGACGGCAAGGCTTAATGCAGAATGCAAAATTGCGGTATCCCTTTCGGGGATGATTGAAAAAGTCTGAAAGGGACACCATTATTCAGCAATCTGATGCGCACAAACGTTGAAAGAACATAAAACCATTGGAAAACGCTGTTATCCTGAGGGTCGCCGTTGAAAGCGGCGCAGTCGAAGGATCTTCGCGTCTTCTTTCCCCTGGTACGTCACCAAGTGCCAATATCCCTCGATTCGCTGCGCTCACTCGGGATGACAACCTGGCGCATTTTCTGTTTTTCAAATATTTTAATCCTTGATGGGATTTCCTGTACACTGTTTGAGGTTTTGAAATGAAGCGTATCTTTTTAATTGTATTGGATTCTTTCGGCATCGGCGCGATGCCGGATTCGGAAAAATTCGGGGATGTGGATGTCAATACCCTTCGCTCCTGTGCCACATCCGCCAAGCTGAATATCCCCAACATGATTGCCGCCGGGCTGGGGAATATCGACGGGGTGGACTGCCTGCCCAAAACCGAAGCCCCCAGGGGCGCGGTTGCCCGGCTGCGGGAGGCGTCCATGGGGAAGGATACCACCATCGGGCATTGGGAGATTGCCGGGGTCGTCTCCCCCAAGCCCCTGCCTACCTACCCCGACGGGTTTCCGAAGGAGGTTTTGGACGAATTCGAGAAGGCCACGGGAAGGGGCTGGCTGTGCAACAGGCCCTATTCCGGTACCGACGTAATCCGGGACTACGGACAGGAGCATCTGGACACCGGGAAGTGGATTATCTATACCTCCGCCGATTCCGTCTTCCAGGTTGCCGCCCATGAGGAACGCGTTCCGCTGGAGGAGCTTTACAGTGCCTGTCATAAGGCCCGTCAGATTTTACGGGGAAAGCATGGGGTGGGCCGGGTTATCGCCCGTCCCTTTGTGGGAGATGCCGCAAGCGGCTTCCGCCGCACCCCGAACCGCCACGATTATTCCCTGGAGCCGCCTGCCCGAACCATGCTGGATGCCATTCAGTCTGCCGGCCTGGACTGTCTTGCCGTGGGGAAAATCCACGACATTTTCGCCGGGCAGGGGGACACCGAGTTCGTGTTCAACAAGTCCAATGCCGACGGCATGGCACATACCGATGACTTTGCCGCCCGGGATTTTCACGGGCTGTGCTTTGTAAATCTGGTGGATTTTGATATGCAGTACGGCCACCGCCGGGACATCGACGGCTACGCAAACGCCCTGACGGAGTTTGACCGCTGGCTGGGGTCTTTCCTGCCCAAGCTGGGGGAGGATGACCTCGTGATGATCACCGCCGACCACGGCTGTGACCCTGCCTACACAGCTACCACCGACCACACCCGGGAATACGTACCCCTGCTGATTCTGGGCAAGCGGGTGAAGCCCGTGAACCTGGGTACCCGTGAAAGCTTCGCCGACATCGCCGCCACGGTCACACAGCTGCTGGGCGTACCCTATGAAACTCCCGGAAAGAGCTTCGCTGGGGAAATAAGGAAGTGAAGCTATAAACGGGAATTTATACCGATATTCAATGAAAATGAGAAATCCAAAGGATTGAACATTTTTATATAATGAAACCATTTTATCCGGAAATAGTATAAGAACTGTATGAGGCGGCTTTTGCGGCGGTTTGCCGCAAAAGGGAATCGCCAT
>CAZUAN010000143.1:0-4073 GCA_964618385.1 uncultured Oscillospiraceae bacterium | reverse complement strand
ATTCCTCCGATTTTGGAACCTTGACCTGAGTCAAAATCTCTCGCTGCCAGTTCTTACCGATTTCATCAGAGCTTCCTTAATATAAAATCCGGGTCTTCCCGGCATCTTAATCGCCGGGAAGACCCGCAACGTCTGCGCTAGCTGTCCCGAATTTGCTGAATCAGCGCCTGGTCCTCCTCGGAAAAATCCGCATACATTGGCAGCACCGCCTGACGGAATTCCGCCAGCTGCTCTGCCGTCAGCTCCGTGGTCACGCAGCCATAATCCTTGACCAGCTGCTGGGAATCGCTTTCCCGCTCTGCCCAAAGCTCCCGCTCATAGAGGGCACATTCCCTGGCGCATTCGCGGATAATCTGAACATAGTCCGGGTCCACCTCCGCGATCTTATCCAGAGCCACCGTGCTCATGATCTGCATTTCCGGCAGACGGGAATGCTCATCAAGAAGGTAGTAGGGCGCCGCTTCGAAATGACCGGTGGATTCGTAGCTGGGCCAGTTGTTTTCCGCGCCGTCAATTTTGGCCGTCTGCAAAGCGGAATACACGTCGCCGTAGGCAATCTGCACCGGCACTGCCCCCAGCAGTTCCACCATCCGGCTCATGAAATCGGATTCCTGTACCCGTATGGTCAAGCCCTGCAGGTCCTCCAGACAGGTAATCTGCTGTCGGGTGTAGAAGCTTCTGGCCCCGGCTTCAAACCAGCTCAGCCCGATGACGCCCGCTTTCCTGGTGCCAATCAGCAATTCTTCCCCAATGGGGCCGTCCAGTACCCGCCACATGTGATCCGCGTCATCATACAGATACGGAAGCATCAGAACTTCCACCTCCCGGTAGGCTTCTGCCAGCGTACCCATGGAAACCCGTGTCAGATCAATTCCGCCGAACTGCACCTGCTCCAGGACGCTGTTTTCGTCACCCAATTCGCCGTTGCTGTATACGCGGATACAGATTTTGCCTCTGGTTCGTTCCTCCACAAGCTGCGCAAAGTATTCCGCAGCCTTGGTGGTAGGGTAGTCCTCCGGCTGGTTATCCGCATAGCGCAGGATCAGCTCCGGGCCTGAAGCCTCCTGCTGCTGCCCGGCGCAGCCGGTCAGCAGCGACAGCATGGCAAGCAGCACGATGGCCATCTGTTTCATTCCTGAATTTCCCTCCGTTCCTTAGCGGCACACCAGCGGTATTCGGTTGGCGTCATACCGGTTTTCTTCTTGAATACCCGTGTAAAATAATTGGCGTTTTCATAGCCCACCATTCTGGCAATCTCCGCAGTCGGGCGAAGCGGGTCTGCTAGGAGTTCCTTGGCTGCGGTTATTCGCACCTCTGTCAGGTAGTCCACGAAATTCACGCCAAAGGAGCGCTTGAATAATACAGAAAAATAGGAGGCGTTGATATTCAGAATCTCGCTGATGGTATCCAGAGAAATATCATACAGCATATAATTGTGCTGGAGGTACTTTTTTACCTTGCTCATCAGCGCATGGGCCTTGTCTTGGGCCTTGCTGCTCTCCAGAAGCTCCACCGAAGGCGCGATTGCCTCCAATTGGCGCTGAGCCTCTGCACGCTCTATGGTTCTGCGGACGGAACGCTCCACATCGTCCGGGTCCACCGGTTTGAGAATGTAGTCGCAGGCTCCCAGCTTCACCGCTTCATGGGCATAGGAAAACAGACTGTAAGCCGTGATAAAAATGACCTTGCATCCCTTATGCTGCGCTAAAATCTGCTTGGCCGCTTCGATTCCGCTGATACCGGGCATTTCAATATCCATCAAGAGGATATCCGCTTCCCACAGCGCCGCGATGTCCACCGCCTGCCGGCCATTTTCCGCCATACGCACCTGTGCCTCGTGTCCGAATCTCCGGTCGATGATCTCTGCCAGAATTTCCCGCTCATAGCCTTCGTCATCCGCGATCAGAATCTTCACCATGCAAAGCGCCTCCTTCCGAATCCATCACCACCAGCGGCAGCCGCACCACTGCCGCAGTTCCCCTGCCGTTTTCCGATTGAATATCCAGGCCGTATTCATCGCCCCAGAGCCGCAGCCGGGCCGCCACATTGTACACGCCAATGTGTTCCCCTGTTGTGGGAGGATTGCGCAGATTTTCCCGCAGGGTCTGCAAATCCTGCCGGGTCATACCCACGCCGTCATCCGTTACACGGATGCTCAGGATGCCGTTTTGGGACTGAATCGCAATATCCACGCATCCGCCCTCCTCCTTGGGCGCCAGGCCGTGCTGAAAGGCGTTCTCTACCAGGGGCTGAAGGATAAACGAGGGCACCATGGTTTCCGTTAAATCGATGTCCGGGGAAATGTGCCATTTTAAGCGAATACGCTCCCGAAAACGGGCATGATACAGGGAATAGAATTCATCTACAATGTGGATTTCTCTTGCCAGCGGAACCTGGGCCTCATTGCTGCCCAGCGCGTACCGGAACAGGTTACTCAGAGAGCCGATCAGCCTCCGTGTCCGCTCCGCGCCCTCCTGCTGAGCGGTATAGACAATCACATTCAGGGTGTTGAACAGGAAATGCGGGTTGATCTGGCTGCGCAGCTGCTGCAGCTTTTCCCGCTCCATCAGATTCTGCAATTCCAGAGCCTCCGTTTCCTTACGGAACAGCGCCCGCTCCATTTCGTGCTTTTCCTCAAGAAGCTGTACCTGCTGCTTCATGGAATGTTTCATTTCGTTGAAGGCCCTGGCCATGTGGCCGATCTCGTCCCGCTGGGTTTCGTCCACATCCGGCGTGTCGAATTCGCCGCGGCTGATGGCCTGGCTGGCCCGGGCCATCTGCATCACCGAGCGAAGCAGACGGACCAGGGACACAATTACAACGCCGCCCAGAAGCATGCACAGCAGAACCATCACCGTCTGAATCTGATTCAGGCGCTCGTTGAGTACCATCAGCGATGTATAGGTGTCCTGATAATCCAAAATGGCCCGCTCCAGCAGCTGCTGCGTATATTGCCGCAGATAGGTTCCGCAGGGCTTGGCTTTCTCATAGTAAAGCTGCGAGGCAAAATCGGACTCTCCGGACAGGAGCTTATCCACGATTTCATCCATCGTCACGGTCAGCGTTTCGTAGGTGGTCAGCGCAGCATTGGCCAGCAGGTAGTGTTCCTCGCTTACCTGATTGATATCTGTCGGGATATCCACCAGATGTTCTTCGGATGCGTTCTGGTTTTGCCGAAGCGTACTGATCAGCGCCGACGTATCGCCGTAGTCCCAGCGGTAATCCTCAAGCGCCGTCATGCAGCCTTCCACATCGTTGAGGAACCGGCTGATGGCCTGAATGCCGCCTGTGCGCTGTTCCATTGGCTCCATGACATACTGGGTTTGATACGTGGCGATTCCCATCTGAAACAGCAGCGCCGCGCCAAAGGCCGTTAAAAACAGCACGATCCGGCTGAGCAAAGTCATATGAGGACAAGGAAAATGTCGCATCCAGCCGCCTCCCTTTGAAAAAGGTTTTCTTTGATAGTAGCATTCTTTTTGGATTTTATCAAGCATTTTGAAATTGCATCAGGCGATTTTTTGTGCTATTATAGGAAAAATTCACAAAAAAAGGGCGGCGCGTATGAAAGTAGAGGTATACCTGAATGAGCGAGTGTTTCGAAGATTTACCATGTTTGATCTTCTGAAAAGGAGGAAGCTGTGGCGGTCGCCTGTCCTCTTTACCGGAATCCTCACCGTCTGTGCCTGCGTCTGCTTTGCTTTCCACAGCAAAGACGGCGCAGTGCTGCTGGGGATTGTGCTTCTCGCGGTGGGCGTGGGCATGTCCCTGATTTACGCGCTGAATTTTCTCTTATCCCTGAACAGGAAGATTGCGGACCTGCATTTAAAAACGCCCCAGTATGTCTATACCCTGCTCCTGACGTCGGAACCGGAGGGCATCCATGCCGACAATGCCGCGGAACACGCCGTATATTCCTGGAAGCAGGTATACCATGCCTATCGGGATACGGACGCCACGTATCTGTACATGACTCCCAACAGAGCGTTCCTGCTGCCCCATGATTGCGTTAAGGAAGGCGCGGACGCGCTGTGGAAGCTGCTTCGGGAGAATTTAACATCAGACCAATGCAC
>CAZUAN010000142.1:0-4188 GCA_964618385.1 uncultured Oscillospiraceae bacterium | reverse complement strand
ACCGACGAATGCCAGAGTCAAAGTCTGGTGCCTTACCGCTTGGCGACATCCCAATGTGGAGCGGCCCCTTTGATCGGACACACAGAGCATTATAGCATGGCTTTTTCATTTTGGCAATCTTTTTTTTGAGATTTTTAACACAATCCGCTTCCCGGCGGCGATTTTCTGCTGATGCCGGCGGTCAAAGCCCCCGGAAACAGGCTATTTCCAGGGGCTTTGGCATTTCCGTTCGTACGGGCAAAGAATTTGCGCCGGGTTTTAACTTACAGCTTGCAATAAGCCACCGCAGTTTGCGCCGCGACCTTTGCGTTGTTGTACACCAGGCGAATGTTGGAAGCTAGGCTGTCCCCGCCGGTCAGCTCTGCCACCTTTGCCAGCAGGAAGGGGGTGGTATCCTTTCCGTGAATGCCCTTGGTTTTGCACTGTTCAATTGCCTGATCGATGGCAGCGTTGATGGTGTCCAGCGGCATGGCATATTCTTCGGGAATGGGGTTTGTAACCAGCATACCACTCTTCAGCCCCATGTCGCGGCTGGCCTTAAATGCCGCAGCCAATTCCTCGGGGGTGTCGATCCGGTAGTCCACGCCAAATCCGGACTGACGGGTGTAGAAGGCGGGCAGTTCTTCTGTGCCGTAGCCAATGACAGGCACGCCCTTGGTTTCCAGATATTCCAGAGTCAGGCCCAGATCCAGAATGGACTTGGCCCCGGCGCAGACAACCATAACGGGAGTCTGGCCCAGTTCCTCCAGATCTGCGGAGATGTCCATGGTGGTTTCGGCGCCGCGATGCACACCGCCGATGCCGCCGGTGGCAAAGATCCGGATACCTGCCATGTGGGCAATAATCATCGTGGTGGTAACGGTAGTTGCCCCGTCTTCACCCCGGGCACACAGTACGGCCAGATCCCGGCGGGAAGCCTTGTGAATGGCCGTTCCTTTTTTGCCGAAATATTCAATTTCCTCAGCTGTCAGGCCGGCCTTCAGGCGGCCGCCAATGATCGCGATGGTGGCAGGCACGGCGCCGTTTTCCCGAATGATGCGCTCCACATTCAGCGCGGTTTCCACATTCTGGGGGTAGGGCATACCATGGGAGATAATGGTGGATTCCAGAGCCACCACGGGTTTGCCTTCGGCAATGGCAGCGGCGACCTCGGGATTGACATCCAAATATGGGTTCCTGTTCATAGAATATCACGTTCCTTTTCTTGATTTTTCACTTTTGCCAGGGATTGTTCCATTCTGTGCTCCAACGCTTCTGCGGACATGGCGGGGTTGATGGTTTCTCCGGATTCCATCGCAATGGAGCTGGCGGCCAAGCCGGCGCAGGCAGTGGTTTCCAGGTCACTGCCCCGCAGATAGGCCCAAACCAGGGCGGCCATGAACGCATCGCCGCAGCCGGTAGTATTTACCATCTGGCCGGGGATATTGGGCAGCCATAGGCGTTTGTCCCCATGGGCAGCATAAACGCCATCTGCCCCCAGGGTAATGAAAATCCGGCGCACCCCGAGCGCTGTCAGTTTATCCGCGGCTTTGGCGGCATCCTCTCTGCTTTCGATTTTCACCCCGGACAGCAGCTCCGCTTCCAGTTTATTTGGCTTTAATGTGTGAATCCTATGCAGGATCGGCCGCAGCTTCTCGGCCTTGGCCGTGGAAACCGGATCGACAAACAGGGGACAGGTGCAGTTTCCCGCCAGGTATTGCAGAGCTGCCGCCGGAATGTTGGCGTCTGCCACCACCACCTGGGCATTTTGCAGGAGTGCCAGGTTTGCCGTCAGATAAGCAGGCGTGATTTTCTCGCAGACCGCCATATCCGAAACCGCCAGGACCATTTCCCCGTCCGGCGTTGTCAGATAGAGGTAGGTGGGAGTGGCCGCGCCGGGAACCCGCAGGGCATGGCTCATATCAATGCCCAGTTCCGAACAGGATGCGCCCACCCGTTCCCCATTCAGGTCATCGCCGCAGGCTGTCAGCAGCCGCACATCCATCCCCATCAGGCTCATATTGTGGGCAATGTTCCGCCCAACACCGCCAAGGCTTATTGTCACAGCGCCGGGGTTGGAATCCTCCGCCACCAGCGGGGCAAAGGCTCGCCCGCCGATATCCACATTTACGCCGCCCACTACAACAGCATAGCTGCTGCTGCGCAGGATATATCCCTTGCCGGCAATGCAGCCCTTTTTCGTCAGGTTGGAAATATGCACCGCCGCCGAAGACCTGGCAATCCCCAGCTTGTCCGCAATCTGCTGCTGGGAGATCATGGGATTTTCCTCGATAAGCTGCAGAACCTGCCGTTCCCGCTGTGTCATGGGGTTTCCTCCTCAGAAAAGAGTTTGATAAGCACATGTTTATTATATAAGCATTTGCTCTGCCCGTCAATAGGGAAACGCATTTTTTGGCTCCGTTTTTCGGGTGCGGAAAAGCGCTGATGTGCGGTGCCCTCAAAACAGCGCAGACGTGAAATCCCCGGAGCGTTTCTGCCGAGCAGACACATGAGCAGTATCATACAGGGTGAAAATCCTTTTGACAGTGCCGCCGGCGTGCTTTGCCCGGCCGGTTTGAAAGCTTGCCTGTCAATTCTGCCCGTTATGCCGCGTCCTTCATGCGCTGCTTCACCACGTTGGCAATCCGCGCGATAAATTCCCCGTTGGTGGGCTTGCCCTTATCCGGGCTGACGGTATTGCCGAAATACCGGCTCAGCACTTCCCAATCTCCCCGGGTCCAGGTTACCTCAATCAGATGCCGCATGGCGCGCTCTACCCGGGCAGCCGTGGTGTCAAAGGCCGCTGCCACCTGGGGGTACAGGCCAAAGGTAATATTGTGGATGTATGCCCGATCCTCTACCACCAGCAAAATCGCCTCGATCATGTACGGATGTCCTACCAGATGGTCCGGCGATCCCAATTCCAGCAGTATCTGCCGGATCAGCGTTTCGGGGTCGGCTTCTCCGGCCGGGCGCCGATCCTCCAGCATCCGGCGAAGGTCCTCCCGCGCCCGAATCCGCTCGCTTTCCCGCTCGGCGGCACATAGCCGCATCAGGGCTGCAACCTGCATTTCCAATGTGTTCATATTCGCTCCTCCTAAAAAATGATTGATAATATCCGTTTTATTGGACGGAATGGACGGTAGAATTCCGTTGGAGCAGAAATTCCGCCGTTTTTCTGGGCAAGTACCCAAAAGTCATCAGAACCGTTGACTTAAGTAAACGATGGTTGTATAATGAATACGATAATAAGAAAAAACGGATCGTATTTGACTACTTAAGTAGCTTGCTTATCTGCATTATAGTGCGGCTTAGCCTGTTTGTCAATGGGAATTTGCTTACTAAAGTAATCTTCTGCGATTTGCACAAACTTTAAGGGGGAATTTTTGTGTTTTTCAACAGATTGAAAGCCTTGTGCATCGAACGCAACATCAGCGTTTACCGGGCCTGTACGGATATTGGTCTGAACCGCTCCGCCGTGGCCAAATGGAAGGCCGGCGGCAAACCAAACGGCACCACCGCCGCGAAGCTGGCGGATTATTTTGGCGTTACCACGGACTATCTGCTGGAACAGACCGACGAAAAAACGCCTGCCGGAGCCGGCAAGCGGGAAGTGTCTGACGAGGATATCAAATTTGCTCTCTTCGGAGGCGAAGCGGAAATCACCGACGCCATGTATGATGAGGTAAAGCGGTTTGCCGCTTTCGTCAGGCAACGGGAGGCAGAAAAGAAGGAGTAGCCATGGAGATTCAAGCCCTCTATGATTTGGCCGAACAACAGAATATCCCGGTGATCCGGTTTTCCCTGACGGAAACCGGCTCCCTATCTGTAATGCTGGACAATGGGGACTGCTTTATTGGCATGGACGCGTCCGTCCAGGATGGCGGGGCGCAGGAACGGGTTCACCTGAGCCATGAATTGGGACACTGTAATACGGGCAGCTTCTACAACATCCACGCTGCTGCCGATTGCCGCCAGCGCCACGAAAACCGGGCAGACAAGTGGGCCATTCGGCGGCTGATCCCGGTGGATGACCTGGATGACGCCATTGCCGGCGGCTGCACGCAGATATGGGAGCTTGCAGAACGATTCCAGGTAACGGAGGAGTTTATGCGGAAGGCCGTGTGCTATTACGTTCACGGCAATGTGGCTGCGGAGCTGTATTTTTAACCGACATTCCCCAGCGGAAAGGAATACCGCCCTGCCGCC
>CAZUAN010000141.1:0-4215 GCA_964618385.1 uncultured Oscillospiraceae bacterium | reverse complement strand
ACTAGTATAAGAACATTTCATCCTGCTGCCCTTCCTGTTAAGAATCCGGGCGCGGCGGTGCAGCGCGCCCGGATTATCATACTGCTTCTTTATGAAAATATTTCCGTTTCATAAAGAAGGCACCGCCTGACGGCGTTGCCGTTTTCGTGATTTCTGAGATGGAAAATCACGAAAACTCCATTCTGGCAAAGGAAGCTTCTAGACTTCGGAAATTACTGGCAGGATCATGGGGTTGCGCTTGGTGGTCTTATACAGGTAGCCGCTCAGATCGCTTTTGATGGCGGACTTGATAGAGGACCAGTCCCGGATATGCTTGCGCTGGCAGCGCTCGATGGCCTCCATAGCCACGTCCTGCAGGGACTCCATCAGATTCTCGGATTCCTTCACATAAATGAAGCCCCGAGTGATGATGTCCGGGCCGGTGAGGACGCTGCCGTCCTCGGCGCTCAGGTTTACGCAGACTACAATCATGCCGTCCTCGGCCAGATGCTTCCGATCCCGCAGCACCACGCTGCCCACATCGCCTACGCCGGTGCCGTCCACGAAGACCTTCCCGGCGGGAACCGTTCCTTTGACCTTGCAGGTTTTACCCGTCAGCTCAAATACGGTGCCAATTTCGCCGATGAAAATATTTTTGGGATTCATTCCCATCTGCTGAGCCAGGCGGGAGTGAAGCTGCAAATGCCGCTGCTCGCCGTGGACGGGCAGAAAGAATTTCGGCTTCACAAGGCCATGGACGATTTTCAATTCCTCCTGGCAGGCATGTCCGGAAACGTGAAGTCCCTCGCTCTTTTCATATACCACGTCGGCGCCCTTGCGGTACAGCTCGTTGATGATCCTGGAAATGGCCTTCTCATTTCCGGGGATGGCGGAGGCGGAAATGATGATCCGGTCCCCTGCCATGATGTCCACCTGCTTATGGGTGTTGAAGGCCATACGGTACAGGGCGGACATGTTCTCCCCCTGAGAGCCGGTGGAGACAATGACAACCTTGTTCTTGGGCAGACTTTTGATGGCGGCAATATCGACGATGGCACCCGGTTTCACCTTCAGATAGCCCAGCTCCTGGGCAACCTTCAGCATATTTTCCATGCTCCGCCCGGTGACTGCCACCTTCCGGCCGTGGCGCTGGGCTGTTGCCAGAATGGACTGGATGCGGTGCATATTGGAGGCGAAGGTGGTGACGATGATCCGCTGATCGCAGTTTTTAAATTGGCGGTCCAGGCTTTCGGCCACCAGATTTTCGCTGGGAGTATAGCCGCTTCGCTCCACATTTGTGGAGTCGGCCAGCAGCGCCAGGACGCCCTGGCTGCCCAGCTCACCGAGACGGGCCAGATTCATCATGCCGTCCTTTGACGTGGGATCGATCTTAAAATCGCCGGTGAAGATCACGGTGCCAACGGGGGTTTGAATGGCGAACGCCACCGCATCGGCAATGGAGTGGTTCACATGGATAAATTCCACGGTAAAGCAGCCCGCTTTGACCACGTCACCGGGCTTATGGGTAATGAGCTTGACCTTGTCGGCAAGCTTGTGCTCCTCCAGCTTCAGCCGGATCAGCCCGTTGGTCATGGCGGTGCCGTGAATGGGGCAGTTGACCTGCTGCATGGCGTAGGGGATGGAGCCGATATGGTCCTCGTGTCCGTGGGTGATGAAGAATCCCCGCAGCTTTTTCTGGTTCGCGACCAGATAGGAAAAGTCGGGAATTACCAGATCCACGCCGTACATGTCCTCGTCCGGGAAACCCACGCCACAGTCGATTACGATCATGTCTTTGCCATATTCCAGTACGGTGATGTTCTTTCCAATTTCGTCCAATCCGCCCAGAGGGATGATTTTCAGTTTTTCTGTCAAAAAAATACTCCTTTCCTGTTTGTGACATAACAAGCAGGCAGCCATTCTCCCCCAATCCGGCCCTGAATCGCCTTTTTCGGGGGAACGCCTGCAAAAATTTCTGTTTATACAGCCAAAAGGCTGTTTTGAACGTGCCCGGGGACAGCCCACCCCGGTGCCACCTGTTGGATAGTATAACACAAATTTGCAGAAAAGTATACCTCTATTTTTCCATGCTTTTTTACGGAAAAAAAGGAAAACCTGTTGCAGGATTTGGATGGATTTGCTATAATAGCGGATATAGGATATAGTATGGATGGCTGCGGCAGGCTGCTGTCAAGAGGAGGCGGGACGTCCGTGAAGAGAAAGCTGGGAAGACTGCTGAAGCCCGGAATGGGAATGTACTTTTTTGCCATGGCTGCTTTTTCCCTGGCGGCACTTCTGGAGGAGCATTATTGGCTGGCGGCTGCGGAAGCCGCTGTGACGCTGCTGATGTTTACGCTTTATACCATGGAACGGAACCGCCGGAATCGTCAGCTGCAGCAGTATATTCAGGCCTTTGACAATACGATGGAGGCAACCAGCCGGGGAGAAAGCCCTCTGCCTGCGGTGCTGACCCGGCTGGGAGACGGCGGCATCATCTGGGCTAACCACCGTTTTGGGGAACTGACCGGCTACACCGATTCCATGGAAGAGCGGAATCTGGATGAGGTACTCCCGGGATTTCATACAGACTGGCTGGCAGCCGGAAAAACGGAGTGTCCCCAGGATGTGACACTGGGTTCCCGCCGTTACCGGGTCTATGGCACCACCATCCGCGCGGAGGACGCCAAGAGCACCCTGCTGGGCGTACTGTATTTCAGCGATCTGACTGAGCTGTACCAGGTGCGGGACGAGTACATCCGCTCCCGCCCGGTGGTGTCCATCATTCTCATCGATAACTATGAGGAGCTGACCAAGAATCTGGCAGAAAGCGCGATTTCCGCGCTGAATGCCAAGCTGGGAGATACCATTACGGAATGGACTGAGGGATATAACGGACTGCTCAGGAAGCTGGAGCGGAATCGATTCCTGTTTATTTTTGAAAAACGGGACTTGCAGCGGGCAATGGAGGACAAATTCTCCCTGCTGGAAACCATCCATGAGGTCACAAACCCTGCCGGCTTGCCGGCATCTATCTCCATCGGCCTGGGCGTGGACGGCGTGAATTTTGAGGAGAGCTATGATTTTGCTGCTCTGGGCATTGAAATGGCCCTGAGCCGCGGCGGGGATCAGGCGGTTATCAAGAACCGTATCGACTTTACCTTCTACGGCGGCCGCAGTAAGGAAGCGGACTACCGCAGTAAGGTTCGTTCCCGTGTCACCGCCAATTCCCTGATGGAACTGATCGGGCAGAGCGGCCATGTGTTTATTATGGGCCATAAGAATGCTGACCTGGATGCCGTGGGCGCGGCGGTTGGTGTGTGCTGCCTGTGCCGCAAAAAGGGCAGAAAGGCCAATATCGTCATTGACCTGGAGCAGAACTCTGCCCAGAAGCTGATTGACGAGGTTCGGGCGGAACCGCAGTACCGGGAGGTGTTTATTTCCGGCCAGGACGCGCTGCTGATGGCGGATAACCGGAGCATTTTGATTGTGGTGGATACCAACCGGCCGGATCAGGTGGAGTGCAAGCCCCTGCTGGAGGCCATTTCCAAGGTCTGCGTGATCGACCATCACCGCCGGGCGGCGGATTATATCAGCCCTGTGGTGGTCAACCTACACGAAACCTATGCCTCCTCCGCTGCGGAGCTGGTGACGGAAATCCTGCTTTACGCAGTGGAAAAGAAGGATGTGATGCCTATTGAGGCCAAATGCTTGATGGCGGGCATTTGTCTGGATACCAAATTCTTCAATGTACGCACCGGAGAACGGACCTTTGAGGCGGCGGCGGCGCTGCGCCGCATGGGGGCGGATACTACGGAGGTCAAAAAACTGCTGCAAAATGATTTCCAGGACACCATGGCCAAGTACCAGATTATCAAATCCTCCCGGCTCTACCGTCAGGAGATTGCCATTGCCGCGCTGAATACCGCTACCTCCCGGGTTCTGGCGGCTCAGGCGGCGGACGAGCTGCTGAATATTTCCGGAATTACCGCCTCCTTTGTGCTGTATCCGGATGGAAATCAGGTCATTATATCCGCTAGAAGCATCGGTAGTGCCAATGTGCAGATGATTCTGGAACCCCTTGGCGGCGGCGGCAACACGGCCACTGCGGGAGCGCAGCTGAAGGATACGAATGTCAAAGATGCGTTGGACCGGCTGGTGGAATCCATTGATAAGTTCTACGAGGAGTAATACGGATTCTTTATAAACCCGTTCGGTTTTATAAAGAAGGCACCGCCT
>CAZUAN010000140.1:0-4225 GCA_964618385.1 uncultured Oscillospiraceae bacterium | reverse complement strand
TCTTAACGCACCTGCGGTGCTATAAAAAGGTTTTTAACCTTTTTAATAAGAACTCGTATCAGCGTAGTCTTTTGGGCCGGGGAGGGCGCGGGCTTGCCCGAACCCTTCCCGGCATCTGCTTTTGAAAGGAGAATCGATGTGCCTAAATTTTTCACTGCTCTGGAAAAGATCAAGCCTGTCTACGACGTGATCTATCAGGTCTTTCTGTTCCTGTGCAAGCTGCTGCTTGTGGCGGACATTCTGATTACCTCCTACGCCGTGCTGGGTCGGTATTGCCAGCAGCTGTCCATGAATTATCCCAATGTTCTGGGCTGGCTAAAGGTTGTGACCGATCCATCCTGGACGGAGGAACTGGTTCTGACCGCTATGAGCTATATGGCGGTACTTTCGGCAGCTCTGGCCATCCGCCGGGGTTCCCACATTCGTATGACCGCTCTGGATCAATACATTCCGAAAAAGGTGATTATGGTTCTGGATGTTCTGTCAGATGTGGCAGTACTGGCGCTGGGCGTCGTTATGCTGGTCGTGGGCTGGCAGTATGCCGTTACCCTGGGCAGCCGGGGCTACTATGTGTCCTTGCCCAAGCTGTCCCGGTTCTGGATGTACTTCCCGGTTCCTCTGGCGGGACTGGCCATGATCGTATTTGAGCTGGAATCTCTGTTTAACAATCTGAAAAAATTCTTTGTAAAGGAGGACATAGCATGAGCATCCAATCTCTGGCGATCCTGGTTCTGCTTGGCTCCTTCGCCCTGATGATTATTCTGCGGTTCCCCATCGCCTATGCCGTGGCCCTCAGCTCCGTGTTCTGTCTGCTGGTTCAGGGGAGCAGCCTGTCCGACGTTTGCCGCCTGATGGTGAAGGGCATCAGCTCTTTCTCCCTCATGGCCGTCCCCTTCTTTATCACCATGGGCGTACTGATGGGATCCGGCGGCATTTCCGAGAAGCTGATTGCTCTGGCCAATGCCTGCGTAGGCTGGATGCGGGGCGGCCTGGCCATGGTCAACATTGTCGCGTCCTATTTCTTCGGCGGAATTTCCGGCTCCGCCGCCGCGGACACTGCCTCCATCGGTTCCATCATGATCCCCATGATGGTGGACCAGGGATATGACGCGGATTTCTCAACCGCTGTCACCATCACCTCCTCCTGTGAGGGCCTGCTGGTTCCTCCCAGCCACAACATGGTTATCTACGCCATGACCGCCGGCGGAATCAGCGTAGGCAGTCTGTTCCTGGCGGGATATCTGCCCGGTGCGCTGCTGGCCGTGTCGTTGATGATCGGTTCGTACATTATTTCCGTAAAGCGCAATTATCCCAAGGGAGAAAAATTCCATCTAATGGGCTTCCTCAAGCAGATAAGCGTCTCCATCTGGGCGCTGGCCGCCATCATCATCGTGGTCTTTGGCGTGGTTGGCGGCGTGTTTACCGCCACCGAATCCGCCGCCATTGCGGTTGTCTATTCGCTGATTGTATCTGTATTCGTCTACAAGGGACTGAATTGGAAAGGCGTGTGGAACGCCCTGGAGGAATGCGTTAATACCCTGGCCATCGTGCTGATTCTGATCTCCACCTCCTCTGTATTTGGCAACTGCCTGACCATGCTCCATGTGCCGGATCTGGCAGCCAGCGCCATTGTAGGCATCACGGAAAACCGGATCATCCTGATTATCCTGCTGAATGTGATTCTGCTGGTGCTGGGCATGATCATGGACATGGCACCCATCATTCTGATTGCCACCCCCATCCTGCTGCCCATCGCCACCCAGTATTGCGGCCTGGATCCTGTCCAGTTTGGCATCATGGTGGTGCTGAACTGCGGCATCGGCCTGCTGACGCCTCCCGTCGGCGCGGTGCTGTTCATCGGCTCCGCTGTGGCCAAGCGGCCCATGGAAAAGGTTGTCAAGGCTACGCTGCCCTTCTATGTATGCATGATTATCACGCTGCTGCTGGTTTCCTTCATTCCGGATATCGCGCTGCTGCTTCCCAAGCTTCTGGGGGGATACGTTTCCGCAATTGGCTGAAAAAGCAAGCCTGCGGCCCTTTGGCCGCAGGCCATTTTATCAAATGGAGAGGATAATATGCTGAAAATGAACCGAAAGGGCCTGGAAAACCGGGCCGAATGGGAAGCCGCCGGGGTTCAGCTGCCGGCGTTTGACTGGCAGGATATGTACAGCAGCACCATAAAAGCGCCCACCTGGGTGCATTTTGGCGCCGGAAATATCTTCCGGGGATTTATTGCAAAATTGCAGCAGGACCTGCTGAATCAGGGGCTGGTAAAAGGCGGCATCCTCGCCGCAGATACCTTTGACTATGACATTCTGGATCGGATTTATGACCCTTACGATTCCATGACCATGCTTGTGAGCCTGCTGCCGGATGGTTCCATGAAAAAGGAAATCGTGGCCTCCATCGCCCGGGGCTTTCGGGCCGGGAATGGATTTCCGGAGGATATGGCGGCTCTGAGAAACAGTTTCCGCAGTCCCAGCCTGCAGATGATCAGCTTCACAATTACGGAGAAGGGCTACGCTCTGACCGATATCCATGGCCGCTTCTTTCCCGCTGTGCTGAAAGATTTCCAGGCCGGCCCCAGGCAATGCAGCCATGCTATGTGCATCGTGACAGCGCTGCTGTATGAGCGCTTCCAGGCCGGTGCCGCACCTTTGGCGGTGGTCAGCATGGATAATTGCTCCCGCAACGGGGAAAAACTGCGTGATGCCGTTATGACAGTGGTGGATAATTGGCTGAAAAACGGTCATGTGACTCAGGACTTTGCGGCATGGGTCAATGACGAACGAAACGTGTCCTTTCCCTGGACTATGATCGATAAAATCACGCCACGCCCCGCAAAGGCAGTCGAGCAGGCGCTGGCAACGGCAGGGATTGCGGATATGGCACCGATTATCACCGCAAAAAACACGTTTATCGCCCCCTTTGTCAATGCGGAGCAGCCCCAGTATCTCGTAATTGAGGATCGCTTTCCCAATGGCCGTCCGCCGCTGGAGAAAGCGGGGGTCTACATGACGGACCGGGACACCGTCAACAATACCGAAAAAATGAAGGTTACAACCTGCCTGAATCCCCTGCATACGGCGCTGGCCGTGTACGGGTGCCTGCTGGGATTTGAGTCCATCGCCGCGGAGATGCAGGATCCGCAGCTTAAAAAGCTGGCGGAGGGCATTGGCTATACAGAGGGCCTGCCTGTAGTGGTGGATCCCAAAATCATCTGTCCAAAAGCATTTCTCAGGGAGGTGCTGGAGCAGCGTCTGCCCAATCCCTTTCTTCCGGACACTCCCCAGCGGATTGCCACGGACACCAGCCAGAAGATACCCATCCGTTTTGGGGAAACCATAAAAAGCTATATCCGTCATCCTCAGCGGAACGCGGCAGAGCTTACATATGTGCCGCTGGCCTTAGCGGGCTGGCTGCGCTATCTGCTGGCGGTAGATGACCGGGGAAACCCCATGCCCTGCAGCAGCGACCCCATGCTGGAAACACTGCAGGCCCAGCTGCGTTCCGTTATACCGGGGCAGCCCGAAACAGCGGCGGAGGACGCGCTGCAGCCGATTCTTTCCAACAAGGCTCTGTTTGCGGTGGATTTATACGAGGCGGGAGTGGCCGGCAAAGTAACCGATTATCTGCGAAGCATGCTGGCAGGCCCCGGCGCTGTTCGCAGAACACTGGAGGCAGCCGTATGATTCAAAAGGGACAACGCTGGGCGTTTTACGGCGACGCGGAGGCAGTCAGCGGCGGAGACGGCGTTACGCGCCGGGTTCTAGCTTACTGCGATCAGGTCATGTGCGTCGAAAATACCTTTGAAAAGGGGGCCGTCGGCCCCTTGCACACCCATCCCCACACGCAGCTTACTTATGTGGCGGAAGGCGTGTTTTCCTTCACAATCGGCAAAGAAACCAAAACTGTCCGAAAGGGCGATACGCTTCTGAAGCAGAACAGCGTGATACATGGCTGCGTATGCCTGGAGAAGGGGGTTCTTGTGGATATCTTCACTCCCATGCGGGAGGACTTTGTGCCGCGCGGGAATTCGGGAAAGGACTCCGATGCGGCTGCGGAAGGGAAACCCTGATGGAATTAGCTGGCATGTGCCGTGGCGGGACGCCGGAAACCGCGTCCTATGTCGGCGCGCATTTTCCTCCGTGCCGTGATTATTTCTTATTCTAGGGAAGCTCTGATGAAATCGGCAAGAACTGACAGCGAGAGATTTTGACTCAGG
>CAZUAN010000139.1:0-4256 GCA_964618385.1 uncultured Oscillospiraceae bacterium | reverse complement strand
CTTTGCGCAAATCTTAATTCAGATTTAAGAACCCTCCCTCTTTTTTCTTAAGATTTTTAATGCTATAATGATCCCAAAACAGAAAGAAAGCGGGGAATCCACCATGTACAACATTCTGATCTGCGACGATCAGCCGGATATCGTCAATGCGCTGAAAATATATCTGGCCCCAGAGGGCTACGGCCTTTACGAGGCGTTTACCGGAGAAGAAGCCCTGAAAATCGTGCAGAACAACGACATTCATCTGATTCTGCTGGATGTTATGATGCCTGTCATGGACGGCATCACCGCTATAGCGAAAATCCGGGAATTTTCCAACGTCCCCATCATTCTGCTGACCGCCAAGTCCGAAACAGAGGACAAGGTGCTGGGGCTGAACGTGGGTGCGGATGACTACATCACCAAGCCCTTTGTACCGGTGGAGGTGTTGGCAAGAGTCCGGTCCCAGCTGCGCCGCTACGCCCGTCTGGGCAGCCGCCCGGAGTCCTCCGACAGCAACATCACCATTGGCGGCATTACCCTGGATGACCGCACAAAAACCGTCACCGTGGAGGGGGAGTCCGTATCCCTGACCCCCACGGAGTACGCCATTCTGCATCTGCTGATGACAAACCCGGGCAAGGTTTTCTCCACCAAGCTGCTGTATGAATCCGTCTGGCAGGAGTCCGCCCTGGGCAACGAAGGAGCCGTGGCTGTCCACATCCGCCATCTGCGGGAAAAAATTGAAATCAACCCTTCAGAGCCCCGGTATCTGAAGGTTGTCTGGGGACAGGGCTATAAGATGGAAGGGGGAAAATGAGATGAAATACCATGTCGCGGCAAAATTCCTGGCTGTTTTTCTGTGCGCCGTGTCGCTGCTGAGCGCCGTAGGCAGCGCGCTGGGCATTCTGGCATTGACGGAGCTGGATCTTTACAGCAAGACCGTCGATCAGGTCATGGACGAGCAGATCCAGGAATACGGGTCCATTCAGGCCAAACAGCTGGCGCGGAATTATGCCAGCCGGACCCTGGGCGGCTGCTCGGAGGATTTGCTTGCGCAATTCTCCGAAAGCAGATGGATCGGTAAACAGCTCGGCTCCTACGGCTATGCCATATTAGACGGGGAAGGAAATGTTCTGGAGGAACAGGAGCCGGATTCCGCGGAGGGATATCAAACCTATACCTTCTCTGTCAGCGGACAGTATCTGTACCTGGTCGGTCTGGCGGAGCAGCCTGACCAAATCCAGCGGGAAACCGAGTCCTACACGCCCCAGGATATCGGGGATGGCTACGTCCTTTACGACATCATTCCCAGCGAAGGCATAGAGGTTTATGGCATGGACATTTCCACGGATGACTGGGGCAGCAATCTCAGCAGTTTGGACCCTGTGGGTTTTCTGTACCACAACCGTCAGGGCCGGGCGGTATTCTGTTCCTACCGTCCCTACCCCATGTCGGAGGATCGGGCCTTTCCGGTTCTTTCCGTCACCTTCCTGGGGCAGGACGAAACCGTTCTGTACCAGGCCTATCTGGAGCAGGGCGTGGGAGAAGTGACCCATGACGAGGACGGACGGATGATCTTTACCGCAGACAGCGCCCCTGCGGGAATGCGGACGGCGGTGTGTTCGGCGCTGTTCTACGATGAAAACGGCGAGGTCATTTTGCAGCTTGCCCGTGAAACGGGCGTCGGCGTGTTTTACTGCGACGACGCCGGCTACGGCGTTTTCGAGGCCGATGACGTACAGCTGACGGATCGGAACGGTGCGATCACCATTTCCGCTGTGGAACTGCATGACGGAGCGGGGGAACTGGTCTATTCCGCTGCCAGCTTGGACGGCCATACGGTGGGAAGCATTTTCTATCGGGAAAACGACGGATATTTCCAGTTCACCACCGCCAATCCGGTGCAGGACGGTCTGATGGCCCAGGCGGAGTCTGAGCAGCTGCAGGAGACGGTTCCCGAAACCGCGTCTCCGGAGCAAGCAGAGCAAACGCCGGAGAGCGCCGGGGAGGAAACCGCGGCGGAAACCGTGCCGTCCTCTGCCTTTGCCCCCTCCGAGGATACCGCCGTCTCCCGAGAGGAGGACGCTCCCGCTGTGACGGAATCCTCAGAAGCAGCACCGGAGGCCGCTGCAGTCTTGGCGGCTTCCGAAGAAACTGTCCCGGATGCCACCGCGCCGGTTATCCTAGACGGCGAAAACCCGGATGAGCTGGAAATCGATCAGGTCAGCTACTATGATTTCGACACCGGAAAGAACATGATTGCCGATTATGTCTACATGTCCGCGCCGGAGTACACCGTGGAGCTGTCCATTTCCCCCGGTACCATGTGGGATGCGTCCATGTACAGCGTGCTGCGGATCGTCCGCGCCTTCAGCGGCGCTCTGCTCCCGGTTCTGGGCATTAGCCTGCTGCTGTTCGCGATTCTGACGGTGTACCTGTGCTGCGCGGCGGGCCGCAAGCCAAAAACCGCCGAAATTCGCGCAGGGGGCCTGAACCGCCTGCCTCTGGATCTGTACCTGGCGGCAGCAGCCGCCGCAGGCGTAGGGATTGTTGCCGTCGGCGGGGATGGGACGGTATATCTGCTGCGGCAGAACGTGCAGACGGGCTGTGCCTGCGCCGTGGCCGCCGCCTTCTGCGCCTGCCTGATCTTTGTGGGCTTCTGCTTTGCCTTCGTTGCCCAGGTCAAGACCCCCGGAGGCTACTGGTGGCGCAATACCGTCTGTTTCCGCTGCTTGGGGCTGCTGGTTCAATTTGCCCGGTGGCTGGTCGGATTTGCCCGGCGGCTGGTAAAGTTCCTTTCCGCGAAATTCTTCCCCTGGATGTTCAGGCTGCTGAACCGGGTGTTCGGCGGCATCGGCAGCTTGATCCGCCGCTTCTACGGCTTGCTGCCCCTGACCTGGCAATGGCTGTTGTCCGGCGGTATCCTGCTCTTGCTGATGCTTGTCAGCGTGAATACCTACTCGGGCGGCCTTCGTATGCTGTGCGTTTTGGCGGATATGGCGCTGATTCTTTATGGGGCGTATTGCTTTGGAATTCTGATGAAGAGCGCCAAGCGGATGGGCAAGGGCGATTTGGATACCAAGGTGGATGATCGGATTCTGGCGGGCAGTTTCCTGGAATTTGCCGGAGATCTGAACGCTCTGGCGGATGTGGCGGTGGTGGCCGCCCAGAAGCAGCTGAAATCCGAGCGGATGAAAACCGAGCTGATCACCAATGTCTCCCACGATCTCAAAACTCCCCTGACCTCCATCATCAACTATGTGGACCTGCTGCAGAAGCCCCACACCGGCGAGGAGCAGGAGCTGTATCTGGAGGTGCTGTCCCGCCAGTCCCAGCGGCTGAAAAAGCTGATTGATGACCTGATGGAAATCAGCAAGGCCAGCACCGGCAACATGACGGTGGAAGTGACCCGGGTGGATGCCGTGGAAGCCGTCAACCAGGCTCTGGGCGAATTTTCCGACAAGCTGGACAAGGCCCAGCTGACCGCCGTATTCCGCCACAGGGAGGAATCGCTTCCCATGATGGCCGATGGCCGCCTGGTATGGCGGGTTATGAGCAATCTGCTGAGCAACGCGGTGAAATATGCCATGCCCGGCACCCGGCTGTACATTGATCTGACAGCTCTGGACGGCAAGGTCATGATCTCCCTGAAGAATATCTCCCGGGACGAGCTGAACGTGGATGCCGACGAGCTGATGGAACGGTTTGTCCGGGGCGATGATTCCCGGAACACGGAGGGCAGCGGCCTGGGCCTGAACATTGCCAAGAGCCTGATGGAGCTGCAAAAGGGACAGCTTCAGCTGCTGGTGGACGGCGATCTGTTCAAGGTGACGCTGCTTTTCCCCGGCGCATAAGGAAACGCCCGGAATGAGGCTGTGAAACGTGCGCGGCAGGGAATTGTATTCCGGATCATTCCAAAGATGCCGGCGCGGACAGGTATCCGGGAGTTTCCGGCACCCGCAAAAAATGAAAGGAGCCGCTGAAATAGAGAGACGAGGGCCGGCAACAGGAGCCTTTGACCCACAGGAATGTATGGAAAATGCGGGGTTCCGGGATGTATTTTCCGTATTTCATACCGCACCGGTAAGGTAAAAGATTCGCTGCTTCGCGATTGTTCAGAGGCTTCCTGATAAGAGCAGAACCCGCTTGCCGCTGCCGGCAAGCGGGTTCTGCAATTGTGCTGCTTGCATTTGGTGATGACGAATTTTTGGTATTTTCTATTCCGAAAATACCAAAAATGGCAGTGCCGCAAGGCGATGCCTTTTGATATCAAA
>CAZUAN010000138.1:0-4257 GCA_964618385.1 uncultured Oscillospiraceae bacterium | reverse complement strand
TTGGCGCCTCCCAAATCAGATTGAGGATATTATAGCGAAATCTGGCAATAAATATATAGCCAAAAACATATTATAAAATAAGGCCAGTTATGCACAATGGGCGAGAAAAAACAATGAATTTATAGAAAATTACTGAAATTTCCCAAAGGGTCTGTACAGAAATTGAAAATGATGCTACAATACATCACAGGAAACATCATTTATGTTTCGGAAAATTCGAAAAAAAGGGGATACGCAATATGAGACTGATTCGCGCCAAGGATTACGAGGATGTCAGCCGCAAGGCCGCCAATCTGATTGCCGCGCAGATACAATGGAAACCGAACTGTGTTCTGGGTCTGGCAACCGGAAGCAGTCCGGTTGGAACTTACAAGGAATTGATTGCCAAGTACGAGAGCGGCGATCTGGACTTCTCCCAGGTCAGGACGGTCAATCTGGATGAGTATGTGGGACTGACCAAGGACCACGACCAGAGCTATGCTTATTTTATGCGCGTGAATCTGTTTGACCATGTGAACATCGATCAGGCAAACTGCCACATTCCCAACGGCATGAATCCCGACGCGGAAGACGAATGCGCCCGGTATGACGCCGTTATCGACGCTTTCGGCGGCGCGGATCTGCAGCTTCTGGGCCTTGGCCCCAACGGACACATCGGCTTCAACGAGCCTGGTGACGCTTTCGTGAAGGGCACCAACAAAGTGGCGCTGACCGCTTCCACCATCGACGCCAATGCCCGCTTCTTCGCCGCCCGGGAGGACGTGCCCACCCACGCCTATACCATGGGCATCGGCTCCATCATGAAAGCCCGGCGCATTGTGCTGGTGGTCAACGGCGAAAACAAGGCACAGGCTGTGAAGGACTGCTTCTTTGGCCCCATCAGGCCCCAGGCCCCCGGCTCCATTCTGCAGCTGCATCCCAATTTCACCTTGGTGGCGGATGAAGCCTCCCTGTCTCTGGTGAAGGAGCTTCTGTAACGGGTCTGTCCCAAAATCGAAAAAAGCGCATAGGAAATCCCGCGGAGGGTCCGGTTTGGAAAGGGAACTGCTCCCCATCAGATGTTTCCCTGTCTTTTACGGGAGCAGCATATCCGGTTTCCGAACGGAACCTTCTGCGGGATTTTATCCGCACGCACCTGTGGTTCTGTAAAAAATATTCAGCCTTTTGAAAAAACTCTTATACTGATTTTCCATAAAAATAGTATTAGTGGGCTGCGGGGAAGCGGCGGCCCATAGCTATTGGACAGGATAATTCCCAGGCACGCAGGTGCCTGGGAATCCGTTTTTCAAAATCAGACCGTTGTCTTCTTGCCGCTGAGATTATCCAGCAAATCCCAGACACCCAGCATGTACATGATACCCAGAGCGCGGTCATACAGGCCATAGCCGGGACGGACATTGCCGGGGCCTTCATCCCACAGATGACGGCCATGATCCGGACGGATGTAGCCCTCATAACCGCAGTCATGGTAAGCCTTCAGAATTTCAATGATGCCGGTATCCCCGTCGCAGTCCCGATGGGAGGCCTCGGAGAAGTCGCCGTTGGGGAAATGCTTGACGTTGCGGATATGGGCAAAGGCAATGCGGTCGCAGTGCTTGCGGACGATGTCGGCAACGTTGTTGTTGGGGTCGGCGTTCAGAGAACCGGAGCAAAGGGTCAGGCAGTTGTAGGGATTGTCCACCATCTTCAGGAAGCGGTCAATGTTTTCTCCGTTGGTCAGCAGACGGGGCAGGCCGAAAATATCCCATGGGGGATCATCCATATGGATAGCCATTTTAATGCCGGTCTCCTCGCAGGTGGGCATCAGGGCCTCCAGGAAGTACTTCAGGTTGGCCCACAGCTTCTCATGGTCAACACCGGCATAGTCCTTGAACAACTGATCCAGCTTGGCCATCCGTTCCGGCTCCCAGCCGGGGAAGGACATGTTGTACTTCTCCGTAAAGTCCAGAATATACTTGGCCATGGCGTTGTAGTCATCCTGAATCATGCCCTTTTCATAGAACAGAGCCGTAGATCCGTCGCCTACGGGGTGAAACAGGTCGGAACGGGTCCAGTCAAAAATGGGCATAAAGTTGTAGCAAATAACCTTAACGCCAAATTTGCTCAGGTTGCGCATGGTGGTCTTGTAGTTCTCGATGTACATGTCCCGGGTGGGCTTGCCGATCTTAATGTCATCGTGTACATTGACGGATTCCACAACGTCCATATTGAAGCCGTAAGGCTCCAGCTGCTTCTGAACCTCCGCGATCTCGTCAACTTCCCAGATTTCACCGGGCATCTTGTGATGCAGCGCCCAGACGATGCTGGTCACGCCGGGGATCTGCTTGATATCGGAAAGCTTGATCTTGTCATTGCCTTCGCCATACCAACGAAAACCCATTTGCATAGGCATACTGTAATTCCTCCATTACCATAATTTCGTGCCTTTCCCCCATAGCGCGGGAGGGAGGGACATTGGCTGAATCTATTATAACACAAGCACCCCCCTTCTGACAATCCGGTGTTCCAAAAAAATTAGACAAAAAACAGGGGCGATTTTTAGGTAAGAAAGCCAGTTTTTTCGGGTTATTCCCCAAAAGGGCGGATTTTGCGCATGGTTTTTCTCCTTTTGGGAACGATAGCTTCAGGAGGGATCAACATGACGGAAAAACAATACGGAAAACTGGTTGCGGAATTCAGCCCCAAGTCCCCCATGTGGAAGGACTGCCTCAACGCCTTCTGGATCGGTGGGATGATCTGCGTGCTGGGACAGATATTTCTGAACTGCTATACCGGTCTGGGGCTGGACAAGGACGCCGCCGGTACCGCCGCGTCCATGAGCCTGGTGGCGCTTTCCGCACTGCTGACGGGACTGAGCCTTTACGACGATATCGCAAAATACGCGGGCGCCGGCACACTGGTTCCCATCACCGGCTTTGCCAATTCCATCACCGCCCCGGCGGTGGAATTCAAAACCGAGGGCTTTATTCTGGGCGTCGGCGCGAAGATGTTTACCATCGCCGGGCCGGTGATCGTGTATGGTCTGGCGGCCAGTGTGGTGTACGGACTGATTTACTGGATCGCCGGGCTGCTTTAATCTGGCAGGCCCCGCCGGTATCTTCCTCGTCCCGGCATCACAGGAAGCCGCCGGAACACCGGGCAGCGGCTGCCTTCAGAAATACCGCGGGCGCAGCCGCTGTAAATCGGCTGCGCCCGCGGGCTATTCTATTCCGCAATCCCCGGCTGCCCGCGAACCGGGAGGCCGCCGAGATTCTTTCCCCTATCTCATCGGCTTTTTTTCCGTCAGGGCAGCGCTCTCATACGGATAAGATTCAATATCACGGAAACAGCGGCGCCCTCTCCATAAAATGAAACAGAAACAGTTTTATAAAGAATCCGTATCAGAGGTTCCGAATCAGCATGGTCAGCCCATACAGCAGCAGAATATGGGCAGGATAAAAGACGTAGAAGAAATATTTCATGTTCCGCTTCCCCCGCTGTCCGTTATACAGCAGGAACAGCACAAGCGACACCACCAGAGGCCCGGGTATACTTTGCCACACAATCACGCGCAGCAGAAGAACCCCTGCTATCTGCCAAACACGGTTTTTCCGGAGAAGGTAAAGCAACATAATCAGGAAAACGCCATACCCCTTCGCATCCCCGCGAATGACATATTGGGCCAGCAATGTGACTGCCCCGATTGTAATTCCCTGCAGAATCACAGAAAGCGGCTTACAGCGCAGCTTCTGTAATCGGTCAATAACCAGCAGCGCGCACATCGCGGTCAAATACGTAACAAATACGTTCTGGTAGCCCCAGAAAAACGGGTAAGTATTAGCGAGGTTTGCTTCGGTTCTGAAAAAAGCCAGGTCAAAGGGCAGCTCAGATACGATTGCAAACAGGGCCAGACGGCAGGCAAAACGCGTTTTGCTTCTGGTGTGCTGATAGCCCTCCACAAACATATAGCAGAACAACGGAAAGGCAATTTTCCCAATAAATGTAAAGCTCTGCAGCATCAGATCCATCGGCGTGCTCTGTATCACCATATTCCCCACGCGGATGGAAACTTCGGTGATCACCCAGGGAAACTTCCCCAATATTTTGTTATTGATTAGCAGCCCCGCCGTTTTCATAAAATGATCCACGAACATGCAGGCAGCGGCAATGCTTTTAATCTGATTTCCGGACAAGCACGAAATCCGGGCCGTGCCCTTTTCCAGCATTCCTATTTCTTTTTGATCGGTCATGCAGACACTTCCATAACGAGTAAACTTG
>CAZUAN010000137.1:1508-4279 GCA_964618385.1 uncultured Oscillospiraceae bacterium | reverse complement strand
TGGTGCGGGCAACAGGACTCGAACCTGCACGCCTTTGGCAGTGGAACCTAAATCCACCGAGTCTACCAATTCCACCATGCCCGCATATAAAGCAGCCAAACGGCTGCTATTCACCAGGAAATCCGAGCCGAACATTTTCGGCTGCGTAGAGAGAACGGCTGCGGTATTGTTCAGCTGAGCCGAACGTCATACTCGTACAACAGCGAATCGCCTATCAGGAGATCGGTGCTTACGCACAATCCCTTTCCATAAAACGCACTTCTTTGTCCGCAGGACACCATTCCGAGTTTCCGAAGGAATACAGCCCGTGTTCCAGGTAAACCTGCGGCATCTGCTATGCGGCATCGGGCAAAATGATTCTACCACACCGCCCGCCTGCTTGTCAACTCCCGGAACTGCTGTCTGCGGCGGTTTCCAGAAGCGTGACACATTGAAACACCCAAAACAAGCAGCCGGAGTCTCAGCCCGCGCAGGCGCTCAGATAAGTAGCGCGCCGCAGCATAGCGGTCTGACATTTTTCACAGCAGTAATCCTCCGTCAGCAGGCTATCGGCCACGCCTTCCGGTTCTCCGCAGCGGATGCAGGCCGGGATTCTGGTTACTTTGTTTTCAAAAATCCAATAGCCCAGGCTTGAGCCGGTGACGCTGAACCACGTGTGTTTGTCCTCCAGATGCCCCGCAAGCTTGCCATAATTATAGATGTTGGAATCCCGCACCTGAACCGTGCCGTCTTCATTCAGCTTTTCCACAACAATATAGTGTCCGGCATTGGTCCAGTAACCTTTGCGGTGAACCGACACCACAATATGCCCCTCTGCAAGCGCCGCAAGCGCAACGTCCGGGTCATAGGTTTTTTCCTTCAGGTAAAAGCCAAGCCCGGCGGATTCGTTGTTAAAAATCATGCCATCCGTACCATTGGAAAAGCTGTAGTTACCAAACCTCGCGCACATCTCCGGCGGAGTCAGCTCATCATCGGCCAGATAGCTGGCTACCATGGCAAAGGACGTAATGCCGCAGCCATTTGTGCTGAGCAAATGTCCGCCGAACCAGGTACCCTGATAGTCCTGCTGCAAATACAGCGGAACCTCCGGGAACCGCTCGTGGGCCACATCCGGGTAAAGCACATCGTCGGCGGAGACAGCAGCGCTGGCAGAGGTCAGGGTAATGTCACGGTAAGAGATCTCTATAGGATATTTCTCCCTGGCAGCGGAAAGCAATTCGGCCTGCCTTTCAGAAATCAGGTCGTCCTCCGCCCTGGCATACCAGATATCCGTGCTGCCGCTGAAATACAGGATATGATAGCCATAGTCGGAGCGGACAATCGTGGTGTCTCCTGGCTGGCGGCTGCTGTCAAAGCACCACGCATCCAGCTCCGTAATCAGCTGCCCTTTTTCCAGCTGCACATATGCGCCGCCGTTAAGAGCGGAGCCGGGATCCTCGGAATTCTTATTTGCCAAATCGGCAAATGTTGCCTCCGTTGCCTTGCTGCTGGACTGCCAGCTCGTGAGCAGAGACTCCGCAGACTGGCGGCACGCCTCCCAGGATGCTTCGGAACAGGTCACGGTTCCATCGCTGGCAATTACCACAGGCTGAACCGAATCGGCGGCAGCTGTCGGTTCGCCGGAGGAACTGTCCGTCTGCTCTGCAGCAATCTCTTTCGGAATCAGCAGAATATGGCGGATATCCACATACCGGCCGCTGCTGCCGGTAATCCCTTCCGCTGCAAAGTCCGCTTTTTTTTCAGCATAGTGCGCCTCTACATCTTCAGAGGTAACTTCAATGTAATAGCTCAGAGAGGTAAAATACATGTAACCCCGGTTATACAGCTCGGTAAACTCCGTCAGTGCCTCGGCAGATGTGCCGAAAGCATCCTGCGCCATGTCCGAAACGCCGGCGTATCCCTTCTCCTGAGCCAGCTGCTCCAGCATGGCGGGGATATTGTCCAGATATTCCTGATGCATGGTGTTTGGCTCATAGCTTTCGTTGTAGCCATAGAGATACTTTGTCGCGGGGATGCCCGTCAGGTATTTTTCGTGATTTTCCAGATTCGGTTTATAGGCTTCTTCCGTGGGCAATCCCTCGTCCTGCCCCTGCAGCACCAGCGCCTGGGCAGTGTGCCAGGTGTTCAGCGCCTGCCGCAGGAAGTACTGCTGCCAACTGGAAACACTGCTGTCCAGCTCACAGACCTGGGTATCCAGGGGCCTGTCGAAATCCGGGGAGATTTCGTACTGTGCCTCCCGGTAAGCAGCCACAGCCGCCCAGTAATAAACCTGAAGCTGTTCATTGGTCAGCTGCGCGTCTCCCACAGCCGCAACAACCGCACTGGCATTCAAATCAGCGGTGTAGCTCCCCTTGCAGGTTACATCATCCTGGTTGCCGTCGGCAGGAATCGTGGCAGGAACGGTGGGCACAGTGGTTTCCCATGCTTCGTCTGCTTTCTGTGCTTCCGTTTCGGAATCAGGGGCGCTGCCACAGCCGTATAAACCACCCGCCAACAGAACCGCTGCCAGAATCAGTCCCAAGTGTCTCTTTTTCATGGGGGATGATCCTCCTTTGTCAAATCATGGCAATTACAGATAGCTTACCACACTTTGCGGAATAATGCAAGTGGCGATTCGGGGATTCCGGGAATCCCCGCTTCTCCAGGTGTCAGTCGAAGCCTTTGCCCTATACAGGCTGCGGAAATCCCGGAACCGCCTTCTCCGGTTCGGATACAGTCCTTCCCGTTACCACAATGATTTTGTCCTCCGGCATACATTTGGCAGCGGCAAG
>CAZUAN010000137.1:0-1408 GCA_964618385.1 uncultured Oscillospiraceae bacterium | reverse complement strand
CATGCTGCTGACCAGCCGGCGCTTTTATTCTCTGCACGTTCCATTTCCCGCGCTGCGGATGCACCGGACACAGAGTTCGTAATTATTATCCCGGACAGAACAGCATCGAATTGTTCCGGAATTGTTTGACCGGGATGGATTCTCTCCGGTCTGCCAATTCATCCGCAATTTTCCGGCGGAAAAACAGAAAGCATTACAGCCCGCTGCCCAGAAGCTCGATCAGCACGGCGCAATGTGCCTGCTCCCTGTCGGCCATTGCCTGAAATACCACGCCAAATTCCGGGTCGGCCAGCCTGGCGGCGTACTCCGCCATTGCCCGCCGGGTTCGGTAAAAGCTTTTTTCCAGCAGTTTTCCGGCAGGCTCGCTGGGCAGCGAAATGTTTTTTCGTTTGTCCCCACTTCCGCCGGACAGACGCCGCATTCCCTGCAGACAGGCAAGATTGGCCTGTTCTCCTTCCCATAGGCCCCTGACCTGTTCCCGTGCCTTCCCGGTCAGCATCCCGGTTAGAAGCCGATAGCCTGCCGCCGTCTCCATAGCCGCAAGCATCAACATCCGCAGATCCTCCCGCCCTGTCTGCGCGGGTGGCGGGGCCAGCACCCGCTGCCATACCTGCCGCCTGACATTTTCATTATTTTTGTCCGTATTTATCACCTCCTTCTGTACCAGTATAGTCCGGCGGCAAAAGGATTTTGCGAAAAACTTTTGAAAAGGGCTTTCTTTTTTCGGTCATATGTGCTAAAATATAATGAAAATAAGAAAGCGAATGGGATTGAGGATGGTTTCATCATTTCCCTGCAAGGAGGAGTTTTATGCCCAGAACCAGCAATAAGGCAGAACTGATTATGGAGTATGTCAATCAGTTTATCCAGGAAAACGGCTATTCCCCCTCCGTGCGGGAAATCGGAGCAGCCGTGGGCCTTCGTTCCACCGCCTCTGTCAGCTACCATCTTCAGGTTTTACAGAATAAGGGACTGCTTCAGGCACCCGGCGCCAAGGGCCGCAAGCGGGCGCTGGTTACCGGGGCCAGGCCAGGCCAGATTCCCGTCGTTGGAGTGGTTACGGCCGGGATGCCGATTCTGGCGGTGGAAAATCAGGAGGGTTCCATGCCGTGGAACGACCCCAACTGCTTTGCGCTTCGTGTCCGGGGGGACAGCATGATAAACGCCGGCATCCTCAGCGGGGACAAGGTTGTTGTCCGCCCCCAGCCAAATGCGGACGACGGTCAGATTGTCGTGGCCCGGCTTCAGGATGAGGCCACCGTCAAGCGCCTGCGCCGCCGCAATGGGCAGGTTTGGCTGATGCCTGAGAACGACAGCTATGAGCCAATCGATGGCAGGGATGCCGAGATCATCGGCATCGTCAAGGCTGTGGTGCGGGAATACTGATCCGGTTCCCTTCGGCCGCAAG
>CAZUAN010000136.1:0-4333 GCA_964618385.1 uncultured Oscillospiraceae bacterium | reverse complement strand
ATGGTGCCGGTGGCGGGACTCGAACCCGCACGAGTTATTAGCTCAAAGGATTTTGAGTCCTCCTCGTCTACCAGTTCCAACACACCGGCACATTGCCTATAGTATAGTATATTTCCCTTCAAAAAGCAAGAAAAAGTTTTTGCAGGCCAGAGCGGGCGCTGCGGCGTTCCTCTGGATGGGCAGCCTGCTGGACTGCCCCACCCGCTTACTTTTCCAGAATAACCGCGCAGTCCGCAGCGTTCACAGAGGCCTTGATATAATTCGCCGCATCAGCTGGCGTCAGCTTGACCTGTTCGCCTGTTTTCATATTCTTCACAGAGCATACGCCCTGTGCGATCTCGTCCTCGCCCAAAAGGACGGCAAAGGGAACGGCCAGCTTATTCGCATAGGCCAGCTTCTGCTTGAATTTCTTTTGCTCGCCATAGAGCTGAACCCGAATGCCTCCCCCCCGCAGTGTCTCTGCCACAGCAATGGCAGGGGCCGGATCGGAGGTCATGGGCAGTACCAGGGCATCGGCAGGGGCGCTGGGCAGCTGGGGGTTGAGGAGTCCCTGCTCGTCCAGAATGTAGAAAAGCCGGGTCAGCCCGATAGAGATACCCACACCGGGCAGCTGCTTTTCGGTATAGTAGCTTGCCAAATTGTCATAGCGGCCGCCGGAGCATACGGAACCGACCTCCGGATAATCCAGCAGAGTGGTTTCATAAACAGTGCCTGTGTAATAGTCCAGTCCCCGGGCAATGGTCAAATCCACGGCGAAATTTTCCTCGGGGACGCCGAAGGCGGTCAGATTGGCGGTGACGGCTTTCAGCTCCGCAAGGCCCTGATCGAACATTTCATTTTGTCCGGCATAGTTTTCCAGGGCGGCGATCACTTCCGCGTTGGTACCCTGTATGGAAATGAATTTCAGAATGTCATCGGCCTGAGCCTCCGTCAGAGCGATGTCCTCTGCCAGAATTGCCTTGACCTTTTCGGCGCCGATTTTATCCAGCTTGTCCACCGTGCGCATGATGTCGCCGCTCTTTTCGGAAAGAGCCAGCATGGCGTAAAATCCGTTGAGGATTTTGCGGTTATTCACATGAATCCGGAAACGGCTCAGGCCGAAGCCCCGGAATATCTTGTAGATGATGGCGGGAATTTCCGCCTCATTCAATACATCCAGCTTTCCGTCGCCGATGATATCAATATCGGCCTGATAGAATTCCCGAAAGCGGCCCCGCTGGGCGCGCTCACCCCGGTAAACCTTGCTGATCTGGAATCGGCGGAAGGGGAATGCCAGTTCGTTATAGTGCAGGGCAACATATTTTGCCAGAGGCACCGTCAGGTCGAAACGCAGGGCCAGATCGCTGTCCCCCTTCTGAAAACGATAAACCTGCTTTTCCGTCTCGCCGCCGCCCTTGGCCAGCAGAATACGGGCGTCCTCAATCGCCGGGGTATCCAGCGGTGTGAAGCCATAGGAAGCATAGGTACTGCGCAGGATTTCGGTCATTTTCTCGAAGCGGATCTGCTGGGCCGGCAGCAATTCCATAAAGCCGGACAGTGTACGGGGTTTGATGATTTCCATAATAGGGGTTCCTTTCTGGATGGCGTAAAAGCGCAGAACGCAGCACGAAACTGCGGACGGTTCGCCCTCTGCGTGTTGTTCTTTAAGGAAGCTCTGATGAAATCGGCAAGAACTGACAGCGAGAGATTTTGACTCAGGTCAAGGTTCCAAAATCGGAGGAATACTGTATGTATTTCCCGATTTTGGAACCGCAGAGCTGGGGCAAAAGATCCGCTGCCCAGCCGCAGACGATTTATTCAGAGCTTCCTTTAATATTTAGACTTGGAATGGAGCATTTCCCGCCAATCCAGATCCCCGCGCTGCAGGCCCATAATCAGCATTTCCGCGCTGGCCAGGTTGGTGGCGATGGGAACGTTGTGCTTGTCGCAGTGCCGGATGGTTTCGATCATCTGGCTGTCATCCCAGGGATCGGTTGTATTGGGATCGGTAAACAGCAGCACCAGGTCGATCTCATTATAGGCGATGCGGGCGTTGATCTGCTGATGGCCGCCCTGCTTGCGGGACAGCAGCAGCGTAATGGGAAGACCGGTGTTGTCCACAATCAAGCGGCCTGTGGTCGCGGTGGCAAACAGGTTATGTTTCATCAGGACGCTCTTATAGGCAGTGCAGAACTGCACCATCAATTCTTTCTTCTTGTCATGCGCCAAAAATGCGATATTCACACCAATCACTCCTTAATGATTTCTCTATGGAAGGCTGTTTAACGTAAGGTTATCGGTTCGGGGAATCCCTGAATGCGCTTCGCGATTTTGCGGTAGGCCTTTGCTGCAGGGCATCGCCGGGCATATTTCAGTAACGGCCTGCCAAATGCTGCCGCCAAGGTCACGTTCGGGTCTTCCAGGACGATACCCATCAGGGGCAGGCCCGCTGTATCCATCACATCGTCGATGGTCACTCTGACTGTGCTGAGCATCTCCCGATCCACCCGGTTCACCACCAAACGGACATCCTGTTTCCCCATTAGCTCCAGCAGTTCCCCTACCCGGGCGGCATCCCGCACAGCGGCAGGGCCGGAGCCGGTGACCAGCAGAAAACGGTCCGCAGCTGCGGAAACCAGCCGAAATCCCGATCCCACTCCCGCAGGAGCATCCAAAAAAATGTAATCAAACTGCTGTCTGGCCTGACGAAGCATGGACATGAAGCGCTCCGGATCAATGGTTTCCGCCGGGCAATTCATCGGCGCGGTCAGAAACGCAAGCGTCGGGTACGCCGGATGCTCCGCAGCCTGCTCCAGGGGATAGCCGCCCACGCACACATCCCAAAACGACAGTGCGCCGCTGTCAGGCAGCCCCAGGGAAATATCCAGATTGCGCAGTCCGATATCGCAGTCGATACATAGGACGCTTTTCCCTTCTTCGGCCAGCGCTGTGGCAATGCCGGCACAGACGGAGGTTTTTCCCGTTCCGCCTTTTCCGGACAGAATCGCAAACAGCTCACCCAACCGCCATCGCCTCCCAAGTCAAAAGCCGCCAGCATCCCTCCAGCATATTTATTATACAGAAATTTCGCACAAAAGGCAAGAGAATTTTAACGGATTTTGAAATGTTTTTCATCAGATTTAACAAAATCTGCAGGTGATTTTCTGTTCTGACGGCATCTGAGAGGGACCCCGGTTTTTCCTGCGAAATATGCGGAACAGAGAAAAAAAGGGTTGCGCCCCGGAAAGATATGCGTTATAATTATTTTGTAAAAATACGGGCATTGTCCCGATAATTGGAGGAAGGATTACCATGTTCAATGCAATGATCGAAACTCTGAAAGCAAACCCCCGCAAGATCGTCTTCACCGAGGGCCATGATGCCCGCATTCTGGAAGCGACTTCCCGCCTGGTGGAGGGTGGCTTCCTGACGCCCATCCTGCTTGGCAACGTGGAGGAAGTCAAGGCCAACGCCGCCAAGGGAGGCTACAACATTGAGGGCGTAGAGATCATCGACCCCAAAACCTACGACGGCATGGACGCCATGGTGGAGAAAATGGTAGAGCTGCGCAAGGGTAAAATGTCCGCCGAGGACTGCCGGAAGGCCCTGTCCAAGGGCAACTACTTTGGCACCATGCTGGTAAAGATGGGTTACGCCGACTCTCTGCTGGGCGGCGCCACCTATTCCACCGCCGATACCGTCCGTCCCGCCCTGCAGCTGGTCAAGACCAAGAAGGGCGCCCATCTGGTGTCCTCCTGCTTCATTCTGATTCGGGGCGAGGAGAAGCTGGCTATGGGGGACTGCGCCATCAACCTGAGCTACGAGGACAGTGTGGACAAGGAGGGCAACGTCACCCTGTCCGCTGCCCAGAAGCTGGCTGAGGTTGCCATTGAGACAGCCAACACCGCCAAGGTCTTCGGCATCGATCCCAAGGTTGCCATGCTGAGCTTTTCCACCAACGGCTCCGGCAAGGGCGGCACCGTCAAGCTCAGCCACGACGCCACCGCCGTGGCCAGGGAAATGGCTCCCGAGCTGATGATCGACGGCGAAATGCAGTTCGATGCGGCTGTGGCGCCCGAGGTAGGCCAGCTGAAGTTCCCCGGTTCTCCTGTGGCCGGCTACGCCAATACCTTCATTTTCCCCACTATCGAGGCCGGTAATATCGGCTACAAAATCGCCCAGCGGTTGGGCGGCTTCGAGGCCTACGGTCCCATCCTGCAGGGCCTGGCTGCGCCCATCAATGACCTGTCCCGGGGCTGCAACGCCGATGAGGTCTATAAGATGGCTATCATCACCGCTGCCATGGTGTAAGGAATCAGTATGAAGGGCTGTCATCCTGCTTCCGGATTCCGTT
>CAZUAN010000135.1:0-4367 GCA_964618385.1 uncultured Oscillospiraceae bacterium | reverse complement strand
TAGAAAGAAACAGTATTAGGCACCCATGATTTATAAAAAATTCACAAAAATTAAGTGAAAAAGCACTTGTGCATATTTGTAACGTGTGATAAAATTAATTAAAAGTTGGCTCCTTGTCGATTTTATAACAATGAATGGAGGGGAGTGCTATGGCTGCTGTTGCTGCGGCTATTTCAGTTGGACTTGGATTTATTGGTAGAGCAGCGGTGATTGCAGCAGGTGTACTATAATTGAAAGGATGGAGGCATATGAACAAGAAGTCGATAGCAAATATTCGTGTCGGATTGTTGGTTACATGGATTGTGCTTGCGGTTGCAATTTTGGCATTGGTTTGGTACGCAGAAATCCATGTTAACATACAGGGAATGGTTACAACACTGGTTTGGGTGTACTTGATTAGCGCCTGTATTGTGGCAGGTGTATTGGCATGGCTGAAAAAATATAATAGGGGCGATGAAATAAGCAATTCATGAAAAATGCTGTATTAATTGAAAGAGACTCATCATCGTTTATGCAGGCAATGACCAAAGCGATTTTGGGCTGAAACCGACATGACTGAAGGAGCATCCCCAAGTTGATAACCTGGGAGAATGTGAGTTCCATTTGGCTTTCCGTATGGATGATTCCGATGCAGCGTACCGGCTTCATCAGGAAATGGAATGTATCGCTTTGAAAATCCGGCTATGGGGATTTATTTCATCACTGACCCGGATGGACACTGGCTGGAAATCGTCCCGGAGAAGGCGATTCCTTCTTCCAAAAACCTAACGGTTTTCGGAAGAAGCAGAATCAGGCCTCTGCACTGGCGCGGGGAATTGAGATTTTGCCCATTCCTCACGCCTCACTTTTTCAATAAAATCTCCCCGGCGTCAGCTTTCGCTTTCGCCGGGGAGTATGCTACAGGAGGGATTTTCGGTATTGCGCCATATCCACGACGTTTCCTGTCAGCCGGGATTCCTCAATGGCACAGGCCATCAGGTGGCTTTCCACACTGCGGGAAATGGAGCTGCGGGATTCTTTCCCGCCGGTCAGACTGGCGGCAAAGTCCTCCATAATGCCGGCGTCGCCGCCGCCGTGACCGCTTCCGTTGGTGCGGACGTTAATGACACGCTCCGTGAAGGTGTCGGCTTGGCTGGATACATGACGGCGCACCAGGATTTGGCGCTGACCGTCATCCGCCAGGATTTCTCCGTCCTCGCACATGATATGGATATTGCGGTGGCATGCGCTGGTCTGGGCGGTCAGGGAGAAGGTGGCCGTCACACCATTGTCAAATTCTATAGCGACGCTCATGTGGTCGCAGACATTGTTGTCACAGCGGTAGACACAACGGCCATAAGGCCCGGTTTTCAGAGCCTCCATCAGGGATTCCTCCGTCTGCTCCAGGCAGACCACATCCGCAGGCCATTGGCCAAGCATGGGCAGATAGGCTTTTCTGGCGTCATAGCGGCAGTTTCCCGCCACAGGACAGGTCAGGCACCGGTCTGTGGAACCGGCTGGGGCGTTGGCTTCCTTGAAATAGGAGAGAGAGCCGAAGGCCGCCACCTTCGTACAGCTGGCCCCGGTAAGCCACAGCAGTATATCCAGGTCATGGCAGCTTTTCTGCATGATAATGGGGCTGGACAGTTTGTCATTGCGCCAGTTGCCCCGGACGAAGGAGTGGGCCATATGATAATTGCCGATGTTCTCGGAATGCTTGATGGCCACGATTTTTCCCAGTTCTTCGGAATCCAGAATGTTTTTGATCTGGGTAAAGAAATTGGTGTAGCGCAGCACATGGCAGACTGTGATCCTGCGGCCCAGTGTGTTGGCGGTTTCCTCAATGGCAATGCACTCTTTTGGATCGGGGGAAATGGGCTTTTCCAGGAGAATGTCATAGCCACAGTCCAAGGCCTGCATTACATGGCCATAGTGATCCCGATCCATGGTGGCGATGATGGCTGCGTCCGCGATTTTTCCCAGAGCAAACAAAGGCGCGGCGTCGGAAAACCGCATGGCTTCCGGCACGCCCAACTGATCTGCGGCTTTTTTCAGTTTGTCAGGCCGCTGCTCCGCGATGGCCGCGATTTCGATGCCATGGGCCACAGCCCAAGGGGCGTAGGTCATTCCCCGGGAACCGGCCCCAATAAGAACGTATTTCATGGATGGTATCCTCCTGTTTTTTCTATCCAGTATAGCACAGATTTACCGGCCGGACAACAGTTTCTTCAAATCTTCCAGATTTTCCCGGGAAATGGGCGTCAGAGGCAGGCGGCATTCCCCGCAATCGTACCCGATGAGTTTCATAGCGGCTTTGACAGGAATGGGATTGACCTCACGGAACAGCAGTTCAATCAAAGGCAGCATCTGGATTTGCAGGCCGGCAGCCGTGTCAAAGTCCCCGTCCAGCGCGGCTTCTGCCATGGCACGGGTTTCCACGGGCAGGATGTTGGACAGAACGGAAACGATGCCCTGACCGCCCAGAGCCATGACCGCCGCCGCCTGGTCATCGTTCCCGCTCCAGAGAGGGAAGTCCGGGCAGGCCGCTTTGATTTCCGCGATTTTGGTAATGCTTTTCGATGCTTCCTTGGCTCCTGCCATGTTGGGGATTGCGGATAGGCGTCTGTAGACCTCCACAGGAATATCCACACCGGTGCGGGAAGGTACGTTGTAGACGATTACAGGAATGTGTACTGCTCCCGCAACGGCGCTGTAGTGGGCGATAAGCCCTTCGTCGGTGGCCTTGTTGTAGTAGGGGCTGACCACCAGAAGGGCGTCTGCCCCTGCGCTTTCCGCCGCCTTGCTCAGAGCTGCGGCGTGTTCGGTGCAGTTTGATCCCGTACCTGCGATGATGAGACAGCTGTCACCCACATACCGTTTCGCCCGGCGGAACATTTCCAGCTTTTCGCTGTCCGCCAAGGTAGGGGATTCTCCGGTGGTGCCGCAGATGACCACGGCCTGAATTCCCGCCTCCAGCTGCCGTTTCAGAAGCTGCTCCAGCATGGGATAGTTGATTTTGCCGTTCAGAAACGGCGTAACGAGGGCCGTGCAGACCCCTGTAAAGAATGGTTTTTTCATAAGCTGATACCTCCTTGCCAGTCTATGCGGGTGGCATCCATTTTGTCTGTTGCAAATAAAAGGGAATTGGGCTATAATGAAGCGTGTTTAAGAAGGAGACGCCCGAATGCGAAGGGTGTTTTTCCGGTCTGGTTTCCTGCTCGTTCCTGTGAAAACGGTTGAAACCTTTTTATAGCGCCGCGGATGCGTTCAAAAACAGTAAGCGGCGTTTTTTGCGGCGATTCCTTCTTCCCGAAACGGAACCGTTTCCGGAAGAACCGGGATCAGAAAGCGGTATTCGGTCACAGCGACCAGAGAATAGAGGAAAGAGGGACAAATTTGAAAACCCATGATTTTTATTATGATCTGCCTGAAGAATTGATTGCCCAGACACCCTTGGAGCAGCGGGATGCTTCCCGCCTGATGGTTCTGTCCCGGAAAACCGGGGAGGTTGCACACAGGCATTTTTATGATATTGTGGATTACCTGAACCCCGGTGACTGCCTGGTGATGAACGATTCCCGGGTGCTGCCCGCCCGGCTGCTGGGACACCGTCCCACCGGCGGTGCTGTGGAGGTGCTGCTGCTGCGGGATCTTGGGGACAAGCGGTGGGAATGCCTGTGCAGGCCCGGACGGAAAATGCAGGTGGGCAGTGAGGTTTCCTTCGGCGATGGCGAGCTGACGGCTGTGGTTCGGGAAGTCCGGGAGGACGGAAACCGGGTGGTGGAATTTCACTATGAGGGCATTTTCCTGGAGGTGCTGGAACGTCTGGGGAAAATGCCGCTTCCACCCTACATTAAGGAGGAATTGCAGGATCAGGAGCGCTACCAGACCGTCTACTCCCGGGAAGTCGGCTCCGCTGCGGCGCCTACCGCCGGATTACATTTTACGAAAGAATTGCTGGATAAAATTCGGGAAAAGGGCGTTAAGGAGGCGTTTGTGACCCTCCATGTTGGCCTTGGCACCTTCCGCCCGGTGAAGGCGGAGGAGGTCACCGACCATCATATGCACGCGGAGCTTTGCATGATGAACGCCGAAACCGCCAAGGTGCTCAACGAGACAAAGCAAAATGGCGGCAGGATCATCTGCGTGGGCACCACATCCTGCCGGACCCTGGAATCCCTTGTCAATGAGGACGGGACCTTCGCGGAAAAATCCGAGTGGACGGAGATTTTTATTTACCCCGGCTATACCTTCAAGGCGATGGATGGGCTTATCACCAATTTCCATCTGCCGGAAAGTACATTGGTGATGCTGGTTTCCGCTTTTGCGGGGAGGGAACATGTATTGCATGCGTATCAAGAGGCCGTTGCGGATCGCTACCGCTTTTT
>CAZUAN010000134.1:0-4506 GCA_964618385.1 uncultured Oscillospiraceae bacterium | reverse complement strand
ACTAGTATCAGGCCGGAAGAGCTGGAGGTCATCCGCCGGGAACAGCTCTACGGGCTTCCCTTCGATATCAAGCGGTATCGGGAAACAGAATCGCTTTCAAATCCACAGGGCGGAGGATAAGCCTCCGTCCTTGTCTCACGTTCGCAGAAAATTAAGAATTCCCTTTTCGGCGAATGGTGGACAAACGGCGGCAAATATGGTATATTGTAGGGTATGAAAATCTGTCCGCACAATAAGGAGGACACAAATGGGTAAACTAATCGTCATTGAAGGTACCGACGGCTCCGGGAAATCCACCCAGTTCCGTCTGCTGACCCAGCGGCTGGAAAACGAAAACCGGAAATTTCAGAAGCTGGTCTTCCCCCAGTATTCCGAACCCAGCTCCGCGCTGATCCGGATGTATCTGGGCGGTGAATTCGGTACAAAGCCTTCCGATGTCAATGCCTATGCCGCTTCTGCCTTTTATGCTGTTGACCGCTATGCTTCCTTCAAAAAGGTATGGGGGCAGTGGTACGAAAACGGCGGTCTGATCGTCTCTGACCGCTACACCACCTCCAACGCCGTCCACCAGGCTTCCAAAGAGCCGGAGGAAAAGCGGAAGGATTTTCTCAAATGGCTCTATGAATTTGAATACGACCATTTAGGGCTGCCCCGCCCGGATCTTGTGCTTTATCTGGACGTTCCCACGGATTTTACCCAGCGGCTGATGCGCCGGCGGGAGCAGGACACACATACCCACGCGGATATCCACGAGCAGGACACCCGGTATCTCGCCGACTGCCGCCGCACCGGAAAAGCCGCCGCAGACTATTACGGCTGGACGGTCATCCAATGCGTCCGGGACGGAACCATGCGGTCTGTCGGGGATATTCACGAAGAAATCTACCGCCATGTGGCGGCATGCCTGGAGGATTTGCTATGATTTACATGTTATTGGGAACCGGATTTGAAGAAACCGAGGCCGTTGCCCCGCTGGATCTGCTGCGCCGCGCGGGGATACAGACTGCCACCGTGGGCATCAACGGAAAAATCGTCACCGGCAGCCACGGCATCGGCATCCAGGCCGATATGGAGCTTGGGGAAATGGATCTGACCAATCTGGAGGGAATCATCCTCCCCGGTGGTCTGAAAGGCGTTGCCTCCATCCGGGGCAGCGAAAAAGCGCTGGAGGCCGTGCGCTTTGCCTGGGAAAACGGGAAATATGTGGCCGCCATCTGCGCCGCTCCCACAATCCTGGCGGAGCTTGGCATCACCGGCGGAAAAAACGCCACCTGCTACCCCGGCTGTGAGGCCCAGATGGGTTCTGCCCATATGGTCTGCGCCGCCGCCGTTACCGACGGAAAGCTCATTACCGGCACCTCGGCCGGCTGCGCCATCGCTTTCGGCCTGCAGCTGATTGCCGCCCTGAAGGGACAGGAAGCGGCAGATGCCATTGCCAATCAGATTGTCATCCGCTGACCAGGAGGAACACGCTATGGATAACAGACAATTCCCGGAACAGGAAACCAGCGGCATTCTTCCCCAGGATCCGGCTGAGACCTCTCCCGAAAGGGGGCCGATGGAGGAGACGCCGGCCACCGAGGATATCCCCTTTTCGGAGCCGCAGATCCCTGAGGAAACGGATATGCCCGGTGCGGACCGAGAGCCGCAGGACAGCCCGGCAGCTTTTTCCGGGGATGAGCCGGCCGACGGGGAAGCATCCAGGGAGATTCCCGCAGGCAGAGGCAGCGCCTTCATGGACAGAATTCCCGACGTGGATGAAGATTACCCTCCCGAACCGCAGTCCGACGTTCCCGGCCATGAGCTGCTGGAAACGCCGCAGATGGGTCAGGAGATTTCCCCGGACGACCATGCCATGGATTTTCACGGCATGCTTGGCCATGGTGAGCCGGAGCCTCCTTTTGACTTGGATATCCTGAACGACCCGGAATTTGCCGTTCCCGAAGAAACGGAACCGTCCGATGACGATGTCAACGATCAGGAATACCGGGACAACGGCGGAGACTTCGACGCCATGCTCGATGCTCCCGCCCCGGAAAACCAGGTCCCTGTCCATCATCGTCCTACCCGGAAGGGCCGTCCCAAACGAAAAAAAGGGGAAGGTCTGCTTGGCATCCCCCATATTTTGGTCACAGTCGTATGGCTGGCCCTGATCTTGGCCATTGGCGTCACCTTGGGCCGGATGCTGTGGATCTGTGCCGCCGACGTACTGGCCTTTGGCCGGGAAGAAAAGGCCGTAACCGTTACCATCTACGAATCCGATACCATCGAAGATATTACCGACAAGCTGTACAGCGCCGGTCTGATCCGCTACAAAAGTCTGTTTCAGCTTTACGCATCCTTCTCCCATGCGGAGGAAGATATCCAGCCCGGCATCTACGACCTGAATACCCGCTATGATTACCACGCGCTGGTCAATTTCATGTCGCCCAGCTCCAGCCGGGAGGTCGTCAGTTTGACCATTCCCGAAGGCTATACCTGCCGCCAAATCTTCGATCTGCTGGAGGAATACAAGATCTGCACCATTGTAGACATCGCGGCCTACGCCGCCAGCGGCGACCTGGATGACTACTGGTTCCTTGAGGATGTGGAACGGGGCACGCAATACTGCCTGGAAGGATTTCTGTTCCCCGACACCTATGAGTTCTATAAGAACTCCACGCCCAAGGAAGCGCTGGAAAAGATGCTGGACAACTTCGACGTCCGGTTCAGCGAGGAAATGCGCGAGCAGATCGGCTCTCTGAACGAGCATATTTCCGCAATGATGCGCAATGACGGCCGCAGCGAGGAATATATTGCCGAGCATCAGTTTACCGTCCGGGAGGTCACCATCGTCGCCTCCCTAATCGAGAAGGAAACCTCCAGCAATGAGGAAAGCCCCACAATCGCCTCTGTTATTTACAACCGGCTGTTCAGCTGGGGCAGCACTCCGTCTTACCTGAACATCGACGCTTCCATCATCTATGCGCTGGACGGCAAAACCAGCCTGACTTCTGAGGATCTGCAGGTGGACAGTCCTTACAACACCTATACCAATACCGGCCTGACTCCCACACCTATTTCCAATCCCGGTCTTGCCAGCCTGAAGGCGGCTCTGGAGCCTGCCTCCACCAACTATTATTTCTATGTGCTGAATCCCTCCACCGGCACGCATCAGTTCTCCACCACCCAGGAAGAACACGAAGCCTGGCGCGCTCAGTTCAACGCGGAGTCGGGAAACGGATGAAAAAGCTGGAACTGCTAAGCCCCGCCGGGGATCGGGAGCGGCTGGATATGGCCGTGCTTTACGGCGCGGACGCGGTTTACCTGGCCGGCACCAGCTTTGGCATGCGCTCCTTTGCGGGGAATTTCTCCCCGGAGGAGCTGCCCCCGGCGGTGAAATTTGCCCATGACCACGGCGTCAGATGTCACGTTGCCGTGAACACCATGCCGCGAAACGAGGAAGCCGCCTGCCTGCCCGCGTATCTGGAGCAGCTGGATGACGCCGGGGTGGACGCCCTGATCCTGGCCGACCTGGGGGCCTTTACCCTGGCAGGCCGATACGCACCCCGCTGCCAGCGGCATATTTCCACCCAGCAGTCCGTTGCCAACTACGAATGCGCCCAGGCCTGGTTCGACCTGGGCGCCCGGCGGGTGGTGCTGGCCCGGGAGCTGAGTCTGGAGGAGATTCGGGTAATCCGTCAAAAAACCGATCCCGGACTGGAGCTTGAAACCTTCGGCCACGGCGCCATGTGCGTCAGCTACTCCGGCCGCTGCCTGCTGAGCAACTACATGACCGGCCGGGACTCCAACCGAGGGGCCTGCGCCCAGCCCTGCCGCTACCGGTATGCGCTGGTGGAGGAAAAGCGACCCGGAGAATATTTCCCGGTTTTCGAGGATGAAAAGGGTACTTACATCTTAAATTCCCGGGACATGTGCATGATCGACCATCTGAAAGACCTGATGGACGCCGGTGTAGACTGCATCAAAATCGAGGGCCGGGCAAAATCCGCCTATTACGCCGCCATCGTGACAGGGGCTTATCGGCACTGTATTGACGATGTAGCCGCCGGGCGTCCGGTGGATCCGGTCTGGCGGGACGAGGTGGAGCATGTCTCCCACCGGGTCTACTCCACAGGCTTTTACTATGGGGAACCGGGGCAGTATGTGGAAAATTCCCGTTACATCCGGGACTGGCAGATTGTAGCAAAGGTGGAAGCCTGTGGCGACGACGGCCTTGCCCTGTGCAGTCTGAATAACAAATTCCGGGCCGGAGATCCGCTGGAAGTGGTAGGCCCCGACCTGCGTCCCTTCCCTATCACCGCCGGAAACATGGCCGATTCGGAAGGCAATCCCCTGGAAGAACCAAGAATACCCCAGATGAAATTCACCCTGCGGCTGCCCAGGGCTGTGCCTGCCCGCTCCCTGATCCGCAGGCAGGCGGATTTGTCTGCAAAAGGATAGCCCGCAGTCAGCGGGCTATCCTTTGTTTTTGCAATGTTTTGCTACATGTTATACTGTTTCTTG
>CAZUAN010000133.1:0-4614 GCA_964618385.1 uncultured Oscillospiraceae bacterium | reverse complement strand
AAACCCCTCTTTTTTTGTTGTATTCATACGGTACCGGGGGTTTTGGAAAATAAGAACCGGTGTGAGTTAACATAATTAAATCAATAAACATGTAAAGACAGAGACACAACGGGAGTTATCCACATTTTCCACAGGTTTTTCCACAGGATTCAGCCGGAAAACGGTTGAAAAGTCTGGAATTTAATCGGGGGCAAGAAAAAAATTCCACAGTTTTTTGAAAAACTGCGGAATTTAACAGAATTAACATAACATCATATTGCCGTATCAATCGTAAAGAAGGCGGGCGGAGAAAATGCGGGAATCCTTTTCCCCGGTTTGACGGTGGGCGTCCACATGCAGGCATCCGTCATCCAGAAAATCCCACGAAACCTGCAGCTTCTGGCCCTCCCGGGCTTCGCTGAGGTAGCAGACGGTAAATTCCTTTATGCTGTGCTGCGCGTGAAACGGACTGGGAAGCAGATCGTCGATCCAGTCCAGATAGCGGGTGTTGTTCATATGGCCGTTGCGGTCCAGATCGGTGAAGCATACGCTGCGCTCCAGCCGGCTGCCCAGAGGCTTGGCAATCAGCCCGGCAGGGCTGGGCAGCTCACAGCCCCGCAGGGTTCCGGTAACGGAAATGCCGCTCTTGCCGGGGAGAATCATGTTTCTTGTGTCCAGATCCATCAGTACCCACAGGCTGATGGAGCGGAAGCATTCGTTTCCTTGGCTGTCATACGCCACCATGGAGCGGGGATATGCCACCCGGGTGGTGGGCATGGGCCAGGTTTCGATGCGAATTGTTTCGCCCCGGCTGGGGAGCCGGGTGATCTGTACCTTATGCCGGGTTACGGCCCAGAATAGGCGCTGTTTTGCCAGCGCTTCATAGCCAAGCGACAGTTCGTTGCAGTGCATACCGGCAATTTCCTGGGCGAAGAACAGAAGCACAGAGGGCTTTAGCCGTCCATAACGGTCCACACAGATGTCGGTAATTTCAAAATCCTTCTGAAAAATTGGTTCCATTTTTTAACCTCGATTTTTTCCTGTGTCAGAAAATTGTATGAAAAGCTTGCGCAGCGCGCCGGGAACCATTATCCCTTATCCTCCGTCAGCGTCAGCTGCAGCTGGTACTGCTGCCCGCTGCGGTAGATTACGGCTGTTACCGTGTCATCCACTGCGTAGCCATTGAGAACGGATTTCAATTCGTCCATGGTGGTAACCTTCTCCTCATCGATGCTGATGAGGATATCCCCATCCTCAACGCCCTTGGCGTAAGCGTCGCTGCCCTGCTCCACCTGTGTAATGTACAGGCCGGAGGGCAGGCGGTAATAGTGCTGATAGAAAACGGAAAGGGTTTCTCCTGTAATTCCAAGAGTTGGCCGTCCGGACACATATCCCTGGGAAATCAGCTGGTCAACAATCTCCTTGACAGTGGAGATGGGAATGGCAAAGCCAATCCCCTCCACCCCGGCGGAATCGGTAAACGCGCTGATTTTCATGGTGTTGATGCCGATGACCTGACCGTAGCAGTTAATAAGCGGACCGCCGGAGTTTCCGGAATTTAAGGCGGCGTTGGTCTGAATCAGGGTCATGGTGTGGCCGTCCACGTCCACGTCCCGGTTGATGGCGGAAATAATGCCATTGGTATACGTGCCGCGGAATTTCACGCCCAGAGGATCGCCAATCGCTACTACGGTGTCTCCCACCCGCAGACTTGAGGAGGACCCGAACTGGGCAGGGGTCAAATCATCCGCCTCAATATAGAGGACAGCCAGGTCGGAGATGTCGTCGCTGCCGATGACGTCGGCGGAAAATACCCGGTTATCCGTAAGCTGGACAGAAATGGACATCGCCCCATCCACAACATGCGCGTTGGTAACGATATGTCCCGCTTCCGAAAAGATTACGCCGGTGCCGCTGGAGGTTCCGCCGGAAACGGAACAGGTGATGGACACGACGCAATGGATATTTTTTTCGTAGATTTCCTGAAGGGATAAGCCGCCCTCCGCGGGAATGTTCTCAACGCTCTCAGGCGTTTGCTGGATGTCTATGGAAGCAATCTTATTTTCCCCCGCCGCAGTTGGAGTCTCCGTCGTGGCAACGGGAGTTGTCTGGGAAGGCTCCGATGGTCTGGTTGTGAAGGAAATGGACAGGTCGTTTTCCGCCTGCAGCTGAAGCTTGTGAAGCAGATTGACATTCAGAATCCCCAGCACGGTGATGATGCCGCACAGGAAGATAACCAGAATCAGCAGCAGCGCAATAAGACCGCCATGTCTTTTTGGGCACTCCGTTGGCCCGGTGCCGTAGACACTGTCGTCCCAGTCTGTTTGGTTGTGCTTGCGTTTATCCATAGAAAAGACCTCGAAGAATCAGTTTTTATATCGGAGGCACATCAATTCACCAGGGGCATGGTAAAGGTAAATTCTGTCTTTCCGTCCTTGCTGCTGACGGAAATATTCTCGCCGTGGCTGCATACGATGGTCTTGACAATGTACAGCCCCAGACCCCAGCCGTCCCGGTTTTGGGAGCGGGATTTGTCCAGCTTATGGAACCGGTCAAAAACCAGGGAAAGCTCCTCCGGGGGGATTGTCTCGCCGTCGTTGCTGATGGAGATGTAGGCTTTGCTGCTTCCTTCCTGAATTTTTAACCCCAGATTGCCGCCGTCGGGACAGAATTTTACGGCATTGTCCAGAAGATTGTAAATTACCTGCGTAATATAATCCCGGTTGGCCATGGTGTACACCGGATGCTCCGGCATGTCCACTTCCACGTTCAGATGCTTGTCATTGATTTTCTTTTCAAACGTAATCAGCACCTGACCGGCGCATTCCTCCAGATCAAAGTGCATCTTTTTTTCGTCCGGGATGCCTTCCTCTTTTTGCAGCTGGGAGATATCCAGCATACTGCGCACCAGACGGCTCAGGCGCTTCGTTTCATCCGAAACGATTTGCAGGTAGTGCTTCTGGCGATCCTCGGAAATGGTGCCGTCCAGAATCCCGTCCACGTATCCGGAGATGGTGGTCATGGGCGTTTTCAGCTCATGGGAGACATTGGCAACAAATTCCTGACGCTGATATTCGCTTTTTTGCAGGGACGAGGCCATATTATTAAAGGCCAGAGCAAGCTCCTCTACTTCTTCGGAGTAACCGCCCTCCACCTTGACCCTGGCTTCCAGATTTCCATGGCCGAACGCAATGGCGGCCTTGGCCATATCCCGCAGAGGGCGGCTCTCCCGCCGGGCAAAGGCGGTGACTGCCAGAACGGAAACCAGGACAACGAAAATCGCCGCCGTGAGAAAAATATTGGAAATCCGGTTCAGAATCTGGGTTGTCCCGCTGGTTGGGGCGGAAACAATCACGATGCCGGTGGTTTGGGTATCGTTTACAATGGGGGTGAATACAACATAACGCTGGTCGGTATACAGGCCGTCAATAACGCCTGTAACCGTGTCGCCGCCGTTCTGAATGACTTTTCTCATGTATTCCTGGTTCAGCTGCAAGCCCTGATGATCACAGCCGGACTGGACATGGGAGCAGAGAATAACATAGCCTTCGCTGTCACAGATAACAGTGTCCGCGTCGGTGATCTGGGAAATCACATCCAGATTCAGGTGAAATTCCTTGCTGGCAAGACTGCCGTCCAGGGAATAGGAAGAGGCAAGATCGGCAATGACGCCGGCGTCCTGCTGAAGGCCGGATACGGTGGAATCGGTCAGATATTTCTTAACCTGGAGCTGGAAGGACGCGCCCAGCACAGTCAGGGACAGCAGCAGAATCGCGGCAGCTGTGGAAAAGCTGCGGCCGAAGGAGGTCTTCATGCTTACAGAACCTCAAATTTATAGCCAACACCCCAGACTGTTTTCAGGCTCCATTTGTCGCTGACACCCTCCAGCTTCTCCCGCAGGCGCTTGACATGAACGTCCACAGTCCGGGAATCTCCAAAATAGTCAAATCCCCATACCTCATCCAAAAGCTGATTGCGGGTATAGACCCGGTTGGGAGAGGAGGCCAGATAATACAGCAGTTCCATTTCCTTGGGAGGCGTGTCCACCTTCCGTCCGTCTACGGTCAGCTCAAAGGCGTCCATATCGATGACCAGCCGGTCAAAGACCAGCCGCCGGGATTTTTTCTCTGCGGCTGCGCCGGAGGTGCGGCGCAGCACGGCCTCAATCCTTGCCAGCACCTCCTTCATTTCGAAGGGCTTTGTTATATAGTCATCGGCGCCGGATTTCAGACCCGTAACCTTGTCATCCGTTTCGCCCTTGGCTGTCAGCATGATGATGGGGGTCTGGGACTCTGCGCGAATTGCCTTGCAGACGCTCCATCCGTCCATCACGGGCATCATGACGTCCAACAGCACAAGGTCGGGCTTGATGGCCCGGAATTTGGAAAGACCCTGACCGCCGTCTCCGGCTACCGTAACGGCATAGCCCTCCTTTTCCAGATACATTTGCAGCAGCTCCGCGATGTTGCGGTCGTCTTCTACAATCAAAACAGACACGGCCATAGAAAAATCCTCCTCTTTTCCGTTTCGTTTCCTTTTTTACTATTATAGCGCAAAATGGGCGATTGAGGTGAACAATTTGTAAAGACTTGCGCCCCAATTTGTGAACGGGAGAAGTTGTGCTTGCAAATGCGC
>CAZUAN010000132.1:0-4624 GCA_964618385.1 uncultured Oscillospiraceae bacterium | reverse complement strand
CACCAGGACTTCTCCGAGGACACCTACCGCACTCTGATGGCCGCCGACTCCGCCGTCATGGTCATCGACGGCGCCAAGGGTGTAGAGCCACAGACCCGGAAGCTGTTCAAGGTCTGCGCCATGCGGCATATTCCCATTTTCACGTTTGTCAACAAAATGGACCGGGAAGCCAAGGACCCCTTCGATCTGCTGGACGAGGTGGAGCGGGAGCTTGGCATCGAAACCTATGCCATGAACTGGCCTATTGGTTCCGGCAAGGACTTTCAGGGCGTTTATGACCGGCAGCAGAGCCGGCTGCTGTTTTTCTCCGGCGCGTCCGGGAAAAAACGGGCGGAAAAGCAGGAAATTGACCTGTATGATCCCATTGTGGCGGAGCTTTTGGACTCGGAACAGAAACGCGCACAGCTGATCGACGATGTGGAGCTATTATCCGCCGGACGGGAAATGGACATCCAGGCCGTGCGCGACGGCCAGCTGTCCCCCGTATTCTTTGGCTCCGCCCTAACCAATTTCGGCATTGAGCCGTTCCTGGAGGCGTTCCTGAAGCTTACGCCTCCCCCCTTGGCCAGAATCGCCGACTGTGGCGTTATTGACCCCTTCAGTCCCGATTTCTCCGCTTTCGTCTTCAAAATTCAGGCCAACATGAACCGGGCCCACCGGGATCGGCTGGCGTTTCTGCGTATCTGCTCCGGAAAATTTCAGCGGGACAGCGAATACTACCACGTTCAAAGCCAGAAAAAAATGCGTCTGAGCCAGCCCCAGCAGCTGATGGCCGCAGAGCGGGAAATCGTGGAGGAGGCCTATGCCGGTGACGTAATCGGCGTTTTTGACCCCGGCATTTTCTCCATCGGCGATACCATCACCGTCCCGGGCAAAAAATACCGCTATTCCGGCATTCCCACCTTTGCTCCTGAGCATTTCTGCCGCGTATCCGCCAGGGATTCTCTGAAACGCAAGCAGTTCGTCAAGGGTACGGCGCAGATTGCTCAGGAGGGCGCCATCCAAATCTTTAAGGTTCCCAACTCCGGCATGGAGGAGGTCATTGTGGGCGTGGTTGGCACGCTGCAATTTGACGTATTCCAGTATCGGATGAAAAGCGAATACGGCGTGGAGCTGCGGATGGAAAACCTGCCCTATGAGGAAATTCGCCTCATTGACGAATATCCCGGCGATCTGTCCGAGCTGAATCTTGGCAGCGACGCGGAGCTGCTGGAGGACTACCGGGGACGCAGTCTGCTGGTATTTTCCAGCTTTTGGGCCATCGACTTTACCTGCCGGCGCAATCCCGGTCTGAAGGTATCGGAAATCGCGGTTTCCGAAGGGTAATTCCGCAAAAGGCGGACACGCGCCGCTTTTTCTGTTTGCGCTCTTTTCTGTCTGCCGCTCTTGCATTCTCATGGAAAAGGGACTATAATACACTGTGTACAGGGTCGGGCAAACCATTGGAAAATCAGGGCTTTCGAAACGGTCCCGCAATCCCGCCCGGAACGCCTCTCCTGGCGCGCCGATTTCACAGATTCGTTGAAAAGCAAGGGGACAGCTTTATGAAGGCCTGGCTGCATTTTAAGACCATAACAAAGCATCGCTGGCTGGTTTGCTGCGGCTGCTTCCGGGTGGGCCTGTATTGGCAGGGACTGGTTCACGACCTTTCCAAATATTCCCCCACGGAATTTCTTTCCGGGGTCAAATATTATCAGGGGAACCGCAGTCCCAACGCCGCCGAGCGGGAGGACAAGGGCTACAGCGAGGCCTGGATGCACCACAAAGGCCGTAATCGCCATCACTACGAATATTGGACGGACATGGCAGACGGCTCCCCTGTCTATGTCCCCATTCCCATGCCCCGGAAATATCTGGTGGAAATGGTCATGGATCGCCGGGCTGCCTGTATGACCTATCAGGGGAAGGACTACCGCGACGATTCGGCGCTGATTTACTTTGAAAGAAGCCGGGAAAAAACGCTGATGCACCCGCAGACCCGACGGCAGCTCGGATACATTCTGACTATGCTGGCGGAAAAGGGGGAGCAGGAGACCTTCCGCTATCTGCGGGATTCCGTTGTGAAGGGTCTGCCTTTTCCCTGGGAAGAATCGAGATAGGGAGGCGCCATGGATACCATTCAGCTTACCATTCCATCCAGTGTTCCCCATTGCAGCCAGATTATTACAGGATTTCTGCGGCTGAAGGAGCAGGGGCAGCCCGTGGAAATAATCAACCTTTCCGCAGACGCATCCAACCCCTTCTATGATCTGCCCGTGGTGCTGGCCAGATACCGGGGATGCCGCATCGTCTATGACCTCTGGGATGGGTATCAGAATCCGGACGGAATCCGGGCCGGGCTGGACGCCAGTGACATTTACTTCAAGCGCAGTTTTTCCGCGGAAAAAAACGCCGCGCTGTTCCCGGCAGACGCGGATAAAATGTACCCGCTTGGCTTTAACTACCATGTCACCCACCGGGAAAATCCCATTCAGGAACCGCTGTGGAAGTCCATGCTGAAGCCGCTGCTGGGCCGGACGCCGGATCGCCGTTTTGTCACCGAGATTTTCGAAGGAGACGCTTTAACACCCGCGGGCCAGCCCCCCAGAATTCTGTTTCTGACCCGGCTGTGGGACGATCACGATCCCGCTTTGCCTCCAGAACTGAATCGGGAGCGTACCTTCCTCAACGAGACTCGGATGGAAATCATTCGGACGCTGCGCAGCCGGTACGGCGGTGCGTTTATTGGCGGACTGAATAACTGCGCTCTTTCCCGCCGCCTTGCGCCGGAACTGATTGTTCCCGCAAAATATACGGAACGGAAAAAATATCTGAAGCTGCTGCATTCCAGCGATATCTGCATCGGCTCCATGGGACTGCATGAAAGCATCGGCTGGAAAACCGGCGAATATGTGGCAGCGGCCAAGGCCATTGTAAACGAAGCCTTCCACTATTCCGTTCCCGGTAATTTTGCCGAGGGGAAAAACTATCTGTCCTTTTCCTCTGCGCCGGAATGTATTGATGCGGTGCAGCATCTGGCAGAGTCCCCGGAAGCGCTTTTCGCCATGAAGCAGGCCAATGCGGAGTATTACCGGAACTACCTGAAACCGGAGGTGCTGGTAAAAAACACCTTGGCTATTGCGGATCAGGCGCTTTCCCAGGCAAGGGAGGAGCAGGGAAGCTGTCGTCCATCCTCCGGCTTGAAAAACGGCCCAGCCCTCCGGGGAAAATAATACACGGATGTCCAAAAAATGCTTTTGTAAGGAGAGGAGAAAACCGTATGGAAGAAAACAAAAATGACTTTACCCAAGGAAAAATCGTCCCGAAGCTGTTAAAATTCATGATTCCCATCCTCGGCTCGCTGATTTTACAGGCCATGTATGGAGCGGTGGACATTCTGGTCGTCGGACAGTTCGGAACCACGGCGGGCATTTCCGGCGTGTCCACCGGAAGCAGCATTGTAAATCTGGTAACCTTTACCATTACGGGGCTTTCCATGGGCATTACGGTGATCATGGGACGGTATCTGGGAGAAAAGAAGAAAGAAAAAGTCGGGCAACTGGTAGGCGGCGCTATTTTTCTGTTTCTCATTTTATCGGTTATCCTGGCGGTTATTATGCTCGTATTCGCAAGGCCGCTTGCAATATTGATGCAGGCGCCGGAGGAAGCCGTTGATCTGACTGTGCTGTATGTCCGTATTTGCGGCGGCGGAATCTTCTTCATCATCGCTTACAATGTAATCAGCAGCATCTCCCGCGGGATCGGTGACTCCAAAATGCCTCTGGTTTTTGTGGGAATCGCGTGCGTGGTCAATATCCTGTGCGATCTGCTGTTCATTGCTGTCTTTCATTGGAATGTGGCAGGCGCGGCTCTGGCAACCGTATTGGCCCAGGCTGTCAGCGTTCTTCTGTCCGTCATCATCATCATAAAGCGGAACCCGCCATTCACCATGAAATGGGAGTACATCCGCTTCAGCAAGGAGATTGGCAGCTTTGTGCGTGTGGGCGCGCCCATCGCGTTTCAGGAAGTTCTGACACAGCTTTCCTTCCTGGCCCTGTGCGCCTTTATCAACCGTCTGGGGCTGGAGGCCTCCTCCGGATACGGCGTGGCAAACAAAATTGTAAACTTTATCATGCTGGTTCCCGCAGCGCTAATGCAGTCCATGGCGTCCTTTGTGGCTCAGAATGTGGGCGCGGGTCAGGAACAGCGCGCAAAAAAGGCCATGGCTGTCGGCATGGGGATTGGCGGCGGCATTGGTATTTTCATCGCGTATTTCGCGTTCTTCCACGGCGATCTGCTGGCCATGATTTTTTCCGGAGACACATCGGTTATTGTCTGTGCAGCGGCATACCTGAAGGGCTTTGCACTGGAGGCCATCGCCACGGCTTTTCTGTTCAGCTTCGTCGGCTATTATAACGGCCACCAGCGTACCCTGTTTGTCATGCTGCAGGGACTGGCGCAGACCTTTATCGTACGTCTGCCCATGTCCTATGTGATGAGCGTGCAGCCGAATGCCAGCCTTACCATGATCGGACTGGCTGCCCCCTGCGCAACAGTATTCGGCATTGTCATCAATCTCACCTATTATATCATCCTGAACCGGCGGCAGAAGCAATTGACCCGTCTGTGACGGCGGCCGGAAAAT
>CAZUAN010000131.1:0-4683 GCA_964618385.1 uncultured Oscillospiraceae bacterium | reverse complement strand
TATAATAAAACGCAGCAGAGTCAGAGCAATGCTGCCCTGACTCTGCTGTGCCGAATGGTTTTTCTTTTAACTGCCGCACGATATTCCGGATGCGATGCCGTACGCTGATTACAATAGCCCGGCTTTCCCGGATTCCATAGGATGCGGAAAAGCCCCGCTGTTTGGGCGTTTTGACTGGTTTCCAAACAAGGCCCAACATGAAATAAAAATGGACGGATCATCTCCGTCCTGTTCCATGCGGCCAAGCAGGTCACTGCGGAAACACTGCACAGATCGGCTGCTTTTTCAAGCCCGCCGCAGGAGAAAATTCCGCTCTCCTTCCCAGACAGCACGCAGGGCCGGCCGGGAGAAGCCGAGCGGATTGCTGCCTGGATGACCCTCCGCTTGCTGATTCGCCGTGCTTCCTTATATTTTCTCGGTATCAGAGCGCCGCCTCCCGGTACGCACGGCGGTGCGGGAGGCAGACTGCCAGATTATGGGCAGCCTCTTGCCGGACTGCGGCAAAAAGGCAGACAATCCTGACAAAGGCGCTATGAATCATGATGCTTCCATTTGTCTCCCAGGCAGCTCAGCCAGTGCTTCTGGACACCGTGAACGGCATAGCTGAAAAAGCACAAACAGGTTTTGACCCAACCGAAACCCATATACCGATATGCCTGGAATGTCATTTTCGCGGATTTCCACTTGTTGCCGGACTTTCCGGTAAGGCTGACCCGGTATTTGAGCAGAGGTTCATTGATTCCGAAGGCTTTCCCGTATTTTTCCAGAACCTTCATCCACATCAGGTAATCCTCGTGGCTGTCATCATGAAACATGGGGAATTCCCGGGCGACTTCTGTGCGGATCAGCACAGAGGAACAGTTGATCTGGTTATGATAAAGCAGGTCATGGTAGGTCAGAACCTCCTTCACCGGAATAACATGCCCTGTAAGCTCCCCGCTGGGCAGCATCAATTCCCTGGCAGTGGAGCAAAGCACAACATCCGTTCCCCGAATCAGTTCCAGCTGCTTTTTCAGCTTGCCTTCCGCCCAGTAATCGTCCGCATCCAGAAAAGCAATATAGTCTCCCTTTGCCAGTTCCACGCCACGGTTGCGGGTCTTGGCAACACCCATCTGCTTTTCGTTTTTCAGATAATGAACCCTGGAATCCTTTTGATATTGCCGCATTACCTGATCCAGATTGTCCCGGGAACCGTCGTCCAGCACCAGAATCTCCATTGGAACATCCTGAAGCAAGGCGGAATCAATCGCTTGAGCAATATACTGCGCACAATTATGCACAGGTATGATTACAGAAATCAACAAATCGTTCATAGCGCCTCCTTTCCTCCCTTCACCCGTTTGCGTTCCCAGCCGATTTCCTGGGAAGCTTTCTGTGCGGCATTCTGTCCCATTGGCGGCCTGACAAGGAATACGGTTCCAAAATTATTACAGAGTATAACATAATTCGAGCCGCTTTTCAACACATAATTTCAAACATCTGTCCTTTTCGGCATCCCGTTCGCCTGCAAAACGCCAGCCCCGGAATGGGCTGTCCGGATACACAATACTACCCGTTTGACAGAAAAGCCGCCCGCTTTCTGGGGAAGAAGGCTTCTGCTTGTTCGGCATCGGGAGTCATTCCTCCGAATCGCCCTGTTCCATCTCCTGGAGAAGCTGCTCTGCCAGCTTTTGGTTTTCTTCCGCCTTATCGACGCCCTCTGTGCTGTCCTTGCTGAAAAGAATCCGCAGCGTCAGGATCATCAGCTTGACATCCAGCAGCAGGGAATAATTTTCAATGTACATCAGATCCAGACGCAGCTTATCATAGGCGCTGGTATTGTACTTGCCGTAAATCTGGGCATAGCCGGTCAGTCCGCCGCGAACCTTCAGGCGGTAGGCAAACTCGGGGATATCCCTGCAATACTGGTCGGCAATGACCTTCCGCTCCGGCCGCGGCCCGACAATGCTCATATCCCCCTTCAGAATGTTCAAAATCTGCGGCAGCTCATCCAGACGGGCGGCGCGAATGACCTTTCCCACCTTGGTAATGCGGGGGTCGGCCTCCGTCGCCAGCACAGGGCCGGCATATTTCTCCGCGTCCACGATCATGCTTCGAAATTTCAAAATGTCGAATTCCCGGCCATTGCGCGTCAGCCGCTTCTGCTTATAGAACACAGGGCCGCCGTCCTCCAGCTTGATGGCCGCCGCGATTATCAGCATCACCGGCGCCGCCACGACCATGGCAACAGCGCACAGTACAATATCCATCGTCCGCTTGGCCACCCGCTGAGCCGGCGTCAGGCCCGTACCCTTTACCAGCAGCAGCGGCGTGTCGAACAGGGTGTTGTTCTTCGCGCCGCGGATCATGATGTCTGTCAGCTTTGGCGCCACATAGGTACGGATGCGGTAGCGATAACAGTATTTCAGAATATCATTGCGAATCTGGGCAGGCACGTCGTTCAGGATTACCGCGTCATATTTCGGGATCTCCCGGCACACCGCTTCCAGTCCCTCGTCCACATTGATGAGTTTGCTGATATGATACTTATCCGGGCGGGAATCCATCTTGATCTTCAGCCCAACCCCCCGCTTATGGCCGTAGATCAGCAGCATGTCGTGTGGCGCGTACAGCTTATGGTACAGTCTGGTATACACATAGACTAGGGCAATGGCCACCAACGCCTCGACAACAAACAGCTGCAGCATGGGGGTCGGGGACAGCATCTCGTTGGCAATCAGGCACAGCTGAAAATAGGTGACAAAATTGGCCAGCACCAGGGAAATGATCTGGCCAATCACCAGATCCATAAAATGCAGCTGCCCGAACATGACGCAGTCGGAATTTTGAAAGAATACGTATACCAGCGCCGCATAGACGCCCATCAGCACATATTTGCCCTTGTATGCGAAATAAGACAGGCCATAGCCCTTTTTCCATGCAAAATAATACAGCAGCGTCAGGATCAGCACTTCCAGCAGCGTTTCCGCCACCCGGACAAAGCCCTTGGTATCCTCATACGCCCCGCGGCTTAATTTCTTCATTTTCTATCTGCACATCCTTTATTTCCCTGCAACAGGATTCTATTATAGTAGCATATTTGCGGATATATTGCAAGAGCGGAAAAATCCCCGATACGGTTGACCAGACCGTATCGGGGATTTTTCAGAGAAAAGAGAGGTAAGAAAATGAAAAAGAATGTTTTCTATGCCTATATTATATCCTGGGGGTATTAAAAAATAAGGGGCGAAATATTAAATATGTATTAAGCACGTAAAAAAACGGAATCAGAATTTATGTATTTTTACCAATTCCTCCGATGCGGCGTTTGCGGATTCCATGCCCCAGCGTCCACAAGTTGTGAACATTTTGTAGCATTGAGGATGAGGGCCTTGACTTTTTGGAAAAATGGAGTATAGTTAAAGCAAAGAGAATTAGCACTCTAAGGCTGAGAGTGCTAAAAGCTGAAAGGAAGGATAGCTGTATGAATTTTCAAAACTATACCCAGAAGTCTCTGGAAGCTGTCCAGAGCGCCCGGGAGCTGGCAGTTCAGAACTCCCACCAGCAGATGGAGCAGATACATCTGCTGCTGGCACTGCTCCGGCAGGAGGGCGGGCTGATCCCGCAGCTGCTGAGGAAAATGGACGTCACCGTAGAAAGCCTGGAAGCCGCCGCCGTCAGTGAGCTGCGCAAGCTCCCCGCTGTCAAAACCAGCCGGGAGGCAGACCGCTTCTATATTACAGCCGATATGGACGCGGCCTTCGCCTCCGCAGAGGACGAGGCCAAAACCATGAAGGATGAATTTGTCTCGGTGGAGCACCTGTTTCTCGGTCTGCTGGACGCCGCCCGGGGCGGTGTAAAAAATCTGTTCGAAACCTACCGCATAACCAAGGAAAATATTCTGAAGGCTTTGCAGTCTGTCCGCGGCAACCAGCGCGTCACCTCTGACAGCCCGGAAGGCACGTACGACGCGCTGGAGAAGTACGGCACGGACCTGGTGAAGCGCGCCCGGGAGCAGAAAATGGATCCGGTCATCGGCCGGGATGAGGAAATCCGGAACGTGATCCGCATTCTGTCCCGAAAGACCAAGAACAATCCCGTGCTGATCGGAGATCCGGGCGTTGGAAAAACGGCCATCGTCGAAGGCCTGGCCCAGCGGATTGTGAAGAAGGATGTCCCGAAATCTTTGCAGGACAAGACCATTTTCTCCCTGGACATGGGCGCGCTGGTGGCCGGCGCGAAATACCGGGGCGAATTTGAGGAGCGTTTGAAAGCGGTTCTCAATGAGGTCAAAAAATCCGACGGCCGGATTCTGCTGTTCATTGACGAGCTGCACACCATCGTGGGCGCCGGGAAGACCGAGGGCAGCATGGACGCGGGAAATCTGCTCAAGCCCATGCTGGCCCGGGGCGAGCTGCACTGCATCGGTGCCACCACTCTGGATGAATACCGCCAGTATATTGAAAAAGACGCCGCCCTGGAGCGCCGGTTTCAGCCCGTTCTGGTGGATGAGCCGACTGTGGAAGACACCATTGCCATTCTGCGCGGCCTGAAGGAGCGGTATGAGGTTTTCCATGGCGTGAAAATTGCGGATTCCGCCATTCTCGCGGCGGCGACCCTGTCTCACCGGTATATTACGGATCGGTTCCTGCCGGACAAGGCCATCGACCTGGTGGACGAGGCCTGCGCCCAGATCCGCACGGA
>CAZUAN010000130.1:0-4783 GCA_964618385.1 uncultured Oscillospiraceae bacterium | reverse complement strand
ACCACTCCTTCCCCCTTTTTGTCAACCCCCTTTTTTCCCTTTTTCGAGATTTTTTTGGTATATCCGCGATTGATTTCTTACCTTGGATATGCTATACTCCATGCGAGAATATCATGACAAAAGAGGTAGTTGACTATGGATTATCAGGCTCTTGCCGAATTGCTTTTTCCCGATGTGAACGAAACCCCGGAGGATTTAGAAGCCCGGTTCCCCCAGCGGAATCTGTCCGATGGCGCGGTGGTGTCCCGGATGGCTCCCTCCCCCACCGGCTTTGTCCATCTGGGCAATCTGGTTCAGGGTATGATTTCCGAGCGGATGGCGCATCAGTCCGGCGGCGTGCTGTTTCTGCGGGTGGAGGACACTGACGCCAAACGGGAGGTCCCCGGCGCCGTAGAAGTACTCATTAACACCCTGAAATTTTACAATATCCACTTTGACGAGGGTGCAACCATAAATGGCGATAATGGCTGTTACGGTCCTTACCGTCAGAGCCAGAGAGCCGCTATTTACCATGTTTACGCCAAGAAACTGGTTTCCGAGGGCAAGGCCTATCCCTGCTTCTGTACGGAGGAGGAACTGTCCGCCGTGCGGAGGCAGCAGGAGGCCAGCAAGGAAACCACCGGCTACTATGGAAAGTACGCCGTCTGGCGTGAGCGTCCCATGGAGGACATTCGCGCTCAGCTTGCCGCCGGCAATTCCTGGGTGCTTCGCTTTAAGTCCACGGGCAGCATTGACCGTCAGTTCAAGTTTGACGATCTGGTGAAGGGAAAGCTGACCATCACGGAAAACAACGTTGACCATGTTCTTCTCAAGTCCGACGGCATTCCCACCTACCACTTTGCCCACGCGGTGGACGACCACCTGATGCGCACCACTCACGTTGTCCGGGGTGACGAATGGCTGCCAAGCCTGCCCTTTCACATTCAGCTGTTCCAGGCTCTGGGCTTTAAGCTGCCGAAATACGTCCATATTGGGCCGCTGATGAAGATGGACGGCAATTCCAAACGCAAGCTCAGCAAGCGCAAGGATCCCGAGTTGGCTTTGACCTACTACAGAGCGGAGGGCTTCTCCATCCAGGCCATGCGGGAATACCTGATGACCGTGCTGAATTCCAACTTTGAGGACTGGCGGCGTGCCAATCCCGGCGCGGACATCAGCGCCTTCAAATTCAGTCCCAAGAAGCTGAACCCCGCCGGGAGCCTGTTTGACTATGCCAAGCTGGTGGACGTTTCGAAAAATGTGATCTCCCGCATGCGTGCGGAGGAGGTCTATGCCCTGCTTCTGGAATGGGCAAAGGAATTTGATCCCGATTTTGCCGCGAAACTGGCAGCCGATCCCGACTATGCCAAACGGATTCTCGCCATCGGTCGGGGCGGCAGGAAGCCCAGAAAAGACCTGGCTGTCTGGAAGGATGCCAAGCCCTACATGGGATTCTTCTACGACGAATATTTGGAAAAGCCCGTGTTTGGGGAAGCCTTTGACCACACTGTCATTTCGGATGTCCTGAACCGCTTTCTGGAGCAGTTTGACCCCTGCGACGACGCCAACACTTGGTTCGATAAGGTCAAGCAGATCACGGCTGCCATTGGCTTCACCGCCGACATGAAGGCCTACAAGGCCGATCCCTCCGCCTTCCCCGGCACTGTAGCGGATGTGTCCACCTTCCTGCGTCTGGCTGTCACCGGCAAGACCAATTCCCCTGACCTGTACACGGTCATGCAGATTCTTGGCCCCCAGCGTACCGTGGATCGCATCCGCGCCGCCATCGCGCAGCTGGGATAACACATCCCCCGCCGTCCGTGTTATAATAGAGAAGAGAAACCTCTTTCCTGCCAAAAGGAGTATCAGCCGCCATGTATGAACGCTACGAAACGCGGGAATTTGAAGAAAACTATACCTACTTTGGAAACGATTTGGGCGCCACCTGGACCCCCCGGCAAACCACCTTCCGGCTCTGGGCACCTACGGCCCGGGAAGTGACCGTCAACCTCTACCGCAGCGGCACCGCCCATACCGGTGACCTGCTGTACCAGCTGCATATGCGGCCCGATGTAAACGGCACCTGGGTTGCCCAGCACTTTGGGGATCTGAACGGCATCTACTACACCTATCTCGTCATGGTGGACGGCCAAATATCGGAGGCCTGTGATCCTTATGCCAGGGCCACCGGTGTCAACGGGGAACGGGCTATGGTCATTGATCTGGACAGCACATCCCCTGCCGGCTGGGAAAAGGACCGGAGCCCCAGCGCCGGGAGGCAGATTACCGACGCGGTCATCTATGAGCTGCATATCCGGGATCTGTCCGCGCACCGCAGCTCCCGCATCCAGAATAAGGGGAAATTTCTGGGGCTGATTGAAACCGGCGTCAAAACGGAAAGGGGCCAGCCCATCGGATTGGATCATATCAAACGGCTGGGTATTACTCATTTGCAGCTGATGCCCGTCTTTGACTTTGGTTATAGCGACGAGCGCCGCCGGGAACCTCAGTTCAACTGGGGCTATGATCCGGTAAATTTCAACGTTCCCGATGGCTCCTATGCGACCGACCCATATGACGGTGCGGTCCGGATAAGGGAAATGAAGCAAATGATAAAGGCTCTGCATGAAAACGGCATCAGCGTGGTCATGGATGTGGTATATAACCATGTTTTTGACGCCAAGAGCTTCTGCTTCAACAAAATCGTTCCCGGGTATTTCAGCCGCATCCGCTCCGACGGCGTCTATTCCAATGGCTCCTGCTGCGGCAACGACACCGCTACCGAGCGCGCTATGGTGCGCAAATACATTGTGGATTCCGTGAAATACTGGGCTGACGAGTACCATATGGACGGTTTTCGCTTTGACCTGGCCGGTCTGATAGATGTGCAGACCATAAAGGAAGCCATGCGCACCGTACACCAGCGCCATCCCAATGTAATTTTCTACGGCGAGGGCTGGCGTATGGACACAGCCCTTACCCGGCCGAATGTGGAATTGACGGTACAGGAAAATGCCGCTCTGATCCCAGGATTTGCTTTTTTCAACGACACCATTCGGGATCTGATGCGCGGCCCTGTCTTCGAAAATACGGCCCCCGGCTATGTCACCGGCGCGCACTGCTCCAAGACTGCCCTGGAAGCTTGTTTTCTGGGGCTGCCCTCCTGGCCAGCCGGGCCAGATCAGAGCATCAATTATGTCTCCTGTCATGACAATCACACGCTATTCGATCGGATCTCTCTGGCCGCACCGGATGTTCCCAGAGAGACTCGGGTCAAAATGAACAATCTGGCTGCGGCCTTTACCATTCTGTCCCAGGGCATTCCTTTCATTCAGGCCGGGGAGGAAATGCTGCGCACCAAGCCCGGCGAAAGAGGATGCTTTGTTGGCAACAGTTACCATTCTCCCGACAGCGTCAATTCCCTGAAATGGGATGATCTGGACAAGGCAGAATACCAGCAGACTGTGGAATACTACCGGGGACTTATTGCTTTCCGCAAAGCCCACCCCGGCCTGCGTCTGACCTCCCGGGAGGCAGTCAAGCAATGCGTTCATCCTGTACCCATCGAGAACAGCCATACTGTGGCCTTCCGTGCGGATGACAACACCCGGGAAATTTTTGCCGTTTTCAACGCCGATATCCAGCCTGTCGCGGTTTCTTTGCCCGACGGTCGCTGGGATGTGAATATCCGGGATGGTCTGGCAGGTACAACGGTTCTGGCTTTTGCCTCAGGAAGCATCTGCGTCAGCCCTGTTTCCGCCGCCGTGCTGACCCGGGAAAAAGCCGTCTGACAGCTTTCCGGATAATTTGCATAAATGTCGGATTTTCGGGCATCCTGTCAACAGAGGTGAAGTCATGAAAAAGAAGAAACCCGAGTGTATCCGGCTGGACCCAGAGGAGGAACTCTGCCCCGCGTTTGACAGCTGCAGCATTAAAAAATTTGACGCGCCTGACCGGGGAGAGATGGGCGTTTTTGTCCTCGACAATTTTGCGGAGGAACATATTCAGTAGCAGGGAGGTTACTCCCTGCTCTTTCTGGTCAATTTTTCCAAAAAATGCGATATCCTATTGACATCTGCTGGCAATTTTACTATAATATCTAAAAAGAAGCATTTCACGTTCTCGAGAGGAGGCATATACATGGAAAAGAGAATCATTACCATCAGCCGCGAATTTGGTTCCGGGGGCCGATCGGTGGGGCGCATTGTCGCGCAGAAGCTGGGCATTCCCTTTTATGACAAGGAACTGGTTGATCAGATCTCCATGGAAACCGGCTTTGCTCCCCAATTCGTGGAGGAGCACGGCGAACATTCCCCCAGCAGCAGTCCGTTTTCCTATGCTTTTGCGCCTCAGGGTATCCCCGGAGTCATGAACGGCCTGTCCGCCGCTGACTTTCTGTGGAGCATTCAGTGCAGCGTCATCCAGCAGTTGGCGGAAAAAGGTCCCTGCGTGATTGTGGGGCGGAATGCGGACTACATTCTGAAGGATCGCGAAGACGCCCTTCACGCATACATTTTCGCCGACATTCCCTTCCGTGCGGAACGTATTGTCCGCCGCTACGGAGAATCTGATAAAAGTCCCGAGGCAAGACTGCAGGAAAAGGACAAACGCCGTCGGGTGAATTACCAGCACTATACTGGCCGCACCTGGGGCCAATCTCAAAACTACCACATCTGTCTGGACAGCGGTACTCTTGGCGTCCCGCAGTGCGCGGATATCATTTGCGGCATTGTAGAACGCTCCCGGGAACCGGAGCAAGTAAACGAAGATTAGGGAAGTTCTGTTTGAATCGGCAAGAACCGGC
>CAZUAN010000129.1:0-4885 GCA_964618385.1 uncultured Oscillospiraceae bacterium | reverse complement strand
TTTCTTTATAAAAATGTTTCATTTTTATAAAGAAGGCACCGCCTAATGGCGCTTCCCTTTTGCGGCGAATCGCCGCAAAAGCCGTCTCATACTGTTCTTAACGCACCTGCGGTGCTATAAAAAGGTTTGTAACCTTTTTAATAAGAACTAGTATGAAAATAAAGAAAAGCCGTCCCGGGGTTACAGCCGCAGCCCTGGGATTTGTCATAGCTTCTTTTCACATAAGCAGAACGGGTGTCCGTACAGCTCCGCCTGGGCGAGGAAAGCAAAGCCCAAACGCCGGTAGGTTTTGATGGCGGCGTTGTTGCAGCAGGCGGCGCAGAGGTGAATGGCGGCGCAGCCCTCCCGGTGCAGCTTGTCAAACAACTTAGGCAGCATTTGGGCAGCCAGACCGCGGCCTCTGCAGTCCTGGGAAATGACGACTCGGGCGATTTCCTTGGCGTTTCGGACTTCCCAGGCGCAGGCATCATCCAGTTCGTTGGGGAAGACAACGGACACCGCGCCGATGACCGTTTTGCCCTCGGCCAGCACGTACAGATTGCCGGACGCGAAATCATGTTCCAGTTCCAAGACCCCGGGATAGCTTTCGTTCCAGGTGCAGCCTGGGGTGCCGATGGCGGCGCGGTATAGGCTGGCGATTTGCGGGAGATCGCTCCCAATGGCGCTCCGGAAAGTCATGACCATTCCTCCAGTTCTTTTTAAGGGAGTTTGGGCACATTTCGGAATAGTAGGTTGGAATATCTGTCCGCCGGCTTGCACTGATGATCATGGCGTCCTCTCCCAAAGAATACTGGAACGATTATAGCACAAAACGGTCAAAATGTAAAATATCTGTTAGCACTGCGTCAACGAGTGAGCTTCGGCCCCGGACGGTTTCCCGTCCGGGGCTTTTGACCGGTTATTGAAAATAGGTTACCGCAGCCTCAAACATCCGGATATCGTACTCACCCGGCACATTCCGGTACAGGCCCTTGCCGATGCGCTCACTGTGGCCCATCTTGCCGAAGACCCGGCCGTCCGGGGAGGTGATGCCTTCAATTGCGTACCGCGAACCATTTGGATTGAATCGTACATCGGCGGTGGGAAGGCCGTTTAGATCCACATACTGGGTGGCAATCTGGCCGTTTTCCGCCAATTGGTGAATCAATTCCTCGCTGGCCAAAAATCTTCCCTCGCCATGGGAAATAGGGACATTATACACATCTCCCACATTGGTCAGGCTCAGCCAGGGGGATTTATTGGAGGCCACCCGAGTCCGAACAATGCGGCTCTGGTGGCGGCCTATGGTGTTGAACGTCAGGGTGGGGCAGGTTTCATCGGTGTCGAGGATTCTGCCATAAGGTACCAGGCCCAGCTTAATCAGCGCCTGGAAACCGTTGCAGATGCCGCACATCAGTCCATCCCGGTGTTCCAGCAGATCGGCAACCCCCTCCTTAATGGCCATATTGCGGAAGAACGCGGTGATAAACTTGCCCGAGCCGTCGGGTTCATCGCCGCCGGAGAAACCGCCGGGGATGAAGACGATCTGCGCCTGCTTCAGCGCATCGGCGAAGCGCTCCACGCTGCGGGCAATGCCGTCTGCACTCAGGTTGTTGATGACGATGATCTCCGGCTCCGCACCCGCGTCACGGACAGCCTTGGCCGAGTCATATTCGCAGTTGGTGCCGGGGAAAGCGGGGATCAGCACCTTGGGCCGTGCGGTCTTCACCGCCGGGGCTTTCCGTTGCCCCGCTTCAAAGGAGAACGCCTGCATGGGTTCGTCGTCGGCGGGGATATTGCAGGCGTATACCGATTCCAGCTTGTCCTCATAGGCGCTCAAAACCTCTGCCTGCGTCAGGGCTTCCCCCTGGTAGGAGAAGGACCCGTCCGCAGTGGTTATGCCCAGAGCCTTACCCACCGTGCCCTCAGACATCTCCAGCACGAAGCTGCCGTAGGCGTAACCGAACAGCTCGTCCGGTGTCACGCCGCTGTCAAAGGCCAACCCGAAGCCATTGCCGAAACCCATCTTCATGACAGCCTCCGCGACACCGCCCATGCCGGGGGTGTAAGCGGCCAGCGCCTTGCCACTGCGAAGCAGCCCCGTGACAGTCGTCAGATTGTCCAGCAGGGAACGGGCTTCCGGCAGACCGTTTTCCTCATAGCGGGGCTTTAACAGGCAGACGGTATGGCCGGCAGCCTTGAATTCGGGAGAGACAACGTCGGAGGCCTTGCCGGTGGTAACGGCGAAGGAGACCAGCGTAGGCGGCACATCCAGGTTTTCAAAGGAGCCGGACATGGAGTCCTTGCCGCCGATGGCGCCGATGCCCAGATCCATCTGGGCCTGGAACGCGCCCAGCAGCGCCGCCATGGGCTTGCCCCAGCGTGCCGGCTCCTTGCCCAGGCGCTCAAAATACTCCTGAAAGGTCAGATAGGTATCGGCAAAGGAAGCGCCGGAGGCGATGAGCTTGCACACAGACTCCACCACCGCCAGATACGCGCCGTGATAGGGAGAGGCGGAGGTGATGAAGGGATTGTAGCCGAAAGCCATAAACGAACAGTCGTCGGTATGCTTTTTCTCCGCGCTGATCTTCTGCACCATGGCCTGGACGGGTGTCAGCTGATATTTGCCGCCAAATGGCATCAGTACCGTACCCGCGCCGATGGTGGAATCAAACCGCTCGGACAGACCCCGCTTGGAGCAGGTGTTCAGATCGGAAGCAGTCTTCAGAAAGTTTTCGGCAAACGCACCAGTTACCGTTTTTGCAAAGGAACCCGGCCTGGCGGTAGCGACATGGATATGCTTTGCCGCGCCGTTGGAGTTCAGGAAATCCCGGCTGATGTCGCATATGGTTTTGCCGTTCCAGTTCATCACCAGGCGGGCCTGCTCCGTGACCACGGCCACGGGTACGGCGTTCAGATTTTCGGCGGAGGCCAGCTCCAGGAACCGGGGGACATCCTTGCTTTCCACCACCACGGCCATGCGCTCCTGGGATTCGGAGATGGCCAGCTCGGTGCCGTCCAGGCCTTCGTACTTCTTAGGCACGGCGTTTAAGTCGATGGTCAGGCCGTCGGCCAGCTCGCCAATGGCCACCGACACGCCGCCCGCGCCGAAGTCATTGCAGCGTTTAATCAGGCGGGAGGCTTCTCCGTTTCGGAACAGGCGCTGGAGCTTGCGCTCCTCAGGGGCATTTCCCTTCTGAACCTCGGACCCGCAGGTCTCCACAGACTGGGCATTGTGGGCCTTAGAGGAGCCGGTGGCGCCGCCGATACCGTCCCGGCCGGTATTGCCGCCCAGCAGGATGACCACATCGCCGGGGATGGGGCGTTCCCGGCGGACATTTTCCCCAGGGACGGCGGCAATAACCGCGCCGATCTCCATGCGTTTGGCGGCGTAGCCGGGATGGTAGATTTCATCCACGATGCCGGTGGCCAGCCCGATCTGGTTGCCGTAGGAGGAATAGCCAGCGGCGGCGGTGGTGACAATTTTCCGCTGGGGAAGCTTGCCGGGAATCGTCTGCGAAACGGGCTTTAAGGGGTCCGCCGCGCCGGTGACGCGCATGGCGCCATAGACATAGGCGCGTCCGGAAAGAGGATCCCGAATGGCGCCGCCGATGCAGGTTGCCGCGCCGCCGAAGGGTTCGATCTCCGTGGGATGATTGTGGGTTTCGTTCTTGAACAGCAGCAGCCATGGTTCGGTGACACCGTCCAAGGTGACGTCAATCTTAACGGTACAGGCGTTGATCTCCTCAGATTCATCCAGCTTGTCCAATCGGCCGTTGGCTTTCAGGTGCTTTGCGGCAATGGTGGCCAGATCCATCAGGCAAATGGGCTTTTCTTCGCGGCCCAGAGCTTCCCGCACGGCCAGATACTTCTCATAGGTTTTCTGCAGCAGCGGATCTTCAAAGGTTACGCTGTCGATGATGGTTCCGAAGGTGGTGTGGCGGCAGTGGTCAGACCAATAGGTGTCAATCATACGGATCTCCGTGATGGTAGGATCTCTGCGCTCCCGGAGAAAATAGTCCCGACAGAAGGTAATGTCATCTAAGTCCATGGCAAGGCCATACTGCCGGATGAAATCAGACAGGCCCGCCTGACCCAGCGCGGTAAAGCCCTTCAGGGTTGCCACCTGTGTGGGGATATCATATTGAGCGGCCAAGGTTTCGGGCAACGTCAAGGCGGCCTCCCGACACTCCACCGGGTTGATGACGTATTTCTTAAACTCGGCAATGTCGGCTTCGGAGAGCGCACCGTACAGGGCATAGATCTTGGCAGTGCGGATCAGAGGCCGCTCGCCCTGGGAGATAATCTGGATGCACTGGGCGGCGGAGTCCGCCCGCTGGTCAAACTGGCCGGGCAGGGCCTCCACAGCGAACACGTAAGCGCCGGGCAGATCGACGGAAAGGGCGGCAATATCCAGCTGCGGCTCGGAAAAGACGGTTTTTACTGCGTAGTCGAACAGCTCTCTGGAGATATTCTCCGCGTCATAGCGGTTAATAATACGCACATTTTCCAGATTGCCGATGCCCAGCAGGTTCCGGGCCTCATTCAGCAGTCCTTTGGCTTCGTTGGCCAGATTTTCCTTTTTCTCTACATAAACTCGGTATACCATACCGTCCCCTCCTTATTGGCCGATGTCCCCCAGGGAGCTTTGCAGAAGCTCGGCCTGAATTTCCGCCGCGTTGGTGGGCGCATCCGGATCGCCATGCCGGGCGGCCCGCTGGCTCCAGTACAGGGCTTTGCCCAGATCCTTCTCAACGCCCAGGCCGTGCCAGTAGAAGTATCCCACCTGGCATTCGGCCAGGGGGTATTTCTGCAGGGCCAGCTTCAGGTGGCCCTGGAAGCAGGGGACATAATCGCCCCGAAGGTAGTATTCGCTGATAAGCTTGCCGCACGCGCGAAAGGCAGG
>CAZUAN010000128.1:0-4947 GCA_964618385.1 uncultured Oscillospiraceae bacterium | reverse complement strand
AATCATGGAAAAGAAACAAACCATCTCAACGAAGAAGCTCGTGCGCACCGCACTGCTGGCCGCCCTGACCGTTGCAGGCTCCGCGCTGCGGATCACCCTGCCCCTGGAAGTTGCGGGTACCACATCCTTCCATCTGGGTAACATCTTCTGTGCCCTGTCCGGCATCCTGCTTGGCCCTTGGTTCGGCGGCCTGGCTGCCGGTCTTGGCTCCGCGATCTACGATATGACCAATCCGCTGTACCTCTCCGAAGCCTGGATCACCTTCCTGTTCAAGGGAGCCTACGGCCTGGTTGCCGGTCTTGTAGCATGGAGCGGTAAGGAGAACCGGAGCTACGTCAGATCTATGATTGCCACCATCGCGGGCGCGCTGACATACGCCGTTCTGTATCTGGCAAAGAGCTACTTCTATAACGGCCTGCTGATTCAGGGCCTGAGTGCGGATGCCGCCCTGGTGACCGTGATCGGCAAGCTTCCGGCCACCATCTTCAACGCCGTTGTTGCCATTATCTTCGCCCCCATTCTGGCTGCGGCCATCCGTACCGCGCTGAAGAAAAGCCATCTGGCCCTGGAGTAATCCGCACGTTCATGGGGTTTGCCCGCTTTTCACAGAGAACCCGTGCAAAAAGCCGCGCCTGCAGGCGCGGTTTTTTCGTTTTTGTTATACGAGGGAAACTCTGAATAAATCGTCTGCGGACGAATGGGACAAAATCTCTCGCCATCGGCTTTTGCCGATTTTATCAAAGCTTCCCCGGTTTTTATGAAAAAGGATGGAACCTTTTTATAGGAAGATCCTATAAGGCGATGTTTTCTGGATAAAAGGGAACCATTTTATCCAGAAATAATATGAGACGGCTTTTGCGGCGGTTCCTTCTTTATAAAACCGTTCGGTTTTATAAAGAATCCGTATTATACCGTTTTCTTTATGGTAAACGCCACACCGGCCACCTTTGGCCCGGAATTGGACGCGACGGCGGCGCCAATCTGATAAGCGCCCTCCGGTTCATAGCCAAGCTGCTGCACCATGAGTACCCGCAGCTCCTCCAGGCAGTCCGTATCATTGCCGTAGATCAGATCGTAGGGTGTTCCCGGCTCCATATCCGCGATACTCATCTCCGCTACCTTCTGCACCAACTTGCGTTCCCCCCGGCATTTGGCCGCTGTTGTAATGGCCCGGTCAAAAATTTTCATGACCGGCTTCAGATTCAGCTTCGTTCCCACAAATGCCGCAGCGCTGGGAATCCGGCCGGATTTCGCGGCGTATTTCAAATCATAAATGCCAAAATAAATCTGCCGCCGGGGAAGAATCCCTTCCAGGTAGCGAAGGATGTCCTCCAGACCGGCGCCCTGCTCCAGCATTTGTGCCGCCTTCACCACAGGACGGCCGTACAGGGCATTGTAGCCCATACCGTCAAAGCTGTGAATGTGGAAGCTATCCCGATATTCCGGGTGATCTTCATAAAACAGGCTTATGGCCTGTACGGAGTTATCATAGGTGGACGAGCCTTGGGAATTGATCAGCACCAGCACAAGGTCAGTGACACCGGCCTGAGCCTGACGCAGATAAATTTCCTGAAACTGAAAAGAGGTGATCTGTGAGGTTTTGGGGATTTCATCATATTGCGCCATCAATTCATAGAATTGATCATTGTTAAAGTCCACCCGACTGGTGTAGGTTCTGTCTCCCAAGGTAATGGGAAACGGAATCATGGAAATGGCATACCGCTGCTCATCCGCATAGGAGATGTCACTGGCAGAATCGGTCATGATTTGTATTTTTTGCATTGGATTGCCCCTCCTGTTGCATGTGGTATCTCGTGAGAGTTCCTTGAATACGTTTGGTCGAGTAAATTATAAAGGGAAAGCCTGAATCTGTCAAGAATAACATACTGGAATCTGGCGCCGCAAGCGGACATGCCGGCTTTTTTGTTCAGCTTCCAACGGGACGGGATACAGCATCGTTTTATTTCAGGAATGTTAACATTTTTGCTCCATGGAAATGGTATACTATTTCTATTCCATTATATTGCAAGTTTCTTGCAGGATTGCCGGAGGAAACGATTATGTCATTGCAAAGCCTTTTGTTACGATATCGGTTCGCTAAAGCAGACCGCAGCCGGGATGCCGCCATTCCATTGCCCGCCGGCGTCAGCGAATGCCGAAACATATCCTATGGCCCCCATGAGAACGCCAATCTGCTGGACGTTTACTGCCCTGAAGGAACATCTGCGCCCATGCCCACCATTGTCAGTATTCACGGCGGCGGATACGTTTACGGCACCAAGGAGGCATACCGCCGCTATGGTATGGACATGGCCCGGCGGGGCTTCGCCTTTGTGAACTTCAACTATCGCCTGGCCCCAAAATGGAAATTTCCTGCGCCCCTGGCCGATGCCAACGCGGTGCTGCAGTGGGTGGAGAAAAACGCCCAGCGCTATCATCTTGACCCGGATCGGATCATCCTGGTAGGGGATTCCGCCGGCGCCCAGCTGGCCAGCCAGTATGCTGCCATCCAAACCAATCCGGAATATGCTGCCCTGTTTGCGATGAACCTGCCCAATGTGCATATCCGGGCTGTGGGTCTGAACTGCGGCATGTATGATCTGGCTTCTCTAGCTGCCGGAGAGCGGAAGGGCATCTATCTGGATTACCTGGGCCGGACGCTGTCGGCTGAGGACCCCCGGTTCTCGGTGCTGGATGCCATCACGGAGAGCTATCCTCCGGCTTATCTCGTCACCGCCTGCCATGATTTTCTCCGGGCCAACGCCGAACCAATGAGCCGCTTGCTGGAGGAGAAGGGCGTTTCCTGTGCATGGAAATGCTATGGCAGCGAAAGCGACGAAACCGTGGGGCATGTGTTCCATTTGAACATTCTTCTGCCGGACGCAGTGCAGTGTAATGATGACGCGGCGGAATTTTTCAAACAATACGTGTAATGCCGGTTTTTCAGGCCGCCTCTAAAACTGAACGGGCGGAGCCTGTGCCGGACTGCTTACCCCCTGATTTTGCCTCAAAAGCCGGAAATACACAAAGGATTCCTGTTTTTCGCGTTCATCAGGGGGGCAAACCTTCCCTGATAGCCCGCTTCCCGCGTTTTCAGGATTATAAAGCGGGCATCGCCCGACGACAGAAACCTTTATACGTTCCGTATGCATCCCAACGGAAAAAGACCTGCCCGGCGGGCAGGTCTTTTCAATGTGCGTAAATTACACGCCGGAGTAAGCGGAAAAGCCCGCGTCGATGGGCAGTACCACGCCGGTGATAGCGGAGGCGGCCTTGTCATCGCACAGGAACAGGGTCGCGCCGATCAGCTCGTCCGCGTCGACAAAGCGATGGGTGGGCGTGCCGTTCAGAATCTTGTGGGAACGGGCAGTGGGGGTGCCGTCGGCGTTATACAGCAGCGCGTGGTTCTGGGCGGAAACCAGGAAGCCGGGAGCAATGGCGTTGCAGCGGATGCCGCTGCCGGCAAAGTGGGTAGCCAGCCACTGGGTGAAGTTGGAGATGGCGGCCTTGGCGGCGGAGTAGGCGGGAATCTTGGTCAACGGAATGTAGGCGTTCATGGAAGAAATGTTCAGAATCACGCCGGACTTCTTTGCGACCATATCGACTGCAAACGCCTGGGTGGGAAGAAGGGTACCCTGGAAGTTCAGCTTGAACACGAAGTCCACGCCGCTCTGATCCAGGTCAAAGAAGGTCTTGCAGCCTTCCCAGGCTTCGTGGTGGTATTCGCAGTCGGTCTGGGCACGGGCATTGTTGCCACCGGCGCCGTTGACCAGAATGTCGCAGGGGCCGAGATCGGCAACGACCTGCTCATGGACAGCCTTCAGCGCGTCCAGATCCAGCACGTTGGCTTTGTAGCCTTCCAGAATGTAGCCCTCTGCCTTGACCTCGTCGGCCAGCTTTTTGACGGCATCCTCATTCAGATCCAGGGCAGCGACTTTCGCGCCGGAATATGCGAATGCGCGGGCCATAGCGCCGCAGATCAGGCCGCCGGCGCCGGTAACGACAACGACTTTACCGGTATAATCAATGTTCAGGGGAAGATTAGCCATTTTGAATTACCTCCAAAAAATAATAAATCTTGGAACCGGCAGGGCCGACTCCACATTTTCTGACAATCATATTATAGTCGATTTGTGTTCTTCATGCAATAGGGAATTGTCCTTCCTCTGCGGATTTGTGAGATCGGGCAAATTTCAACTCTGAATTTTAGTAAAAATAGCAAAAAATTGCGGCCGGAATGGAGATGCTTTCCGGATTCGTATATTCTTTTAAAATTGGGATATCCTTTCCATAGAAAGGGGATGCCATCCATGGAATTTATTCATTCCGAAACCAGAAAAAACTTGGTTCGTTCCTTTGCCGGAGAGTCCCAGGCCCGAACCAGATACACCATCTATGCTCAAGTGGCCCGGGAGGAAAACTGCGAGTGGATTGCCCGGGTCTTTGAGGAAACTGCCGCCAACGAAACTGCCCACGCCGAAGAATTTCTGGAAATGCTTCACGAGCTGGGAGGCTGCGCTGAGAACATCGATGTGGAGGCCGGCTATCCGTTTCAGTTGGGTACCACAGTGGAAAACCTGGCCTTTGCCGCAAATGGAGAACAGGATGAGCACGACAATGCTTATCCGGCTTTCGCGGAGGCAGCCCGGCGGGAGGGCTACAAGGACGCTGCCCGGCTATGGATGCAGATTGCCCGGGTCGAGGGGGTTCATCACAATCAGTTCCGAAGTCTGGAGGAGCAGCTTCGCAGAGGCGAGCTGACGGAGAAAAAGGAGCCGATTGTCTGGCGTTGCCTGAACTGCGGCTATACCTACGAGGGGATTCGCGCCTGTGATCCTTGCCCTGTGTGCGGCAAAAGCGCCGGCTGGCAGGAGGGCGACCTAAACCGGAAACAGACAATGGAGAAATAAACTCCGAAAATACAAGCTGTGCCATGCGGAATGGGGG
>CAZUAN010000127.1:0-4966 GCA_964618385.1 uncultured Oscillospiraceae bacterium | reverse complement strand
TCCCTATAAAAAGGTTTTCAACCTTTTTATTAAGAAACAGTATGATACTGATATTTCTTCCGCGCTCTGCCTTGACAGCGAATTCCTCCCTGTAGTAAAATAACAAAAACCAAGGAGGAACCCCCGTGGATAACAATGGAATTCTGACTCGGCTTCCCTCCTGTCTGCTTCCATGGTATTATGGAAACTGCCGGGAGCTGCCCTGGCGGGCGGATCGGGAGCCTTATCATATCTGGCTGTCGGAGATCATGCTTCAGCAGACCCGCGCGGAAGCGGTAAAAGGCTATTATGTCCGCTTCCTGGCGGCTTTGCCCACAGTGGAAGCCTTGGCGAACTGCGATGACGGCGTCCTGCACAAGCTCTGGGAGGGGCTGGGATACTACAGCCGGGTGCGGAATCTGAAAAAAGCGGCCGGAGTAATTCTGGAGCGCTATGGGGGCGTGTTTCCCAGGGAGTATGCCCAGGTTTTGGCTCTGCCCGGTGTAGGAGTTTACACGGCGGGGGCTATCTGCTCCATCGCCTTTGATCTGCCTACTCCGGCAGTGGATGGGAATGTCCTGCGGGTTTTTTCCCGGCTGACGGAGAATTCCGCTCCCATCGATTTGCCAGCCACCAAAAAAGCTGTAACAGCGTCGCTGGCTGCTGTCTACCCCAAAGAAGCGGGGGATTTTACCCAGGCGTTGATGGAGCTGGGCGCCACGGTCTGCGGCCCAAACCGGAAACCCCATTGCGAGAGCTGCCCGTGCCGGGACTTCTGCTTGGGCTGCCGGAACGGAACCGCGGCGGCACTGCCCGTGAAAGCCCCAAAGAAAGAGAAACGGCAGGAGGACCGGACGGTATTCATTCTCCGCTGTGACGGGCGTTATGCCCTGGAAAAGCGGCCCGACAGGGGACTCCTGGCCGGATTATGGCAGTTCCCCAATGTGGAGGGGCATTTAGACGCGGCCGAGGCTCTGGCGGAGACGGAACGTCTGGGACTTCGCCCGAGGACGCTTTCCCGGGAAGTTTTCAGAAAGCATATCTTTACCCACATTCAATGGAATATGAAGGGATTTTATCTGGAGGTGGCCGACATGGGCGGCTGCTTCCGCTGGTTTACCGAGGAAGAGATCAACACCCAGGCGGCTTTGCCTACGGCATTCCGCCTGTTTTGGGAGGAGAGAAGATAAGATGTTTGATTTTCATATTCATTCCCGGGTGTCCTTCGACGGGCATGACACCGGCCGGGCGCTGGCCATGGCCGCAAAAAACGCCGGGCTGCGGGAGATCTGCTTCACCGATCATATCGACTATGATCCCCTGGGGACGATGCCGAATATGGCCTTTGACACCCGGGCGTACAACGCGGAATACGACCGGCTTTCGATCCCCGGCCTGAAGATCCGCCGGGGGATGGAATTCGGGCTTTCCCGGGATAACACTGAGCAGTTCCGGGAGGATTTGAAACGGCGGCCGTTTGACTTCGTGCTGGGGTCCATTCATTTTGTGGAGAATCTGGACGTGTATTTTGAATCCTACTGGCGGGGGAAAACCGTATTCCAGGCGGAGCGCCGGTATCTGGAGGAGACGCTGGCCTGCGTTCAGATCCACACGGATTTTGATGTATTGGCCCATCTGACCTACATCAGCAAGCCTCCCTGCCATCCCGCGCCTCGGCCGCTTCCCTATGCCGAGCATCGGGAAATCATCGATGAAATCCTGCGCATTCTGGCACGCAGAGGCAAGGGCCTGGAGATGAACACCAGCGGCGTTGACCGCTGCGGCGGTTTTCTGCCCACGGAGGACTATTTTCGGCGCTTCAAAGAGCTGGGCGGTGAAATTGTCACGGTGGGATCGGACGCGCACAACTGCGGCCGGGTCGGGCAATACACCGACGCTGCCTGCGGCATCCTGCAGGATATCTTTGGATACGTGTGTACCTTCGAGGACCGGAAGCCGGTTTTCCACAGGATATAACAAACAGCCGGAGGGCGTCCGCCATCCTGCTTTTGACGGGCCGCACCCAGGCCCCGCCATGGCGCGGCGCCATATGTCCGCCCGACATGGGCGAATGTTTTTTATAAAAACGCACTTTTTCCGCCTGAGTCTGTTGACAATCCGGAAATTCGGAATTATACTATACTTCATCTTACATTTTTATGCGGATTTTATCGGAGGATATCACACAATGGTCATAAAATGGGATGTCACCATTCCAAAGCTGTCCGGGGACAAACCGCGCCGGGCTTACATCTGCCTCCCGGAATCCTATGATGAGGACGAAACCAGGCGCTATCCCGTGATGTATATGTTCGACGGGCATAATGTATTCTTTGACGAGGACGCCACCTTCGGCAAATCCTGGGGCATGGCGGACTATATGCGGGAGAGCGGAAGGGAGCTGATCATCGTAGGCGTGGAGTGCAATCACGAGGGAAACCGCCGCCTTGCGGAGTATGCTCCGTTTTCCTACCAAAATTCCGAGCATGGGAAAATCAAGGGCAAAGGCACGGTTATGCTGAGCTGGATGGTCAATACCCTGAAGCCTTACATTGACGAAACCTACCGAACGCTTCCCGACCGCCAGAATACCGCCATTGCCGGGTCATCCATGGGCGGCCTGATGGCCCTGTATGGGGTAACGGCCTATAACCACGTATTTCAGCGGGGGGCCTGCCTGTCTCCCAGCCTGTGGGTGGATCCCGGGAAGGTGCTGGAAATGGTGGCCCGCGCCCGCATCCGCCGGGATACCACCATCTACATGGATTACGGCGAACGGGAGATGTTCAACCATGCAGCCTCTCAGGAGTCGGTGATTTCCACGGCCTATCTGCTGCTGACCAAGCGGGTGAATCTGGCTTTCCGCATTGTCCCCGGCGGCAGCCACTCGGAGGAATCCTGGCAGCGGCAGGTGCCCATTTTTCTGGATTGCCTGGGGCTGTAGGGGTTTTACGGGTTCCCTTCCGCACGTTACCCAAATCCGTCATTTAATTTTACCAATAGGAGAGATAGAATGGAAATCCGCTACGAAAAGCATTGGAGCAGTTACTTAAACCGGGAAATGGAATTCAAGATCTACGGCAGCTGCGGCAAGCCCGTCCTGTTCATCCCCTGCCAGGCGGGCCGCTTCTGGGATTTTGAATCCTTCCACATGGTGGACTACTGGGCAAAATGGATTGAGGCAGGCCAGTGCATGGTCTTTTCCATCGACACCATCGACAATGAGGCCTGGGCTGCCCAGGGCGCCGACAACCGCCAGCGTATTGAAAATCATGAACGCTGGTACAACTATGTAGTCAATGAGATGGTTCCCGCCATCAAGCATCTGGCAGGGCTTGCCAACGGCTATGATCAGGGCATCCTGACCTTTGGCTGTTCTATGGGCGCCATGCACGCAGCCAACCTGTATTACCGCCGTCCCGACCTGTTTGACAGCTGCTTCGCCATTTCCGGCCTGTATGACAACAAGCTGTTTTTCGGTGACTACTGCGACGATCTGGTATACAACAACTGCCCCTGCCTGTATCTGCAGAACCTGCCAGACGGCCACTACTACAAGGACCTGTACAACAGCCAGAAGTCCCTGATTGTCTGCGGCCAGGGGGCCTGGGAGGGGCCGCTGCTGGAATCCACCCGATGGCTGGACACCGTCTGCCGCCAGAAGGAAATCCATACCCGTTTCGAATACTGGGGCTTTGACGTCAACCACGACTGGCCCTGGTGGTACAAGATGGTGGACACCTACGTCCCCTGGCTTCTGGGTTAATTCCGGACTTTAAAAAAGGAGAGATACTGCCATGAAAAATTTCGTATTCATTTCCCCGAATTTCCCCATGACCTACTGGAAATTCTGCCGCGAGCTGAAAAACAACGGTATGCGCGTCCTTGGCATCGGCGACTGCCCCTACAACGAGCTGTTGCAGGAGCTGAAGGATTCCCTGCATGAATACTACAAGGTCTCCAGCCTGGAGAACTATGACGAGGTATTCAAGGCCGTGGCGTTCTTCACCTTCAAGTATGGCAAGATCGACTGGCTGGAATCCAACAATGAGTACTGGCTGATGCAGGACGCGGCCCTGCGCACCGAGTTCAACATCTGCACCGGTCCTAAGAACGAGGACATGGCGAAGATCAAGTTCAAGTCCGCCATGAAAGAATACTATGCCAAGGCCGGCATTCCCACCGCCCGCTACCATCTGGTGGAGGGCTACGACGATGCTGTGGAGTTTGCCAATCTGGTGGGCTATCCCGTGGTAGTCAAGCCCGACAACGGCGTCGGAGCCAGCAACACCTACAAGCTGCAAAGCGACGAAGACGTGCGCTGGTTCATCGATACAAAGGACGATAACCTCTATATTATGGAGGAATTTGTCAACGGCTACGTCCAGACCTATGACGCCATCGTCGACTCCAAGGGCCAGCCTCTGTTCGAGTCCGGCAACATCACCCCGTTGTCCTTGATGGACATCGTCAACGACGCTGGTGATTCCGTATACTATCTGGTGAAGGATCTGCCCGATAACATCCGGGATGCCGGCCTGCGCACGGTGGAGGCCTTCGGTGTCAAGAGCCGCTTCATCCATCTGGAATTCTTCATCCTGAACGAGGATCAGGAGGGTCTGGGTAAGAAGGGCGACATCCTGGGCCTGGAGGTGAACATGCGGCCCGCCGGCGGCTATACCCCGGAAATGTACAACTATTCTCAGGAAACCGATGTATATAAGATTTGGGCCGACATGGTGGCCTTTGACAGCAACACCAAGGAAACTGGCAATCACCACTACTGCGCCTTCTTTGGCCGCCGGGACGGAAAGCCCTATAAGCTGGATGATTATGAGGTCATGATGAAATATGGCCAGAACATGGTCATGTGGGGCCGCATTCCCGAAGCCCTGTCCGGCGCCATGGCGAACCAGATGTATGTGGCCAATTTCGACACGGAAGAAGATATGATGGCGTACTACAAGGATCTGTCCGCTACCTACGA
>CAZUAN010000126.1:0-5176 GCA_964618385.1 uncultured Oscillospiraceae bacterium | reverse complement strand
CCCGGCGGTGCGGCGCACCGCCGGGAAAATCCTTTTTCTTCCATTTTGTTGACAAAAAAGCGGAAATGGTGTAAAATCGAAAAGCTGTCAAAAAACCGGGCTGCCGGCCCGGAAAGGAGAAATGTTATGGATTTGAACCGGAAATTGGAGGAAGTCAGCAGACAGTTCCGGATTGATTATGAATATCTCGGTTACGAAACCATCCAGATGGGAAATGTGAACCGTACGTATAAAGTCAATTTCATGCTGCCGGAGGGAGTTCCCAAGTCCTTCCTGGTGCAGAATGTCAACACCTACGCATTCCGCAACCCCGTTGGCCTGATGGAGAACATCGACAAGGTTACGGAGCATATCCGCAGAAAAAAGCCCGGCCAGCTTACCCTGCATTTTCACCACACCGTTGACCGGAAAACCTATATCGTGGACGGCGAAAATTTTTGGCGAATGACCAATTATGTGCCTTCGATTACCTATGACGCAGTGACGGATCTGAAGGTGGTGCGGAACGCGGGGCGGGCCTTCGGCGAGTTCCAGATGGATCTTTCGGATTTTGACATTGGAGAGCTTACACAGACCATCCCCGGATTTCACAATACCCGCCAGCGCTACCGGAAGCTGCTGAAGTCCATTCAGGAGGACCGGGCAGGCCGGGCGGCGGAGGTTCAGGAGGAGATTGCGTATCTCCTGTCTGTGCAGGAACTGGCCTGCAAGCTGACGGATATGCAGCTGGAAGGGGAGCTTCCTCTGCGCGTAACCCATAACGACACCAAGATTAACAACGTTCTGTTCCGGCCCGAGGACAACAGCGCCATGATTGTGATTGACCTGGATACCGTTATGCCCGGTCTGATTGGTCATGATTTCGGAGACGCTATCCGTTTCGCGGCCAATTATGTGGAAGAGGACAGCCGGGAATATGACAAGGTGGGCGTCAATATGGATGTTTTCCGGGCCTTCGCGGAAGGATTTTTGGCCATGACCGCTGAGACTATGACGGAAAAGGAAGTACAGACGCTGCCGTTAAGCTGCTTTGTCCTGACGGCAGAGCTGGCTACCCGCTTTCTTGCGGACTATCTGGACGGAGATCTGTATTTTAAGATCAATGCGCCGGATCACAACCTGGTGCGTACCCGCTGCCAGATTGCTCTGGCCAAGGATATGCTGAAGAAGATGGACCAAATGGAACATGTGGTCCGCAGCTGCGTTGACGCAGCAAAGTAAACGAGGAACGCCCACCGCTCAGGCCGTGGGCGTTTTTTCCTGCTTTCGAACCGCTCACATTGGAATCCCGTGTTTCCTGTGAATATGAAGCATCGATAGGAAGCCCCTCGGGAATATTCTCCGCCTTTGTGGGAATTACATCTTCCGAATTCAACGGGGCCGGGCGCATCGTCTGATCCCGACATTTCTTATAGAACCGGTTTTTACGGCTGATCCGGATACTGGCTTACGGTTACGGACATGTGACCGGCGGCGAACAGGGCTGCGGCCCCTTTTGGCCGCTTCGTCCGGAATCCGCATCAGCCCTCGTATCTCGGCTCGCAGGTCAGATTGACCCCCAGGCGCTTGAAGGTTCGCTCGTCCACCGGGGACAGGATCACCGAGGAATGGACGTCGCAGCCCCGGAGCCTGCTCAGCTGCTCCATGGCGTATTCCGCCATGGGATTGGTGGCGGCGCTGATGGACAGGGCGATCAGCGTTTCGTCGGTGTGGAGCCGGGGATTGCGGTTGCCCAGGTGATCCACCTTCAGGTGCTGGATCGGGTCCAGGGCCACGGGGGAGATCAGATGCAGGTCATCCGGCATGTGTCCCAGGGCTTTCAGGGCGTTGAGCAGCAGGGCGGAGGAAGCGCCCAGCAGGTCGGTAGTTTTCCCGGTGACAATGCGGCCGTCCGGCAGTTCCATGGCGGCGGCGGGATTGCCGGTTTCCTCCGCCCGGGCCAGGGCAGCGGCCACAACCCGGCGCTCTCCGGCGGTCACGCCGGCCTTTTTCATCAGCAGTTCCAGCTTGCGGACGGCCTCGTCGCCCCCGGTGCCTTTTTTCTGCTCGCACATGGCTTCGTAATAGCGGCGGATGATTTCCTGCCGGGAGGCCTCCCGGGTGGCCTCGTCGTCCACGATGCAGCTGCCCGCCATGTTGACGCCCATATCCGTGGGAGATTTGTAGGGGCAATGGCCCAGAATCCGTTCGAAGATGGCCACCAGCACCGGGAACGCCTCCACGTCCCGGTTATAGTTGACCGTGGTGACGCCGTAGGCCTCCAGATGGAACGGGTCGATCATGTTCACGTCGTTCAGGTCGGCGGTGGCGGCTTCGTAGGCCAGATTTACGGGGTGGTTCAGCGGCAGGTTCCAGATGGGGAATGTCTCAAATTTCGCGTAGCCCGCCGTATTGCCCCGCAGATGCTCGTGGTAGAGCTGGCTTAAGCAGGTGGCCAGCTTGCCGCTGCCCGGGCCGGGGGCCGTGACCACCACCAGCTCCCGGGAGGTTTCGATGTACTCGTTTTTTCCGAACCCCGCCGGGCTGACGATGTGGGCGGTGTCGGAGGGGTAGCCGGCGATCTCGAAATGGTGATACACCCGGATGCCCAGCCCCTCCAGCCGGGCCTGGAACGCCTTGGCCAGGGCCTGACCGTGGAAGCGGGTCAGCACCACGCTGGAGACATAAAGCCCCAGGTCCCGGAACACATCGATGAGCCGGATCACGTCCCGGTCGTAGGTGATGCCCAGGTCGCCGCGCACCTTGTTTTTCTCAATGTCGTCGGCGTTGATGGCCACCACCATCTCCACCTGGTCCTTCAGCTGCAGGAGCATCCGCAGCTTGCTGTCCGGGCGGAAGCCCGGCAGAACCCGGGAGGCGTGGTAATCGTCGTAGAGCTTGCCGCCGAATTCCAGATACAGCTTGCCGCCGAACTGGGCAATCCGTTCCCGGATGTGGGCGGATTGGGTTTGCAGGTATTTGTCGTTGTCAAAGGCCGGTTTTTTCATGTTTTCTCCTCTTTCGCGGGAAATCCCCGCTGCCTATTATACCGGACTTCCGGGGAAATAGCAAGAAATTTGTGGCGCGGGGGCCGCCGAAAAAAGGGGTTGACAAACCGGCGGCCCGGGCATATAATTCCTGTAAACCGACAAGGGAAATAGGAATTTGCATCCGGCCCGGCAGCGGAATGTCTGTCCGAGGCCCCCGGCGGGGCGGAAAAAAAGCGCCGGCTTTCCGCAAAAAGCCGTCTATGCGTACAAAAATTTTGAATGAAAAACTTCATAATTGTGACTTTTCATGAAATATAAAAAAACATTTGACAACGAGGCGTGGACAGTGCATAATAAGAGTATGTTTTTTAACATATTTTTAAGGCGGATGGCCCCGGGCCATCCCCTAAGCGCTATGTTGCGGGCCTGGGGCCCGAGTACATAGAAAATTTCAAGGAGGTAAGATTAATGAAAAAGACACTTGCTTTGATGCTGGTTCTGGCTATGGTTCTGGCCCTGTTCGCGGGCTGCGGCAGCGATTCCGGCACCACAAGCACCACGGCTTCTCCCACGGAAGAAACGACCATCTGGGATGCCATCGACGCCATGAGCCATGATGACGCTTCCGATACGGTTTATGGGATGAACCTGGAGGAATTCTATGATCTCTATTCAGCTGCCAAGGCGGAATCCGCAGACATGGATCTGTGCTTCGCTATGGAAGCGCAGGCCGAGGCCAAGCTGATGGAGTCCGGTGTATTCCTGCCCTTTGTCAGCAATGGCGGCGGCTACGCCATGAGCCGTTTAGTTCCCCGTACCAGTACATCAACCGCCTGGGGCCTGGATGAGGATAAGTTCTACACCTATCTGGTCTGCAACGAACTGATTAAGAGTGCAGACCGGGACGCCCTGACTACCCTGTGGGCCGAGGCTGAGGATGCCGACGCTTACTTCGCGGCCGCCGAAGAATATCTGGCCGATAACGGATATACTCTGGATGACACCTGGAACTATCTATTGGAGTATGACCTGGTTACCTGGGATGTTATCGCCACCAGCCAGACCTCTGACTCCTACTTCATCGCCTGCACCTACACCGGCCTGCTGGAGTATGACGCCAAAAACGTGCAGCAGCCCGCTGCCGCCGAGAGCTACGAGGTTTCCGACGACGGCCTGACCTACACCTTCCACATCCGTGAGGGCATGGTCTGGGTGGATCAGCAGGGCCGTGAAATTGCCCCTGTTACCGCCAACGACTGGGTCACCTCCATGATGCACCTAGCCGACAACAATGATGGGCTTGGCTATTTGATGGGCAACGATGAAGGCTGCGGCATCAAGAACTACGATGCCTACCTCAACGGCGAGGTCACCTTCGACCAAGTGGGCGTTGAGGCGGTGGATGACTACACCCTGGTCTACACTCTGGAAGCGCCCTTCCCCGCGTTCCTGTCCATGGTGGGCTATGGCTGCTTCGCACCGCTGAACTATGAGTACTACAAGTCCCAGGGCGGCACATTTGGCGCGGAGGGCGACGAGTACACCGCCGGCAGCTACGGCACCAGCCCCGGCAACATCGCCTACAACGGGCCGTTCCTGGTAACCAATTTCACCAAGCAGAATGTCACCAGCTACACGGCCAACCCCTCCTACTGGAACGCCGAAGCGATGAACATTCAGAATATCAACATCTACTTTAATGACGGTACCGATACCATGCGCCCCTATAACGAGTGCCTGGCCGGCACGGTTGACAGCTGCGCCTTGACTTCCTCCGTCCTGGTGCAGGCTCAGCAGGATGTGCCGGAGGGCGAAACCGAAACCTATTTCGACCTGTATCACTATGTAGCTGCGACTGACGCCACCAGCTTCTGCGGCTGGATTAACCTGAACCGTCAGACCTGGACCAACTACAACAACACCAGCGTGGGCGTGTCCACCCAGACCGAGGAGGACAGAGACCGAACCCGCCAGGCGCTGAACAACCAGGACTTCCGTCTGGCTCTCGTGATGTCCGTGGATCGCGCCAGCTGGAATGCTCAGGCTAGAGGCGAAGACCTGAAGTATGTGTCTCTGATCAACTCCTTCGTTCCCGGCACCTTTGTGCAGCTGGGCAGCGATGTCACCATTGACATCAACGGCACCGCCACCACCTTCCCCGCCGGCACCTACTACGGCGAGATCATGCAGGCGCAGATTGACGCGGA
>CAZUAN010000125.1:0-5231 GCA_964618385.1 uncultured Oscillospiraceae bacterium | reverse complement strand
GAACCCCTGAACCAATCGGGCTATTTGCCCAAAATATCATCGACCTTTGCCGTGCCTCTAGGGAACCTCTGAATAAATCGTCTGCGGCTGGACAGCGGATCTTTTGCCTCAGCTCTGCGGTTCCAAAATCGGGAAATACATACAGGATTCCTCCGATTTTGGAATCTTGACCTGAGTCAAAATCTCTCGCTGCCAGTTCTTGCCGATTTCATCAGAGTTTCCCTAGTATACATCTTTTGGCGCGCGAATTCCACTGCGGTTTCCTTCCCGGCGGCACCGGTCGCGGCATGGGCATTTATTCAGAGGTTTCTCAGGTTTATACGAACCGGTTTCCGAACGGGGCAGGATTAAACGATGGGGGCCATAAGATACTCGGCGCCCTCCAGCTCGCTGACATACCACACAAACAGCACCGCGAACAGGATCAGCTGCGCCGCAACGGAAAACCACTTCTTGTCATATACGGACACAACCGCGCTGTGCAGTCTGGGCGTATAGCGTTCCAGCAGTGCCAGCGCCCGGTTGCCCTCTTTTCTCCGGAACAGCGCCACATACAGCTGCGCGGTCATCGGCACCAGAGCGACCCGGAAGAACAGAACCACCCGCAGCCAGTTATAGAACGCAAAACAGACGGGCTGGATGGTCGCCGCGATCAGAATCATCAGAAACGGCAGCCGCACACGGTCCTCATCAAGACGGTCCCGCAGGAGCCAATATGCCAGCAGGGTCACAACCCAAAGCATTGCCAGCAGGGTTCCGCCTCCAATGGACAGCCGGGGGAAATTGGTATACCGGGGATAGATAACCGCAATGCCAAATTCGATAATGGACGGGCCGAAAAAGCCAAGAATGACGGAACAGACGCCGCAGGCTGCCAGCAGCCGCTTGTTGATGGGAATCCGATAGACCGCATACAGGGCGAGAAAGACCACGGAAACCTTGTGGAAGGTCATGGCGGCCAGCACCGTCAGCAGAAAGGGCCAGAATCTGCGCTCCCGGATGAACCGGTAGGAACCCGTCAGGATGGCCATTGCCACCAGCTGCCGCCAGAAAATTATGGCATGCATATACATGCCCAGCGCCACAAAGGCCATCAGGGCAACCATCGGTTCCTCCGTTTCGGTTTCGAACGAGCGGGAGAAGGGAACCAGGATCAGAACGCTCAGCACCAGCAGCAGTACCCGGTCGCTGGCAAAAATCCGCTCCAGAACCCAGCAAAGCAGCACATACCCAATCTCAAATTTATGCGTCAGCATTTCTCCGAAGGACAGCTCCGGAATAATCGCCCATTGGCGCATATACTCCGCGATATCGATGCTGACACTGTAGTCCTGCGTCACAAAGATCAGAATCAGGAAAGAACAGGCCCCATAGTAAATCAGCCGCTTCTGCTCCCGGGTTTTTGCGAAATCATAGCCGAGCAGAAGGGCCATCATGACAAGATAGATCCAGTAAAAGCCGTTCATTTGCGTTCCCATTCCTTCCAAATTCTTTGCCCCTATTTTACCATATCCGCCGCAGTAATTCAACCGGAAACCGTACCGCTTTTTCGTTCCATGCGCAGGGACATCCCATTCAAAAGCGGGAGAAGTGCGGCGGGCGAATTTATCGGCAGGTTTCCTCTTTTCCTTTCTGCGGGAATGTGGTAAAATAAAAGCCATACTACTGTGCGTGGGGTGAAGCAATGGGAAACTGTGTCATTTTTTGTGCGGCGGAGTTTGACAGTCTGGCGCAGCCGCTGACGGCGGAGGACTTTATCATTGCCGCTGACGGCGGACTGCGGCACACGCAAAAGCTGGGGCTTAAGCCCGACGAAATTCTGGGAGATTTTGATTCCCTTGGCTTTGCGCCCCCCGGAGCCGCCGTGTTTCCGGCGGAGAAGGACGATACCGACGCCATGCTGGCCGTCCGGCGGGGGCTGAGCCTGGGCTACCGGGAGTTTCTTCTCTACGGAGGGCTGGACGGGCCGCGGCTGGATCACACCGTGGCCAACTTCCAAACGCTGCAATTTCTGGCAGATCACGGCGCGGTGGGCTATCTGATTGGAAGAAATTCGCTGGTTACCGTTGTGAAGGACGGAGCGGTGCGGTTTCCGGCCGGGTGCTCCGGGGTTGTTTCCGTCTTCTGCATGGGCGCGGATGCCTGCGGCGTAACGGAACGGGGCCTGTATTATCCGCTGGAGAACGCCGTGCTGACCAGCGGCTTTCCCCTGGGTGCCAGCAATCATTTTACGGAAGCGGAGGCGGAGATTTCCGTAAGAAAGGGGAGCCTGCTGATTCTATGGGATCGGAAAACCGGCTTCCCCCTCCGATAAGGTGATGTTATGTTAACTTATGAGCTGAAGAAATCCCCGGGCGTCCCCCTATATGAGGCGCTGTACCGCTGCATCCGGGGAGATATTCTGTCCGGAAAACTGAGTCCGGGAGAAAAGCTGCCCTCCAAGCGTTCGCTGGCCCAAAACCTGAAGGTCAGCAAAATCACGGTGGAAACCGCCTACAGCCAGCTCCTTTCCGAGGGGTATATCCGCTCAGAGGAAAAGGTGGGCTATTTTATTGAAAATGCGGAGCGCCATACCGGCGCGCGTTCGGAGCGGCCCCAGACGCCGACCGTGCCTGCCCGGAAATTTCCGGTGGATCTGACGGCCAACGGTACGGAGCAGTTCCCGTTTTCCGTGTGGAGCCGGCTGCAGCGGGAGGTCATGCTGGATTACGGCGAAAAGCTGCTGCTGCCCCTGCCAAATCAGGGGATTGCCGAGCTTCGGCAGGCCATTGCCGATCATCTTGCCGCGTTTCGGGGCATGCATGTGGAGCCGGAAAACATTCTCATCGGCGCGGGAACGGATTTCCTGTATAATCTGCTGATCCAGCTTTTGGGCCGGGAAAAGGTCTACGCGGTGGAGGAGCCGGGCTACAGCAAGATCCGCCGGATCTATGCCGCCGGCGGCGTCCGCTGTGTCAGCGCCCAAATGGACGGCCAGGGCGTCATGCCGGAAAGCCTGCGGGATGCCGACATTCTTCACTTCTCTCCCTCCCATCATTTTCCGACGGGCCTGGTGACGCCCGTCAGCCGCCGGCTGGAGCTGCTGCGCTGGGCCAGGGCGGGAAAATGGATCATTGAGGATGACTACGACAGCGAGTTCCGCTTCGATGCCCATCCCATGCCCGCTATGCAGTCCCTGGACGGCAGCGGCCGGGTGATCTATATGAACACCTTTTCCAAAACCCTGGCGCCTTCGATCCGTATCAGTTACATGGTTTTGCCGGCCGGGCTGATGGGCCAGTTTCAGAAGGAGCTGGGCTTTTACAGCTGTACGGTACCCAGCTTCGAGCAGTACACCCTGGCAAGGTTTCTCAGTCAGGGCTATTTTGAAAAGCATATCAATAGAATGCGGAAATTCTACAAAAGCCGCCGGAACAGCCTGATTTCCCTGCTGGAAAGCTGCCCCTTTTCCCAGCGCCTGACAATTCTGGAGCAGGACTCGGGACTGCATTTCCTGCTGAAGATCAGCACTGCGCTTTCGGACCGGGAACTGACTGAGCGGCTGGAAGAAGCGGGGATCCGCGCGGAAGCGCTGAGCGCATACTACCACGACAGCGCAGAGGACCGTCACTGTCTGGTAATCAACTATTCCGGTCTGAAGGAGGCCCAGCTGGAAAAAGCGCTGGAGGCGCTGGAAAATATTATGTAACCAGCTGGCCGGGACGCATATATTTTCCTTGCCTTTTTCCGCGGGAATGACTATAATAACAGCAAAGGCTGCCTGCGCTTATGCGGGACAACGATTATTCCGGAGGGGAGGGGACACAATGGCCTTGCAGCAATCGTCCTATCGGGGGTGCCTGCTGGGAATGGCAGTGGGTGATGCCATGGGCTATACGGTGGACAGCCGCAGCTGGCAGGAGATCCGGGAGGACTACGGTCCCAACGGTCTGTTGGGCTACGATCTGGTCAATGGCTACGCGGATGTCACCTCCTATACGCAGCTGGCGGCATTCACCTGCAATGGTCTGCTTCTTGGCTTGACCCGGGGGCAGATGATGGGCAAAATGGCTCCGTTTATCAAATATATCGAGCTGAGCAGCCGGGAGTGGGCGGCGTCCCAGCGGCCCTGGGGCCGTCCGAATAAGGCGCACTGCTGGCTTCTGCGCCGGCCGGAGCTGTGCCGCCGCCGCTGTATGGACACCCGGATGCTGGATACTCTGAGCAGGGAAAAGCTGGGAACACTGGAGACGCCGGTCAATCATTTTCCCTCTCCCGGGGGCATCACCACAGCCATCGGCGTCGGCCTGTTCTTTGACGAGGACCGCATGGATCGCCGGGAAATTGACCGCCTGGGGGCGGAGACGGTGGCGCTGACCCACGGCCATCCCGGGGCGTTTCTCTCCGGCGCGGTGCTGGCCCACATGATGAGCCGGCTTCTGCATACCCCGGACGCGCCGCTGAAGCCGCTGGTGCTGGAGGCTTTGGAGGCCATGAAGGAACAGTTCGGCCATCAATACAGTCAGGCGTTTGAAATCGCGACACTGATACGCCATGCCATAACCTATGCCGAATCCCCCGGCCTGCAACAGGTGGAGGTTATGGAGCGGCTGGGATGTGATACGGCGGCCCAGGTGCTGGCCGGGGCGGTCTATGCGTGCCTGGTCAGCGGGGAGGACTTTGACAGTGCCATGATCGCCGCCGTGAATCATTCCGGACGCAGCGCGGCAGTGGGGGCCATCACCGGGGCAATCCTGGGGATTCGGCTGGGAGAGGAAGCGCTTCCGGACTTTTACATTGAATGCCTGGAACCTGCGGAGGTTCTGCGGGAGCTGGCTGATGACCTGTACACCGGCTGCCCCATGGAGCGGGGCAACAAGCTGTTTGATCTGGACTGGGACTATAAATATCTGCATGGCGGGCTGTAATACGGATTTTTTATCAAACCGTTCGGTTTTGTAAAGAAGGAACCGCCAAATGGCGCTTCTCTTTTGCGGCGAATCGCCGCAAAAGCCGTCTCATACTATTTTTTGATAAAATGGTTTCATTTTATCAAAAAGGCATCGCCTCGCGGCGCTGTCATTTTTGGTATTTTCGGAATAGAAAATACCAAAAATTCGTCTTATATGATCTTTATATAAAAATGTTCAATTTTTCAAATTAAACATTTTTATTAAATATCAGTATCATACCGTTCTTAACGCACCTGCGGTGCGATAAAAAGGGTTTCAACCTTTTTCATAAGAACCAAA
>CAZUAN010000124.1:0-5266 GCA_964618385.1 uncultured Oscillospiraceae bacterium | reverse complement strand
GTTCAAATCCAGGTATCAAAACGCCAAAAATATCTTTTTTATAGTCCCCAGACATTATGGATAAACACTTTAGATGCAGCTTGCAAAAAGTTGGATTCTAAAGTGTTTATCCATTATTACTATAAATGAGCAAATCTGAATTATGCACAAATCTGTCCGTGATACAAGAACACAGCGTCCGCATTTAGGGCTTTATGTTCTTGTGGAAAAGGCAAGCAGACCCCATTTTTGTTCACATTGCGAATTTGCTCATTTATAGTTTATGAAATATCCGTATCATTGATATTCCTATGAAAAAGTTCTGTCCTGAGCGCGCCTGTGGTACGGTAAAAAGGTTTTCCGCCCTTTTCATGAAAACCGGTTAAACCCTTCCGGAAGAACGGCAGCGGAATTTTTGCGGAGTTTTTCTATCTGAAAAGCTTGACATTCCCGCAAAACGGCTATAAAATAAACAAGTCTGCCAATGCAGATAAATCCTTGCTCCCGGCATGGCCGGGGGCCAAAAGTCCAAAAGGAGGTGCAATCAACATGGCTAAGATCACCGGTAAGTATGAGGTGCTCTATATCATCAACCCGACCCTGAGTGAGGAGAGCATCGCAGCACTTGTGGAAAAGTTCAAGGCAATGGTGGAGGCGGAGGGTACTCTGACTTCGGTTGACGAGTGGGGCAAGCGCCGGCTGGCATATCCCATCGACCATCTGAATGAAGGCTATTATGTTCTGATGAATTTAGAGTCCAAGCCCGAGTTCCCCGCAGAGCTGGAGCGCGTAATGAAGATTACCGAAGGCGTTATGCGCTGCCTGACCACCGCAGTGGAGGAGTAGGTTATGCTCAACCATATTACTATCATGGGCCGCCTGACCCGCGACCCGGAGCTTCGCCGCACCGGCAGCGGCATCGCCGTTGCCAGTTTTACCGTAGCTGTCGATCGGGATTACGTCGGCAAGGACGGCGGTGAACGGGAAACCGATTTTATCGATTGTGTAGCCTGGCGTCAGACAGGAGAATTCGTTTCCAAGTATTTCTCCAAGGGCTCTATGATCGTGGTTTCCGGTCGGCTTCAGATCCGCAACTGGACCGATAAGGAAGGCAACAAGCGCCGTTCAGCCGAGGTTGTGGCGGACAACGTCTATTTCGGCGAGAGCAAGCGGAGCAGCGAAAGCAATTCCTCCTACGGCGGCAATGCCTATGGCGGGAATAGCAACGGAAGCAGCAGCTACGGCAATCATGCGCCGGCTCCCAGCTACGGCGGCTATACGGCCCCTGCCAGCGCTCCCGCATCGGATTTCGCGATGCTGGAGGACGACGACGCGCAGTTGCCCTTCTGACCCCAAACCGAACTTTTCTACCAGACTTACAAGGAGGGAAATCCCATGGCCAATGAACAGCGTATGCGTCCGCGCAAGCGCAAGAAGGTTTGCGCGTTCTGCGTGGATAAGGTGACCAGCATCGATTACAAGGACACCGCTAAGCTCCGCCGTTACCTGTCCGAGCGCGGCAAGATTCTGCCCCGCCGCACTACCGGTACCTGCGCCGCTCACCAGCGTGACCTGACCACCGCTATCAAGCGCGCCCGTCAGATCGCCCTGCTGCCCTATGTCGCTGACTGATTGACGGTCTGATGCCCCTGAAGCACAAGCTTCAGGGGCGTTTTTCGCGGAATGGGCCGCATACAGGGGTATTCTGCCCTGCGCCGGGACAACGTTCATTTTCTGCGGGGCGGCTTGATTCACGGAACGGGATTTGCTATAATATAGGAAATGATACTGTTTCTTTATAATTTTTATAAAGAAAGCACCGCCTGACGGCGCTTGCCTGCATTTCCTGTGAAGCAGAGCTTTCGCGGGAAACAGGTAGAAAGGCTGTGGAGGAATTGCCCCTTTGAGGAGGAAAAACAATGCGAATGCGAAAAATGCGCAATCTGGAGCCTAGAATGGAAAAATGTGCCGCTTACCGGATTTCGGATCCTGCCGGACAGAAGGGCTTTTGGAGAAGTCTGAAACCGGATTGCACGGCGCTGTGGGTGGAGGTGGGCTGCGGCAAAGGCAAATTTACCGCCGAGACTGCCGCAGCCAATCCCGATGTCCTGCTGATCGCAGTGGAGCGCTGCCGGGAGGCCATGGTGGTAGCCATGGAAAAGGCCAGAGCCATGGGCCTGACAAACGTGTTTTACATCGATATGGATGTTGCCGGGATCGAGAATGCTTTCGCAGCCGGAGAGATTGACCGCCTGTTTCTCAATTTCCCCGACCCCTGGCCCCGGAAGAAGAACGCCAAGCGACGCCTGACCAATCGGAGTTTTCTGGACAAATACTGCCGGGTAGTCCGGGAGGGCGGCGAACTGCACTTCAAGACCGACAACGCGCCGCTTTTTGATTTTTCTCTGGAGGAATTTGCCGCCTGCGGACTGGAAGTGAAAAATCTGACCCGGGATCTGCATGCCAACGGCGTGGTGGGCATCATGACCGGCTATGAGGAAAAATTCCATGACCTGGGTACTCCCATCAATCGCTGTGAAGTGGTGTGTAAGCCCTTCCGGCTGCCGCCGGAGGAGAAAAAGACCGGGCCGGAGGAATGATCAGGGCCATGCCAACAGGCCATTGTATGGCGAAGCTGTTATCCTTTCTATTTTGCTCCCGCAAGGAGGAACCGCTATGACTTATTTTGGAGGGGCCTGCGACGTTGCTGTCATCGGCGCAGGTCATGCGGGCATTGAAGCCGCCCTGGCAGCCGCCCGGCTGGGGAATCACACCATCCTCTTTACCATTAATCTGGACGCCGTGGGCAATATGCCCTGCAACCCCGCTATCGGCGGTACCGGCAAGGGCCATCTGGTCAGAGAACTGGATGCTTTGGGGGGCGAAATGGGCGTGGCCGCCGACCATGCCTGCATCCAATACCGGATGCTGAACCGGGGCAAAGGCCCTGCCGTCCATTCTCTCCGGGCCCAGGCCGACCGCCGGGAATACCAGAAGTATATGAAGCATATCCTGGAAAAGCAGGAGAATCTGGAACTGAAGCAGGCCCAGATCGTGCAGATTCTGACCCGGGACGGCGCCGTATCCGGCGTCCGCACACAGCTGGGGGCGGAATATTCCGCCAAGGCCGTTGTCATTGCCACGGGTACATATCTGGACAGTACCGTCATTACAGGAGAAAGCGTCCTTTCCTCCGGCCCCGACGGAATGCATCCGTCCGTTGGGTTGGCGGATAATCTGCGCGGGCTGGGTCTGCATTTACGGCGCTTTAAAACCGGCACGCCGCCCCGGGTCAACCGCCGCAGCATCGACTTTTCCAAAATGGAGGTGCAGCCGGGAGATGAAACGGCGGAGCCGTTTTCCTTCCGCACCTGCCATCCGGTGAACAATTCCGCCGTCTGCTACCTGACCTATACCAACGAAAAGACCCATGCAATCATCCGGGCTAATCTTCACCGCTCTCCCCTGTATGACGGTACCATTTCCGGCGTCGGCCCCCGGTACTGCCCCAGCATTGAGACGAAAATCGTCCGCTTTGCTGACAAGCCCCGGCATCAGCTGTTCATCGAACCATGCGGCCTGGACACAGAGGAAATGTACATTCAGGGCTTTTCCAGCAGCCTGCCGGAGGATGTGCAGATCGCCATGATGCGCACCGTTCCCGGCCTGGAGCATGCGGAAATGATGCGCCCGGCATATGCCATTGAATACGAATGCGTGGACCCCACTCAGCTGCTGCCGACCCTGGAGACAAAGCTGGTTTCGGGCCTGTACGGTGCGGGGCAGTTCAACGGAACCTCCGGCTACGAGGAAGCCGCCGCCCAGGGACTGGTTGCCGGCGTCAACGCCGCTTTGAAGCTGCAGGGCCGGGAACCGTTGATTCTGACCCGGGACACCAGCTACATCGGCATCCTGATTGACGATCTGGTGACCAAGGGAACGCAGGAGCCATACCGGATCATGACCAGCCGCTCGGAATACCGGCTGCTCCACCGGCAGGACAATGCCGACTACCGCCTGACCCGGATTGGGGCGAAAATCGGGCTGATTTCACAGGAGCGTCTGAAGCAGGTGGAGGAAAAGTATGAAGCCGTCCGCCGGGAAATTTGCCGTCTGGAGGGCAGCGGCATCCCCGCGTCCGATGCCCTGGATGCCATGCTGGAAGAAAAGGGTACTGCTCCTGTGGCAAATTCCGCCCGGCTGGCAGATCTGCTCCGCCGGCCACAGGTAAGCTATGCGGATCTGGCCCCCTTCGATGCTGGCCGTCCGGAACTCTCTCCCGCTGTCACCGGGGAAGCGGAAATCCAGATCAAGTATGCCGGCTATCTGGCCCGTCAGGAAAAGCAGGTGGAGGAATTCAAAAAGGAGGAAGCCCGCCGGCTGCCGGAGGATATTGACTACTATTCCATTGCCGGACTGCGGCTGGAGGCCCGGCAGAAGCTGTCGGATATCCGCCCCATGTCCATTGGCCAGGCCGGCCGTATTTCCGGTGTCAGCCCTGCGGACATTGCTGTGCTGCTGATCTATCTGGAGCAGCGGTGAATGCGCAAAAAGGGCAGTCTGACAGACTGCCCGGCAAAGAAATTCGAATGTGCGCGGATTGGCGGCTGCTGTTCCGCCGGTAAGCACGACGCCTAAGAGAATCGGTGACGCCGGCTTTTCCGCACATATTAGTTATTATAGCAAACAGGCATTTCCTTTGTCAATTTCTTTTCCTTCGGCAAAGCGGGAATCTCTGTTTTCCACAATTTTGTTTTTGCAATTTTATACAATATTCCATATTGAAAAACAGAAAAAATTGTGATATCTTATAAACACGAAGAGGTGATACCGATGTACAGGTAAATCCTTAAGGCCCCAATTCATTTCCCGTTTGATTGCAGACGGGGCGGGCCGAAACAGGCGGTTCTGCGGTTATGAACATTTCCGACTTATAAGAGCGTCCCGCTGAAAGGGATAAATTGTGAAGAGGAATAAGAATTCGGAATGGAACAGGAAACTGGAAAATCGCCAATCTGCAGAAAGAGAGGTTAACCAAGGATGTTAGATACTAAGAGTGGACAGAAATGACCCTTGACTACACAAAAATGCATCGATGGCAAGATGCAGTAGTCAAGGGTCATTTCTTTTTCCGCAGGGGAATTATGGCCTTGAAAAGCATGGATTTGGCGCCCGAAAGGGGCGCTTCTTTTGTCCCCATTTTGCGCTGCGGGGCGTATCATGATCGGAAAAACAGTACCAGCCGCGGGCCTTGCCTATTATGGAAACTCTGATGAAATCGGCAAGA
>CAZUAN010000123.1:0-5272 GCA_964618385.1 uncultured Oscillospiraceae bacterium | reverse complement strand
ATTTTTTGCAGGCTGCGCCTATTCGGTACAGCCTGCTGATTTCCGCTGTCATACTAGTTCTTATGAAAAAGGTTAAAAACCTTTTTATAGCACCGCAGGTGCGTTAAGAACTGTATGAGACGGCTTTTGCGGCGATTCGCCGCAAAAGGGAAGCGCCATTAGGCGGTTCCTTCTTTATAAAACCGAACGGTTTTATAAAGAATCAGTATCAGAGGACGGTTTTCCGACCCATTGGAATTTCCTCCGGGATACGCCTTAATCGGGACAGCTCTCAACAATATTCAAACGATTTTTCTTTTGCCGGGGTGATTCTTGGAATTAACGATTCAGAGGATTATACAAATCCTCAGATTGCAAAGTCTCCAGACAGGTTCTCATCTGACTGGTGCTCAAAACGCTGTAGTCCATCCAAATGTCATATCCCATTTGGGTTCCGCTGAAAAAGTAATGATAGAACTCCTTCGCGTATGCATGGCAACTCACAGAAACGAGCGCGCAGTAGTCGGGATCATCCTCTGCTATGTAGTCATATTCTGAGTCGTAGACTTCCTGAGTCACTGCCAGCGCCTGGTCAATGTAGTCCTGCAGGTCCATGGTATCCATTTCACCGGCAATATCCAACAATGCAATTCCGCCGACAATTTCTCCGTCCTGGTAGAAATACGCTCTTGTATCGGAAACATCTTCCCTGGAAATCGTTTCCGGCAGAGTCAGCTTCACATTTTCCAGCAGAGACTCGGAAACCGTCACATCCGCAGCAGCAGATGTTGTTTCGGATGCCGCCTGGGTTGCCGCAGATGACGCCTGGGCTTCAGAGCAGCCGCTTATGAAGACTATGCACAGAGCAGCAGACAGAAAACAGGCAAATAATTTTTTCATACGAAATATCCTTTCTATTATTGGTTTCACGAATCATCCCTTAACAGCCCATTGGACTCACCCCCTGCTTGTATCATCGCATCCGATTTCTGTTTTTCCCCGATTGTTAATAGTTTACAAAACCGGAAACTTCCACCGCTGTATCCGAATTATTCCGGATTTGCAGGGTATAGCGTTATTATAGCGGGATTAGCCTGGCAGTCAATAGGAAAAAGGATAACTTAAGGATAGCTTAATAAACGTTTTATAAAAAATTCATATAATTGCCTGAAAACTCAGAATGGGCAGTCTGTTATCGTCAGCGGCTCGGGTTCATCAAAATTCTAATCCTCTATTAGGTTGGCATATTCTTTTACTGTCTGAAAAGAAAACCACATTTGCTTTACATTTGCGCAACCTGCAGTTGCACATGCTGTTTTGCGGGGGAAACAGGTTATACTATCCTGATCCGAAAATACCAAAAAGGACAGCGCCGTAAGGCGATGCCTTTTTTATAAAACCGAACGGTTTTATAAAAAATCCGTATTAATTATGCCCTTGTGAAAGCTCCGCGCAGATTTCCTTCCCGCCGATAAACACCCGCTTCCGGGTATAGCCGTCGGTACACACGATAAAGTCCGCCAGCTTGCCGGTTTCGATGGAACCGACCTGATCCTCCGCTCCGATGGCGCAGGCGGGATTGTAGGTGGCGGCCCGGATGGCCTCCTGTTCGGGAATGCCCCAGGAAAGGACGTTGGTCAGGCACTGCCACAGGTTGGCGGCGGAACAGGCGATGGTTCCGTCGGCCAGCCGCCCCACACCGTCCCGGAGCCACGCGTCCTGGCCTCCCAGCGTAAACCTGCTGCCTTCGGGCAGACCTGCGCACCGCCCGGAGTCTGATATCAGAATCATCCTGTCCCGGAACATGGTAAACGCCAGCCGAACAGCGGCGGGATGAATATGGTAGCCGTCACAGATGATTTCTGCCCGAACCTGGGGGCTTTCCACGGCGGCGGGAATGACGCCGGGGCTGCGATGGTGAATGCCGGGCATGGCGTTGTACAGGTGGGTCAGGTGGGTAACGCCCGCGTCAATGGCGGCCCTGGCGTGATCGTAGTCCGAATCGGTGTGGGCGATGGACACGGTGCAAAGCTTGCTGGCTTTCGCCGCGAATTCCGCCGCCCCGGGCAGCTCGGGAGCGATGTCTACGATGCGGATCAGCCCGCCGCAGCCGTCGTAGAGCGCCCGGAAGCCCGGAAAATCCGGATTTTTCAGATAGTCGGGGTTCTGAGCGCCCCGCTTCTTGTAGGAGAAGTATGGTCCTTCCATCTGAATGCCCATCAGCCGCGCGCAGCCCTGGGGGGCTTCCTCCTTCAGCCGCTTGGCGGTGGCGAAGGCTATGGCCAGCACATCGTAGGGCAGGGTCATGGAGGCGGGGGCAAAGGAGGTAACGCCGCACCCGGCATAGTAAGCGGCCATCTTTTTCAGGCCCTCGTAATCTCCATCGGAGAAATCCGCCCCGGAATTTCCGTGGCTGTGGACATCAATCAGGCCGGGGATGACGGTGGCGCCGTTTAAGTCCATGGCGTCGGCGGGAACGGCTTCCGGCAGAATCTGGCCGAAAACACCGTCGTTAACTTCAAACGCACCGGTGCGGAACCGGAAGTCGGAGGTAAAAATACGCGCATTTTTGTAAAACATAATTCCTTTCTCCTTGTCAGTTGTGGATAAGCCTATGGTATCATAGGACGGAGGAAAAAGCAATTACCGGGAAGGAAGAATCTTGTGTTTGGGGCGGGCGGCGGATGAGGGGGGAAACGGCGAAATTTTGGCGCCGCTCTCATATTTCCGTTGCAAATCGGGAAGAATATGATATGATATTCTCATATGGCAGGAGTGGAGGGGTTCTTATGCTGGATTTTATCCGGATTGCCTGCGCGGTGCCGGCGGTGGCTGTGGGGGATGTCAAGAAAAATACACAGGACATCTGCGCCTATCTGGAAAAAGCGGACGCGCAAAACGCGGATATTGTGCTGTTTCCCGAAATGGCCATGACAGGCTATACCTGCCAGGATCTGTTTTTTCAGGACACGCTGTATGAAGGCGTCAGGCACGGACTTCGGCAGATTCTGGCCTGTTCCGGGAATCATCCCGCCGTTACCGCAGTTGTGGGCCTGCCCCTCCGGGCGGGGATGTGGATGTTCAACTGCGCGGCGGTGATTTCCGGGGGAAAGCTCCATGGCCTGGTGCCGAAAGCCTATATTCCCAATTACAATGAATTTTATGAAAAGCGCTGGTTTTCCTCCGGGACGGAGCTGGAGGCCGAGGATGTTCCCGTGGAGGTCATTCCGGGCAGGGAGCCGCTCTATGCCCCGATTCTGCGCAACGCCTTGTTCCGGATTGGCGACGGAACCCTGGTGGGCATGGAAATCTGCGAGGATCTGTGGACACCTCTGCCGCCTTCCACTCTGCTAGCCTTAAGCGGCGCGGAGGTGATCCTGAATCTGTCCGCCTCCAATGAAACCATCGGCAAGCGGGATTACCGCCGGGAGTTGGTGAAGCATCAGTCTGCCGCGCTGAACTGCGTTTACGCTTACTGCTCTGCCGGATGCACCGAGTCCACGCAGGATCTGATTTTCTCCGGACAGAGTCTCATCGCGGAGAACGGCACGGTTCTCGCGGAAACCCGGGACGCCATTGCCGCAGATTATATGCTGGTTCAGGACTGTGATATGGGCCGGATTCGCGGGGATCGCAGAAAAAATAAAAGCTTTCAGGACGCCGCCGGGCGGTACAGGGAATACCGGGCCGTTACCGTCAACACCTTTGCTCCCGCTCTGCGCTCGGATGGTGCGCTGTACCCGCTGCAAAAGCTGCCGTTCGTGCCCTCTGCCAGGCAGGATCGGATTCAGCGCTGCATGGAAATTTTCCACATGCAGGTGGCGGGGCTGAGGCAGCGCCTGTCCGTCATCGGGGGGGCTAACGCGGTTATCGGCATTTCCGGCGGTCTGGATTCCACCCTGGCGCTGCTGGTGTCGGTGGAGGCCATGCGACAGCTGGGCCGGCCGGCGGCGGATGTTTACGGCGTCACCATGCCCTGCTTCGGTACCTCGGACCGAACCTATCGCAATTCCCGGAAGCTGATGGAAACGCTGGGCATTTCCGGGAAGGAAATTAACATCCGGGATGCGGTTTCCGGGCATTTCTCGGATATCGGACACAACCCGGATGTGCATAACGGCACCTACGAAAATTCCCAGGCCAGGGAGCGCACCCAGATCCTCATGGATTACGCCGGCGTGGTGGGGGGCATTGTGGTGGGTACCGGCGACCTTTCCGAGCTGGCTTTGGGCTGGTGTACCTACAATGGCGACCATATGAGCATGTACGGCGTCAACGCCTCTATCCCCAAGACCCTGATCCGCTGGATGATCGATGCCATCTCCGAAATGCCGGCGTTTGCAGATGCCCGGCCCGTGCTGCAGGATATCCTGGATACCCCCATCAGTCCGGAGCTGCTGCCGCCGGACGCGGAGGGGAAAATTGCCCAGCAAACCGAGGATCTGGTCGGCCCCTACGCGCTGCATGATTTTTTCCTGTATTATGTGCTTCGCTTCGGCTATTCCCCCGTGAAAATTTACACGCTGGCCTGCCGGGCCTTCCGCCGGGATTTCGACGCCGCGACCATCCAAAAGTGGCTGAAGGTCTTTTACCGCCGGTTCTTCACCCAGCAGTTTAAGCGCAGCTGTTTGCCAGACGGAGTGAAGGTCGGCTCTGTAACCTTAAGTCCCCGGGGCGATTGGCGGATGCCCAGTGACGCCAGCGCCCGGCTGTGGCTGGAGGAAGCGGAGGCATTGTAATCCGGTTTCCCGCTGGGGACAGAAACCGCCTCCAACAGAATCCCCCGGCAAAAGCAGGAAAATCCATTGCTTTTGCCGGGGGATTTTTTGAGGGGAGAGGGGCCGGTTTATCAGGTTCTTTTACCGGCGCACGCTTTGATTACTCTGCCTTTTGCCCAAAATAGCGGAAAAGATAGAAGAAAGCAGCGATTAAGAAGGTCAGTCCGCAGGAGAGAACGCCTCCCAGCTGAAGTCCGACCACGGTTGAGGAGGTGAAATAGTAGAACATCAGGCAGTTGGCTCCCAGGAGCAAGGCCGTAAACAGCAGACCCCACACCAGACGCCATGTATTCGTCCGGGAGCGCCCCATGCTGCGGGAACAAATCTGCAGGGCGATGCCAAGCAAGACAGCTCCTACAAAAAACCACATTGTGTTTTCACTCATTGGAGATAACCCCTTTCCTTTTATCTGTTTGAAGCAAAACCGAACGTTAAAACTTCCCATCAATATTTTATCTCATTATCGCCAAAATGTCAAGGCTTTTTTTGAAATCTTTTATACGATTTGCTGCATA
>CAZUAN010000122.1:0-5333 GCA_964618385.1 uncultured Oscillospiraceae bacterium | reverse complement strand
TTAGCGCTTGATGTCGAAATTCATGTTCATGATTTCCTTAATGGCCCCGGCGTCATCGGTGATGTTGGCGTCACCGTGAATGGTGTGCTTGAGAACGGAACTGGCCACGCCAAAATTGACCATATCCATGGGCTTGTAGCCCCGCATCATGGCGTAAATCAGGCCACTGGCGAATGCGTCGCCGCCGCCGACCCGATCCAGAATGTTGAAGGTGAAGAGTTTGCTTTCAAAGGTATGCCCCTGATACCACATGTAGGCTTTCAAACTGTTCTGGGAACCGGAGTGGACATAGCGTACATGGCGGGCAATGCACTTGATATCGGGGTAGCGGTCGATAAAGTGCTGGAATACTTCATCCTGCTCTTCATAGCTGGGCTGCAGGGGGACGCCGTCCTTCCAGTCACCCTTGCTGTGATCATCTTCATCCTTCCACAGATGGTACGGTTCAATGCCCAGCAGGACGTCCACGTAGGGCAGACATTGGGTGCAGTAATCCCGGGCTTCCTCCCAGCCCCAGAGCGTGGAGCGGAAATTGCCGTCAAAGCTGGTGGTCAGGCCCAGTTCCTTGGCAGTTTTCAGGCAGCTGAGAATGAAGTCGGCGCAGTTCTGATTCAGGGCGGGGGTTATTCCGGATACATGCAGCCATGTAAAGCCTTCCAGCAGCGCCTTGATATCCACCTTGGTCAGATCGTATTCCGTAATGGCGGAATGCTTGCGGTCATAGGTGACTTTGCTGGCCCGGATGCCGTAACCGGTTTCCAGATAGTATGTACCCAGACGGTGGGAGGGCGTCTCCTCGGGGGTGGAGAGGATAACGGGGGTGCAGTGAACATCATTGGAGCGCAGCATCCGGATGGCGCTTTTACCGATGGAGTTGTTGGGCACCACACTGAAAAAGGTGGAATCAATGCCCAGATTGGCCAGAGCCAGGGCGATATTGGCCTCGCTTCCGCCGTAGGTTGCCTCAAATTCATTGGCCATGCGGATTTTCTGATAGTTGGGGGGAGTCAGGCGGAGCATGATCTCACCAATGGTGATAAATTTGTGATTGCTTTTCGGGCTGTTCAGCAGGGGATTGTGGTGTTCCATAGTAGCAGTAGCCTCCTTGTCTTTTCTGAACGGGAATGAGCGGAATGAAGCGTTTGCGGAATTCAGTATAGAGATATTATAAAGGATAAAACTGTGAATTTCAATAGATAGAGAAAAGAAAGTAAAAAAATTTTAGGCAATATGACAAGCGCAAGAGATTTACCGTGCCGGTTTTTTCATTCCTTTTTGCGGAGTCGCTTGATATATTTCCGTATATCCTGCATCTTATCTGCCACAAGGAAGCGTGTTCCGGAATGACCGTTCGCGTAGCCATCCTTCAGAACGGTCACTGTCTTCCGTAAGACGCAAGAAAAAGATTTTTGATTGTGTGTCATACCTGTTCAGTTTCACGGCAGCCCACACCGCAAAAAATGTTGAACAGTACGATAAAAACCCCGAAAACACACGGTTTTCGGGGTTCGTAAAATCTCGGCTTTCTGCTTGGAATTAACGCTTGCTGAACTGCGGCGCTTTTCTCGCGGCCTTGAGGCCGTACTTTTTCCGCTCTTTCATTCTGGGGTCACGGGTCATGAAGCCGGCAGCTTTCAGGGCGGTGCGGTATTCCGGATTCAGGGTGACCAGGGCGCGGGAAATGCCGTGGCGGATCGCGCCGGCCTGACCGGAAACGCCGCCGCCGGACACATTGACAACCACGTCAACTTTTCCAACCAGATCCGTTGTGACCAGGGGCTGGCGGACAATCAGCTTCAGGGTGTCCAGACCAAAATAGTCGTCGATATCACGGCCATTGACAGTGATGGACCCGGTGCCGTTTTCGTACACACGAACACGGGCAACGGAGGATTTCCGGCGGCCGGTGCCGTAAAAATACTTCTTCTTGCTCTCGTACATTTAACTTACCTCCAAATCAGTCCTGGGTCCATGCGGCCGGCTTCTGGGCGGCATGGGGATGTTCGGCGCCCTTATACAGGTGCAGACGGGTCAGGGCATTTCTGCCCAGAGTGTTTTTGGGCAGCATTCCCTTCACAGCCAGTTCCATGGCATAGTCGGAACGGGTGTTCATCATGTCGCGGGCTTTCGTTTCTTTCAGGCCGCCGATCCAGCCGGATACCCGGTAGTAGGTTTTCTGCTCCAGCTTCTTGCCGGTCAGAACCGCCTTGTCGGTGTTGATGATGATGACGTAGTCGCCGCAATCTACGTTGGGGGTGAAGTCTGGCTTGTACTTGCCGCGCAGCAGGTTGGCGGCGATGACAGCGGTGCGGCCCAGAGGCTTACCGGCGGCATCGATCACATACCACTTGCGTTCCAGGGTCTCCTTCTTCAGCAGAGTAGTGGACATTATGATTTCCTCCAATTGGATTAAAAATATTTTGACTTTCTTCCGCGCTTCCTGTACAATAATTCAAAGCGCTTAAATCTTATACCATATTAAAAATCAAATGTCAACACCATTTTTGAAGAAATTTGTGAAAACCGGGATAAACTCTTAAATGCTCCTAAATTCTACGGAATACTCCTGTTTTCTCACAAATCATTTTTGAATATTTCGGGGGGGAAATGGAATCTATGCAGAAACTGATGGGCCTTGTCCGCCGCTGTGTGGACGATTATCATATGATTGAAGCGGGGGATAAAATTGCGGTAGGCGTATCCGGCGGCAAGGACTCTCTGGCGCTGCTGGTGCTGCTGGCCGGGCTTCGGGAATATTTTGATAAGCCCTTTGAATTGGAGGCAATCACCATTGACATGGGGCTGGGAATGGACTATAGCGGCGTGGAGAAGCTGTGTGCAGAGCAAAATGTTCCGTATACCGTGGTAAAGACGGAAATCGCGCCCATTATCTTTGACTACCGCAGGGAAAAGAATCCCTGCTCCATGTGCGCAAAAATGCGCCGGGGCGCCCTGAATCAGGCGATCCTGGAAAAGGGCTTCAACAAGCTGGCGCTGGGACACCACTACGATGACGCGGTGGAAACATTTGTGATGTCCCTGCTTTTCGAGGGCCGGATTAACTGCTTTCAGCCTGTGACCAATCTGGACAGAACAGGCATTGTGCAGATTCGGCCCATGCTGTACATCCATGAAAAGACGTTGGATCATTTCGCCGCCAATCAGAATCTGCCAGTCCTGGGCAACCGCTGCCCTGTGGATAAGGTCACCAAGCGGGAGGAGGTTAAGCAGCTGATTTTTGAATTGAGCAAAACCTATCCCGATCTGAAAGAACGGATCTTCGGCGCGATGCAGCGCTATCCGCTGCCAGAATGGGAGCCTAAGGGAAGGTACAAACGGCCGAAAGAGCAATAATTCTTCAACACTTTGCCCCCTTTCTTCGTTATCCAGACAGAAAGGGGGCAGTGCTTTATGAAAACAAGCCAATATGAAAAAATGCGGGAGCTTTCGTCCAGGTGGTACCGGGATATCCGGGACTTTGAATTCTGGCAGAATCTTCACAGAAAAATCTGGTAACGGCGCAACACTTTACTCTTTTGATTCGTTATCCAGACAGGAAGGGGGGAGACCATGTGGGAGGAACTCTATGACAAGCGCTATCCGGAGCTGTTGCGCTATGCGGTTGCTGCCTGTAAAAACCGAACGGAAGCGGAGGACGTTGTTCAGGAGGTGTTCTTAAAAGCACTGCAAAATGCAGACACCTTTGAGGACCTGGGACCAAGCCAGAAACGGGCCTGGCTGTTCCGAACGCTGAAAAACGAAATGTGCGACCGATACCGCCGGGCAAAGCTGGAAAACGCCTATCTGGAAGCGCTGCAAACGGATGGCGCTTATTTGGAGCCGGGTATCCAGGAGGCGGAAAACCGCCTGCTGCTGGCGCGGCTTACATGGGAAGATCGGATGCTGTTTCACCTGCGCTATGAGGAAGGGTACAACGCCTCCGAGCTTTCCGAGATGCTTCATATCCCCGCCGGAACCATCCGGGCAAGGCTCTCCCGTATGCGGACAATTCTAAAAAATATGCTATTGGAGGAATAAAAAATGGCAAAGAAAATGCTTGTGAACTGCGGCAACTGTGATGCCCGCAGCGTATCCGAAGAAACTCTGGCAGCTTACGAGAGCATTGAGATCAATGGCGGCACTGTCCTCGTCACGCCCGAGAGCAAGAACCTGCTGAACCGCTACAATGTGGTGCTGAACTGCGGCAATGTGCTGGAGATGGCAAAGGACGTCCGGCTGTGCAGAGTCAATGGCTCCGCGCAGATCAAAAGTACCGATTTGGTGCCGGAGAAGACCTACCTGAAGGTCAACGGCTCTCTGGAGATCGGCCCCGGCACGGAAAAGGTGCTGGAGCAGTATGTGGGGATCAGCGTCAACGGTTCCGTGCTGTACCCGGAAAGCATGAGCGGTTGCCTGGGCAAGCTGGATGTCAACGGTTCTACCGACTGTTATCCCGATGACGCCATTCTCTTAAAGCGCAGCGCGGTAATCGACCGGCTGTTTGCTCTCCGGGCAAAGAATAAGTGCTACTGGTCTGCCAAGCGGATGGTCATGGTGGACCCGGATCTGGACCCGGCGGCGCTGGCGGCCAAGGGCGCCACCTTCTCCGCCAAGGAAGTCATTTTGGCGGAGTCCAAGGTGGAGGGCCTGATCGAATTGATCGACGAAAAAGCGGAAATCACCATTGTGCCAGACGGCACGGCGGTGGTTCTGGATGACCTGGAACTGGACAGCACGACAGCGAAGAAGTACAGCACAAGGCTGTATGTCACCGGCGACGTGAAGATTCGGAGGGAGTCCAGAGAGGCCCTGTCCCAGCTGGAATATCTGAATATCCGGGGAGACGTTACGGTTCCCGGGGCCTTGAAGGAACTGCTGGTGGAAAAGGCCACGCAGATCGCCGGGGAAATCAAGGTCATGCGGGGCCGGTATATCAGCGACTCCATGTCCGTCCGGGTGTCCAAGTGGATGCTGGAGCGGGAGGAAGAAGGCCTCAGCGTCTCCGACTGCATGAAGGTCAGAATCGACGAGGACATTCCCAACGAGATGATTTTGGAGAAACTGTCCATCAGCGACTGCATGAAGGTCTGCTGCACGGCGGAGCAGGAGGCGGCGCTGGCGACGGTCTGCAAGGATGTGATGGAGATCGGCGACGGCGGTAGCGAAGGCGACAACATGGGCGTGGATGACCTTTTGAAAGGTGTAGGCAATGTGGTCAGGAGCGCTCTGGGAACCGCCAAGGAGCTGCTGGACACGAAAATCGTAAACACCGGGGATTATGTGCTTTAATCCTATTTCTGGATAAAATGGTTTCCTTTTATCCAGAAGACATC
>CAZUAN010000121.1:0-5354 GCA_964618385.1 uncultured Oscillospiraceae bacterium | reverse complement strand
AAAACAAAGAAAAACCGCAAAAAAGTTTTTCCACGAACCGCCCCCTGCTTTCCGCTTATTTATATAAAAATGTTCCATTCTTCGAATGAAACATTTTTATAAAATATCAGTATTATCCGCAGGCAACGGCCTCGATCTCCGCCAGTGCGCCCCTGGGAATTGTCTTCACGGCAAAGGACGCCCGGGAGTAGGGGCCGATGGCTGCGGGGTCTTTCCGGGTGCGGATGGGCTTGTTCATGAGCAAGCCTTCTTTACGTTAATCTGCATAGGTGTCGAAGTACCAGCCGGTATGGTTGGGGGTTCTGGGGTAAATGTCATAGAGCATCCAGTCGCTTATCTGCTGGTAGTAGGGCAGCGGTGTGATCTGATCCTCATCATACCGCCAGCCCCGGCCATAGGGCTGCGCGTCCTCATTGAACGTAGCCCAGCAATCCGGGTGCTGCGCTTTGAAACGAGCCTGCTCCTCACTGGACACCCGGCTGACGCCGCCGGGATACATCTTGGCGCACAAATGCGTCAGGGACAGATCATCCAGAGGCGTTAAGTCCGTAATATGCGTGTTGCTGATGTTCAGCATCTCCAGGCTCTCGCACTGCGCCAAGGGCGTGGCGTCCGTCAGATATTCACAGAAGGCAATCTCCAGGAATTTCAGCTTCTTGCAGCTGCTGAAGGGCGTCAGATCCGTAATGGGCGATCCGGAAATGATGCAGTACTCCAGATTGACCATTCCCGCGATGAAGCTGGAATCGGTGAGCCATTCGTTATGCCCCAGGTCAATGCACACCACATCCTCACAGTAGATCAAATCGCTGCAGTTACTGTCATACAGGTCGCCTACGGCCCGCAGCAATTCCGCGTCGGTCAGGCTGCTGCCCTGGCCGAAGTAAACCCGCCAGACCACCTTGGTCTTGTCCCGGTAGTCCTCCCGGAGTTGGGCCATAACCTCATTGGACAGCTTGCAGTTATCCAGCACAAAGCGGGTGCAGTTCTGCATCAGATCCAGCGCCAGGCGCACCTCCTCCTCGCCCTCGTCCCCGATGCTTTTATTGGTCAGCTTCACTTCCTCGTCCAGGGTGGAAATTGTCTCGCCGTAAAAATCAAAGGTGTAATGGAACAGCGCCTGCGGAGCCGCCGCCATCAGCGCTTTTACGTCGGTTTTTTCCAGCCGGCTTTCCCCATTGGCGTCCATCAGTTCCACGCTCTCCAGCTCGGGCAGCATGGCCAGCTTGCCGCACACTTCCGCCACATCGCCGGAGGTCAGCGCGGACAGATCCAATTCCGTGGTCTGTGTTTCGTATTCCTGGCCAAGCAGCTCCACAGTGCAGCGAAACGTAATTTCCTCATACGCGGCCTCCAGTTCCCCGATCTGCTCCGCAGACAGCTCCGGCATTCGCAAGGTGACCGCGCTGACTTGGGGCAGATAAGCCAGATTCGTCAGCAGCGTGTCCGGATCGTAGTCGCCGTTTTCCAGCACCAGCTCCGTGGTATCCAGCGCATAGGACGTTCCCCCAAGGTCCACCTGGTAGATCACCTCGCAGTCCGGCAGCTGCTCCTGGCAGGACACCAGAAGCGCGTACTCGCCGCAGCCGGAGGCATCCAGGGTTTTCAGCGCCGGAAAATACTCCAGCAGAACGGCGGCATCCTCCTGCGTCAGCGTCGTAACCGTCAGACTTTCCGAATCGCTGGAATACCGCCCCCCCTGAAACGGAACCATCCATAGGATTTGGCAGTCGGGCAGCTGGGAGCGGAGGGCGTCATAATATTCAAAGGAAATATCCTGCTCCCGCAGATCCAGGCTGGTGGCGTTGATGGGGTAAACATCGCCCTCAAGGAAAATATGGTTGCTGCGGTACCAGGCGTAGGCATAGCCCCCGGCGGCAGCCAGGGCAAACACCGCCACAATCACAAGCACCACACAGAAAAACTTTTTCAAAGCCGGAAACCTCCATAATTCTGTAATCCTGTTTCTTTATAAAAAGGTTCCATTCTGACGAAGGAAGCTTTTTAAGGGAATACCCGTATAAACTATGTTGAATCATAGCATATCTTATGTAAAAATGCAACACTTACCCCGAATGGGCCGCAACATTTCCGGCGCATTGCCGCGGGGGGAAATATCCAAAAGCACCGGCTCCTTTGGACCGGAGCCGGTGTCTGTGCCTTTGCCGTACTGGTTCTTTACAATACCCGTATCACTCCCGCCGCAACGCTTCGATGGGATTCAGGTTGGCCGCCTGCACCGCAGGCAGCATGCCAAAAATCACGCCAATCAGGGTGGAGAACACCACCGCCACGGCAATGGCCGGCGCACTGATGGACACGGGAATCTGCATCATACCGGAAATCAGCTGGGCCAAAATCACGCCGCTGATGACGCCGATGACGCCGCCCATGCCGGTCAGCACGGCGGATTCCGTCAGAAACTGGAGCAGAATCCGTTTTTTCTTGGCGCCGATGGCCTTTTTCAGGCCGATTTCCGCCGTCCGTTCCGTGACGGATACCAGCATGATGTTCATAACGCCGATGCCGCCTACCAGCAGGGAGATGCTGGCAATCCAGATCAGCTGGGTGTTGGTGGATTCCGACATTTTCTGCAGCTGCTGAGCCTGTTCCAGCATATCCTGGCTGCGGTAGTCAAAATCCGAGCTTTCCGCGTTGACGATCTGCCTTTCCGTCAGCAGGTCGGCCGCCGCCTTGCCAGCGGTGGTCATGGCGTCGGTGCTGTCCACCTTAATAGCCACGCTCTGCGGCTCGTCAAACTGGTAAGCCGTAGGCCAGGTGCTGCCGGGCAGATAGATGGAGCCGGAGGATGTATCCATGTAAAGGTTGTAATCCTGCATGGAATTGATGGTAGGGATGAAATCCTCGGATAGCGTTACCACGCCTATCACGGTAAACACGTCGCCCATGATTTCCACGGATTTCCCAACGGGATTTTCCCCGCCGAACAGGGTTGTCACCGCGCTGGTATCTACCAGCGCCACCTTGCGGCAGTTGTCGAAGTCCGACCGGACAAAGCCCCGCCCGCTTTTCACCTGATAGCCGTAGACAGACAGGTAATTTTCATCGATGCCATAGATGTCGCCATTGAACTCGGTGTTCTGGTAATAGATCTGCTCGGCATAGCTTCGGGAGGTGTACAGGGAAACCTTCTCCACATGGTCAATTTTCTCCAATTCCTGCCGGGTTTCTTCGGTAACGACCCGCACACCGCTGGGGATCGGACTCCAGCTCAGGTCATAGGTATATCCGTCCTGATTCAGCTCCACCGTCACCACATTGTTGCCCGCGCCGATCAGATTTTCCTTGATCTGCTCGTTGGTACCCTGAATGGTGGAAACAATGGTGATAATGGCTGCTATGCCGATGATGATGCCCAGCATGGTCAGCACGGAGCGCATTTTATGGCTCCAGATTCCCTGGAAGGCAAGTCTGATATTTTCCGTCATAAAAAGCCCTCCTTAGTAAGAATACAGGCTGGAAAGGTCATCAGTTTCCACTGCCGGAGCGCCCTCCTTCACGGTCTTGCCATAGGGGAAGGCAATGTAATCCTCCTCCGTCAGGCCGCTGAGCACCTGGAGGTAGCTGCCCCACAGGGATTTGCCAACTGTAACATACCGTTTTTCCAGCTTGCCGTCCTCCCCCTCGACATACACATAGCTTTTCCCCTGCTCCGTGCGGATGAAGGCCGTGCGCAGATAGACGCCGTTTCCGCCGGGCGCCGTGGAATACGTAATACTGACGTAATTGTCCGCCTGCAGATCCGCGCTGCCATCAATAAACACCGTAAAGGGGTAGTAGGACGCGTTGAAGTTGCCAATTCCGTAATAGTAGCCGTTTGTGGTGGGGAAATCCCCAATGGATTCCACGGTGCCGGTATAGGTCATGCCGGTGTTCCAGTCTTCGACTGTGACCTCCTGGCCGATCTCCAGATTGTCCTTCTCCAGCTCACTGACGCTGCCCTCCACATAGAATCCGCCGCCGGCGGAAACCTTCAGCAGGGGCCGGCTGTCCTGCCGGGCCTCATCCTCCGTCAGGACGGAAACCACCTGACCGTCAAAATTGGCGCAGACCTTCCCGTCGTTGACCTCCGCCTGCATGATGTTAAGCTCCGCCTGGGCCAAGCGCAGGGCCAGATCCAGTTCCTTTACCTTTTTCTCCTGCTCGGAACGCATCTGGGCAATTTCCGCCGCCGTGTAGCCGCTGCCAAAGTCGATATCAGGCAGTTCGATTTCTTCCTCCTCCAGTTCCTCCAGGGTGTGGTCTTCCAGGCTGCTGGCGTCAAACAGAGTCATGCCATAGCTGCCATCTTTATAGCAATACACATGCAGTCCCTGCCAGGTCAGATACGCTCCCCGCTCCCGGTTGTCCTCCGTGACCTTCAGAATCATGTAAAAATCCGCTATGCTGTCGCCGGGATCGCTGTTTTCCACGGCCTTGATGCTGAAAGAGAATTGTGCATCTACAATGTAAGGCTCATTCATGTTATCATAGAAGGAATATCTGGCCGTCACCTCATATTTCACCGGCTGGTCTGTCGCCTCCGGCGTTCCGGAGAGAATCAGGAAGTTGCCGTTGGGAGCAGCCTTCAGGACGTTTTCCCCCTCGGAGGGGGTAACGGTCCAGCTCCAAACACCGCCTGATGGAACGTCCTTCAGGTAGGCCGAGAAGCAAAGAACGGTTTCCTTCCCCGCTTCCACCTGGAGCGTGCTGTCTTCCATTACCTGATCGGACTTGATCTCCGTGGAGCGGGTGTAATTCAGCGTGACGCCCTTGCCCCACTGGTTTTCCCAAGCGGCTTGCTCACCCTCATTCTTCGGGTATGCGGGGACGGTGAGGGTAGTCAGTTCCGCATCACCGCTGTACGCAGACTGGAGCCAATAAGTCTTTTCCTGATAAATATACACATTGTTCAATTTAACCCCGTTTCCCTTAACTTCCACTTCTTTTGTTTCTACCAAAGTACCGTTACATTTGATATATACATTTATCGTCTCCGAATCCGGTAACGCGTCATTTTCGGTTCCGCCGCCAGTTTCGTTATCGTTGTAGGTTCCGTTGTATTCGCTGCTGTTGCCGGTTCCGTTACCTTCGCTGCTACCGGTTTCGTTGCTTTCGCTGATGCCGGTTCCGTTACTTTCGCTACTACCGGTTTCGTTACCTTCGCTGATGCCGATTTCGTTGCTTTCGCTGATGCCGGTTCCGTTACCTTCACCGCTTTCGCTTTCTTCCCCATCCTCTGCCTCTGGAAATGCCGCTGCGTTGGAACTGGGTTTATTGGCGTTCTCCTTCTGGTAGATCATGGCCTGCAGATAGGCCGCCCGAAGCAGCGGATCGTTGATGGGCTGTCCGTC
>CAZUAN010000120.1:0-5370 GCA_964618385.1 uncultured Oscillospiraceae bacterium | reverse complement strand
TAAAGAAGGAAGCGCCATCAGGCGGTTATAGCTCGTACCAGCGGATCTCATTGGCCTGCAAATGCAAAGGGAAGGACTGCGTTTCGGTATAGACCACCGTGTCCTGAGGCTCGTAGGTGTTGTTCACCACGCAGTATTTTCCGTTGGTAGCATAGGCATGAACCTCCGCGTTGTAATTCTCCGAAAACCATTTGCGCAGGCTTCCTTCGGCGTGGGCGCTCCATAAAATGGAGCGGTAGAGCAGCCGGCTGTTTTCAGAGGAGTAGGGAAGGCCGGAGATGTACACGCTTCGGCCCTGTCCATATCTGTTGACGGCCAGCTGGACTTCTTTATCCCGCTGAACAAGCACCTGAGCGCTTTCCAGAGCGTAGATTCCCTTTTTCCCCTCGCCGAAATCCGGCTCGCCCCGAACATCCTCCAGAATGAAGTGTTCCGGATGGGTGTCCCAGTTGTATTTGTCATAGCTCAGGGTAAAGCCTGTCTCCTTTTCCACTCCAAGAACGGATGATAGCTGGAGATACCGTCCCTGGTATGGGTGACCCGAAGGTTCCCCGACACCGATAAAGCCGCCTCCGGAGTAGACGAACCGCCGCACTGCCGAGGAAATAGCCGGATCTTCCCATTCCGCGCCGCCGGTGTGGGCGGTGTCCCCATCGCCGATGTTCAGAATGACATCAATCCCGTCCAGGACATGGGGATTCCGCCGGATGTCATCAAAGGAGAGAAATTTCACGTCAAAGGGTGCACCGGACAGTACCTCAATGACCCCTGCATAGGAGTAGTTCTGCTTCTGATACAGGGCGTGGTGTACCATGTGACAGCCCCAGGAACGCATTTTGCCCCAGCAGTTCAGCACTGCCACAGTCTTAACGCAGTAGGGTGCGGCGCCTCGGATGTTGTCATACAGCTCCCGAAACTCCTGGCACACCGACTCCACGTAGTCGATAAACTCTGGAAACCGGCAGGCCAGCTTGAGATATCCGCCGTAACCGATCCGGTCAATCGGCTTGCGAAGAATTGCCCGCCGGGCGGTGACCCAGTTCTCCTTGGCCGTTCGGACGGGATCCCCTCCTTCATGGAAGGTGTCTGGAAAGAAGTAGGGCAGGAAACGCCCCTCGGTGTATTTGACACCGGGAATGTCCGAAATCAGCCGCAGAGTGGAGCCATTGCCCACGCTGCCTACCACCGCGTCCAGGCCGATGCTCTGAAATTCCTCCATAAACGGCTCTGTACCGATCCAGTGGTCACCCAGGAACATCATGGCTTCCTTTCCCATCTCGTGGGTAATGTCCACCATCTCCTTGGCAAGCTTGGCCACCTCACGGCGCTGAAAGGCCTGGAAGTCCTTGAACTGCTTTGAGGGAACACGGTACTGATTGTTGTAATACCCCTGGTCGATGATGTACTCCGGGCGGAAGGGGTATCCCGCCTCCTTTTCAAACTGTTCCAGGATATAAGGGGAAACCGAGGCGGAGTAGCCATACCAGTCCACGTATTTTTCCCGCCGCAGCTCATCAAAAAGAAGGGTAAACTGGTGAAAAAAGGTGGTATAGCGGATGACATTGACATAAGGGTGTTCCGCAATGAAGCGGCGCAGCCGCTCCATGGTATAGGCGCGGGTCTTGGGCTGACGGACGTCGAAGGTTATCTGATGCTCAAAATTCTGCCAGTTGTTGGTGACGGCGTTGTACATGTGTACCGGATCCCAAATGAGGTAGGCCAGGAAAGACACCGTGTACTCGTGAAAGGGCCGGGGATCGGCAACCACAACACAGCCGCTGGCCGCGTCATATTTCCATTCGTCCGGGGAAACCGGTGTCCCCGTGGTTCGATCCATGACCTCCCACCAGCGCCGGATATCGTCCCGGACGTTTACCTCCAGCAGCTCTGGAGAAATGCCCTGCATCAGACGGATAGAGAGGGGACCGCCGGTAGCCGTGTAAAAGCCGGTCATGATATAGCACTGCTGAATCTCTTCCGGGTGGGCCTTGGCCCAGGCATTGTCCTTGCGGGTGGTGTAGTAGGTAGAATAGATTTTTGCCCCCACCCCCTTCAGTTCCTGGGGAAAGTCGGTGCCGTCGCAGTCACGGATGGCGTCAGCACCCCATCGGCGCATCAGCGCCAGAGTCTCGGGTACCACATCCAGGTCGGTTGGAATCGTGACCCGGCCGGCATGATTGTTGGTTTGCATAGAGATCCTCCGAATTGTTACCTGGATTTGCCCTGATAGGGCTTGTTGTAGACAAACAACGCGCTAAGCAGAAGCACGATACCAAGGAGCATGATCAGCAGCCCCTTCAGTTGGCCGGTCATTTTCCAGCCCGCAATGGTCAGAACCATGCCTGCCGCGAAAAAAGCTATAATGAGGATGACGCGCAGACTGGTGTGCTTTTTCAGGAAATTCATCAGATCACCTCAGCCTTTCAGACCGCCGACGGTCATGCCTTTGGTCAGATTTTTCTGGACACAGATGTAGAGAATCAATACAGGCAGCATTACCATCACCAACCCGGCGTACATAGGGCCGTACTCCGCAGCGGACTGCTGGGCCTGCATCAGATTCAGCAGCCCTGCCGGCAGTGTCCACTGGTCACGGTCTGTGACAAGGGTCTTGATGATGATGTACTCGTTCCAAAAGGACAGAAAATTAAACAGGATAACCGTGACAATGGAGGGCTTTGCCATGGGCAGGATAACCTGGAACATGGTTCGGCTGTAGCCGGCACCGTCAATGTAGGCGGCCTCCTCATAGTCATGGGGCAGCGTGGAAAAGTAGCTGGACAGCAGATAGATGGTAAAAGGCAGCGCGGTTGCCGCGTATACGATAGCCACCACCACATGGTTGTTAAGCAGGAAAGTGTTTCCCAGAACCTGTTTGAGCCATTTGTCGCCATCGCTGAGCATCAGATAAATGGGAACAACAATGTAGTTGACGTTGATAAACAGGCCCGCCATAAAGCAGGTGTTCAGGAACCTCCGGCCCGCAAACTGAAATCTGGCCAGGCAGTAAGAAGCGGGCACCGCCACCACCAGCAGGATGCACAGAGCAAGGGCGGTAACGGTAATGGAGTGGAGCATGTAGCCGCCCATGTTGGCCCGCGTCCAGGCATCCACAAAATTCTGCCAGTGAATGTGGGTGGGCAGCGCCCAGGGATTTCCGTAGTGTTCGGAGGTTTCCTTGACAGAGGCCAGCATCACCCATATCACGGGGACCAGGATCAGAATAGCCAGGATGCCCAGCACCAGATAGATAAAGGCCTTATATAAACGTTCCGCAGTGCGGATTTGATGATTCTGTTTCATTACAGCGCCTCCTCAGTATTCCAGAATCTCCCGCTCGGTGACCTTGTTGACAAGCGCGGACAGACCGAAGGACACCAGGAAGATCACAACGCCGATGGCCATGGCGTAGCCGTAGCCGCCGCCCAGATTTTTCTGGTTGTACATGTACAGCAACGCCACATTGGAAGCGTTGTTTGGCCCGCCGCTGGTCATGGCACTGACGAACAGAAACGCCATGTTGATGGTTGAGATGATAAAGAAGGTCAGCGTTGTGCGGATATTGGTCCAGATCAGGGGAATGGTAATCTGGGTAAACTGGGTCAGGCGGTTGGCGCCGTCCAGCGCGGCGGACTCATACAGCGAAGCAGGCACCGCAGACATGGAGGCCATGTACATGACCATATAGTAGCCGATTGCCTGCCAGACCATGGCAATGACCAGGCTCATGATCACATGCTGCTCTCCCTTCCACAGAATGCCCTCCTTGCCGAAAATTGCCAGGAGGCTGTTCAGCAGGCCCTTGTCCACATCGTAGATGGCGGAGAAAATGCCGGAAATGACCACCACCGACAAAATATTGGGAATGTAAAACACAACCCGAAAGAAATTCTGACCCCGCAGATTCTCCCGGGTCAGGATTCCGGCGAAAATCAGGGCCGCAGCCATGGTGAACACCGTGACCATGACAATGAGCAGAAGCATATTCTGCATGGAGCGGATAAAGGTGGTGTCTCTGAGCAGCATCTCAAAGTTTTTCAGCCCGATGAAGGTTTCCTCCGGGTTGAAGGTACTCCGCTGATACAGCGACAGGCGGAACACGTTGAAGGTGGGCACGATCATGAAAATGGTAAACAGGATTACGGCCGGAGCAACGCAAAGCAGCACAAATGCTCTGCGTTTGGGATTGTTTCTCATATAACTACCAACTCCTTTCATTTGGACGGGGAAGACGGACTCTGACGGAAACTTCGCAATTCTTCCGAAGACTGCGCCGGAAGCACTGCGAACTTTCAGCCGGAGCAATTCCTTCTCCCGCCGGGCGCACGCAGTTTCTGGAGGCAACCCGGATAAAATAACTGTTTTGGGTGGCAGCGACAGAAGTCACTGCCACCCGGGTTCATGCGACTTTTGGCGGGGGGATCAGCTCAGCAGGTTCTCCCGCATCAGATCGGAATTGGTCTTTACCGTGTTCGCGTAGTCCTCGATGGTGATGGTGCCGGCCACCAGAGAATCGATGGGCGTAAAGAAGGTGGAAGAAACGTCTACACCGGGGATCTCAGAGAAAGCAGCGAAGCCGCCCATAGCGGAGGTCGCGCCGCTGTCGTAGATGGAGTAGAACATCTTCTGCTCGCCTTCCATACCGTCAGCAATGCCGCGGATGGGCTGCGCAGCGCCGGCGGTCGCAAAGATATCGGCGGCAACGTCGGAGTACAGGAACGCGACAAACTGCTCCGCCTCCGCGATGTGCTCAGCACCGGCGGGGATCCAGGCCTGCTCAATGTAGCAGAAGGAGCAGGGAGCGTATCCGGCAGAGGGAACTGCGGTCATGCCCCATTCGAAGTCGTTTTCCAGGGTAGCCTCAGCGTCAGCCATTTCGCCGGTGATCCAGGTGCCGTTGGGCATGAACAGAGCGTCGTTGGTCATGACCATCAGCTGGTTCTTGGTGAAGTCCTGGTTGTTGGCCTGGGCGGGAGTGCTGGGATGGGTGTAGGTCGCCAGCTTGTCCAGAATGCTCAGCAGGGTCTGGCCGTTTTCGGAGTCCCAGGCGCCCTCCTGATAGGTGGTGATAGCGTTAAAGAAATCGGGGCCGCCGATGGCATTCATCAAAGCGGGCATGAATGCGTCAAAATAGCCGGCGGTGGGGTAGGTAAACAGGTAGATGCCTTCTTCCATGGCGGTGTCGCCCAGCTCCCACATCTCGTCCCAGGTGGTGGGAACGGTCCAGCCTTTTTCCTCAAACAGGGCGGCATTGTAGAACAGGCCGCAGGGAGAGTAGAACATGGGGGCAAGGTAGGTCTTGCCATCTCCGTAGGGATTGGTGGCAGAGGTGTCGGTGAAGCCTTCAATGATCTTCTCAGCGGGGGTGAC
>CAZUAN010000119.1:0-5385 GCA_964618385.1 uncultured Oscillospiraceae bacterium | reverse complement strand
GAAGCAGAATGCAGTTGACGAATCATAAGGTTAATTAAAATCAATTATACTAGTTTACTACAAGCCGGGCGGGAATGCAAGTTTTTTCCGGTGGTTTTCAGAAAAAGTATCCTTTCGGGAATGGCAACCCCCGGCGGCATGCCGCCGGGGGAACTGTTCATGGTGGCTTACTGCATCAGCTTGCAGACCAGTTCCGTGTAGGCATAGGGATCCTCCAGGGGCAGTTCCGCCATCAGCTGGGCCTGATAGCACAGCAGCTGGGCGTAATCCTTGGCCTTGACGGGATCCTCGGTCATGGCGCGCTGCATGGCCTGGACAGCCTCATGCTCCGGGTTCAGCTCCAGAATACGGCCCACCGGGAAGGCGTATTCCGGGTTTACCCGCTTCATATACTTTTCCATTTCGAAGCTCATGCCGGCGTCGGGAGACATGCACACAGGATGGGTACCCAGATTGGCGGACAGCTTGACCTCCTTTACCTGGTCCCCCAGGGACTCCTTCACGAAGGTCAGGAAGCCCTTCATTTCCTCGGCTTTTTCCTCCGCTTCCTTCTTTTCCTCCTCGGTCTGCAGACCCAGATCCTCAGAGGAAACGTTGCAGAAGGACTTCTCCATGTAGGTCATCAGAGTCTGGGGGATAAACTCGTCCACGTCCTCGGTAAACAGCAGCACGTCGTAGCCGTGCTTGCTCAGAGTTTCCACCTGGGGCAGCTTGGCCAGCCGATCCTTGCTTTCACCGGGGGCAAAGTAAATCTTTTCCTGACCCTCTGGCATGGCCTCCACATACTGCTTCAGGGAAACCAGCTTGCCCTCCTTGTGGCTATAGAACAGCAGCAGATCCTGACAGGCTTCCTTGTGGGCGCCGTAATCGGAAACCGTGCCGTATTTCAGCTGGCGGCCAAAAGCGGCGTAAAATTCCTCATATTTCTCCCGATCGTTCTCCAGCATGGACGTCAGCTCGGATTTGATCTTCTTTTCCAGATTCCGGGCAATAATGGTCAGCTGACGGTTGTGCTGCAGCATCTCCCGGCTGATGTTCAGGGACAGATCCTGGCTGTCTACGACGCCCCGGACAAAGCGGAAATGCTCCGGCAGAAGGTCTTCGCATTTTTCCATAATCATGACGCCGCTGCTGTAAAGCTGCAGTCCCCGTTTGAAGTCCTTGGTATAGAAATCGTAGGGGGCTTTGCTGGGGATATACAGCAGGGCCTTAAACGACACACTGCCCTCGGCGCTGCTGTGGATGATCCGCAGGGGCTTGTTGTAGTCGAAGAATTTGTCCCGGTAGAAGGTTTCGTACTCCTCGGTGGTGACGTCCTTTTTCGCCCGCTGCCAGATGGGTACCATGGAATTCAGGGTTTCCATCTCGGTGTAGGATTCGTATTTCGGCTCTTTTTCTTCCGAAATCTCGTCGGTTTCCGTCTCCGGCTCTTTTTCTTCCGAATTCTCGTCGGTTTCCGTCTCCGGCTCCTTCACGGGGCGGGATTTTGTAACCTCCATGCGGATGGGATAGCGGATATAGTCAGAGTACTTGCGCACCAGAGAGCGCAGCTCGTATTCTTCCAGATATTCGGAATACTTTTCTTCCTCGGTGTCGGCCTTCAGGGTCATGATGACGTCGGTACCCGGACCGTCCTTTTCCGTCTGCTCAATGGTATAGCCGTCTGCGCCGTCGGAGGTCCACTTCCAGGCCCCATCCTCGCCGTACTTCCGGGAGATGACGGTAATGGAGGACGACACCATAAACGCGGAGTAGAAGCCCACACCGAACTGACCGATGATATCGATGTCCTCATTTTTCTCCATGGCCTGCTTGAAGCCCAGGGAGCCGGACTTGGCGATGGTGCCCAGGTTTTCTTCCAGCTCCTCCTTCGACATGCCGATGCCGTTGTCGGAGACGGTCAGGATACGGTTTTCCTCGTCCCGGGTGATGGTAATGGCAAACTGGCTTCTGTCAATGCCCACCTTGTCATCCGTCAGCGCGGTGTAGGCCAGCTTGTCAATGGCGTCGGAGGCGTTGGAGATGATCTCCCGGAGAAAAATTTCCCGGTGGGTGTAGATAGAGTTAATCATCAGGTCCAGAAGACGCTGAGATTCCGCTTTGAATTGCTGCTTTTCCATAGTTTCTTCACGTCCTTATTCAAATCAGTTTTAGCACTCTGAAAGTTTGAGTGCTAATATTATAGCGCGGATTCCCAAAAAAACAAGGGCTTTCAAAAAAAGTTCTTCATTTATTCATAAATCCGGCTTCGGGGAGGAAACTTTTTCCCGCGCGCCGTGTTATTATAGGTACAAGCGCTTGATACACAAACAGATTCGCGAGGTGAGGTACTTGACAGAAGCAAACGCACTGAAGGAACTGCAAAACGGGTCGGAGAAGGCACTGGAATGGTTCATCAAAGCCTATACCCCCTACGTAACCACTATCATCCGCAATATTATCGGGGAATATGCGAATATGAGCGATGTAGAGGAGGTGGCGGCGGATGTCTTTTTCAAGCTGTGGGAAAAAGCGGGATCGGTTTATTCTCCCAAAGGGTTTCTGGGCACCGTGGCCCGGAATCTGGCCAAAAACAGATGCCGCCAGATCGGCTGGGACTTGCCGCTGGACGATCAAATTCTTGTGGTGGAGGAGTTAACGCCGGAAATGCAGGTGGAGAAAAAGGAGCTGAGCCGGGCAGTCAGACTGGCTGTGCTGGGGATGCCCCTCCCAGACCGGGAAATATTCCTCCGTTTTTACTATTACTGCCAGCCGCTGGAAGCCATTTCCTCCGATATGGGCATTAACCTCTCCACTGTGAAAACAAAACTGCGCCGGGGAAAAATCCGTCTGCGCAGCACACTGGTTCCATACATAACCTGAAAAGGAGGCTTAAGACCATGGAATTTAATATTTCTGACCTGCTGGATGACCTGAAGGACGTTGAGATTGATATTCAGCCTGATACACGAGCCTCCGCGAGACGAATCAAGGAGCTGACTATGAAAAAGATTCATTCTGAACAGCAATCCCGGCGCCGGGGCCTGTCCACGTTTACCAAGATTGTGCTGGCCGCGGCAGTCATAGCCGCGTTGGCCGTGCCTGTGGCGGCAGCCGCCGGCTTCCACTTCACAGATTGGCTGGACGGACTGCTTTCCCGCAGCGGAGATTATGACAGCAGTCTGGTAATCGGGTCGGCCAGCAACAACTGGGAGATTTCCGGCTATTTGGTAGAGCTGTCTGCGGAAAACGCCTCCGCCGAGGGCTTGACACTGACCTGCAAGGAATGGGGCAGCGGAGAAAAGCAAGGCACTTTGACCGCAGATGACGGCTTCTGGCTGGAGCGGTGGGATGGCAGCACCTATCTTGCCGTATTCCCCGAAACGGAGCCGGCCTCCGGACAAACGAAAACCATCGGTCCCAATCAGACCGTTACCTGGCAGATCAGCTGGGTTGGCAGCTACGGCGCGCTGGAATCCGGAGGCTATCGACTGGGCAAGACATTGACCTATACGGACACCTCCGGGGAAACCCAGGCAGCGGAGGTGTACGCCAAATTCCGGATTTTCACGGAAGATATGGAATCCTATGTGAAAAGCTGCAAAACAGCTGTCGAGAAGCTGCGTACCCAGGACAGCTACCATCTGACCGAGCGCGTATTCAACCGGTCGCAAGATGACTACGATTACTATGCCGCTGCATATTGGAAAAACGGGGATGACTTTCTGAAGGAAATCCAGTATTGTCTGGAAGACGGGACACTGGTTAAGCACGTCGGTTATCTGCTCCGGGACGGCAAGGGCTATAAGCTGACATGGAACGGCGGCGATCCGCTTTCCGATTTGGCGTCCTGGGAGGCAGTCGACTATTTGAATGAGACAAACCGGGAATTGTGGACAACGGCGGCAGAAGTCTATGACGCACAGGTTGGAGAGGTCTATGCCGAAGGAGACACCATCAGCGTTCTGCTGGGCACAAGCAGGGATCGTACGGACACAGATAAAGCCTACTATAGCAAAAAAACCTATACATTTGACGCAGACGGGAATCTGCTCTCTGTCCGGTACGCCGGCATCCCAAGCCCGGAGGAATTTGACGAGGAAGAAATCCGGACGACCATTGAGGTTCACGACACCTCCGCCGCCGAAATTGCCGGCCTCATCGCCGCCCAGAACGTGGACGAACCCATATCCTTCTCCTGGCAGGAGGAACAGGCTATGTATCCTGCCGGAACGGAAGGGGTCAAGACCGAAGGCTTTGCCAACACCGCCGCCCAGACCGTAACCGTGCAAAATGTCGTGGACATCGCCCAGAAGGAATGCACCCTGGAATGGCAGGACACCGCTGTGGTCAGCTACGACGAATCGGCCCAGGTTTGGAAGGTGGCGCTGGGATTCTCCGAGGATGACACGGTTGGCCAGAGCGTGTACCTGAGCAGCCGGGGAATCACGCTGCTGGTGGTAACCAAGTAATCCGCCAGGTCTGCCATCTGGGCAGATGGAACGCAATCCGGTTGCTTTTTCACCGGCCCCATCCGCTCCCGGCGGATGGGGTTTCCGCGCTCCGGCATAAAAATTCCATCGCGGCATTGATTATTCCGGAATTTGTGGTATGATTATTCCGGAATTTGTGGTATGATGATTCCGGATTGGTGCGGGCCATATTCGATTATGGCGTTTTTCGCGGGAAAACGGGAAGATAAGGAGTAGAAAATGATTACAGTCAGCAATTTGGGGATGCAATTTGGCGGACAGTGGCTGTTCCAGCATGTGGACCTGCAGTTCCTGCCCGGCAACTGCTACGGCATCATTGGCGCCAACGGAGCGGGGAAATCCACCTTCCTGCGCATCCTGACAGGGGAGCTGGACTCCACCACCGGGTCGATTGCCATTGATCCCGGCAAGCGGGTTTCTGTTCTGAAGCAGAATCAGAATGCCTATGATGACTGCACGGTTCTGGACACCGTCATTATGGGCAATCAGCATTTGTATGATATTGGGAAGGAAAAGGATGCCATCTACGAAAAGCCCGATTTCTCCGACGAGGACGGCCTGCGGGCCGCCGAGCTGGAGGCGGAGTTTGCCGAGCTGGGGGGCTGGGAAGCCGAGTCCGACGCCTCCCGTCTGCTGCAGGGCCTGGGCATTGGCACCGAGCTGCATGGCGAGCTTATGAGCGCCATGGACCCCCGCCTGAAGGTGAAGGTGCTGCTGGCCCAGGCGCTGTTCGGTGATCCCGACATCGTCATGCTGGACGAGCCGACCAACAACCTGGATATCGAGGCCATCAGCTGGCTGGAGGATTTTCTGCTGGATTTTCCCGGTATGGTCATCGCAGTCTCCCATGACCGCCATTTCCTGAACACCGTCTGCACCCACACTGTGGACATCGACTACGGCAAGATCAAGA
>CAZUAN010000118.1:0-5408 GCA_964618385.1 uncultured Oscillospiraceae bacterium | reverse complement strand
GCCAGCAGATCCTCCGCTGCGGCTACCATCTCCTGGTAGAACTGCTTAGCCCGCTGGCTGCCCTGGAAGGCTTTTGCCCGGTTGACGCGCACGCCCTCGGTGTAGGCAGTAAGCTTCCCGGTGAGCAGATCGTATTCCGTACCGCTGTAGGGTGCTTCCGCGCGGTAGCCTCTGGCGTTCAGGGTCGCGCGAAACGCTTCACAGCTGGCATCATCGCCGTGGTTTACAAAGACCAGCTTCGGCTTTTCCCGGAAGCCGCCCAGCCAGTTAAGCAGGCCATCCCGGTCCGCGTGGCCGGAGGTGCCGTGAAGCGTGGCGATTTCCGCGCAGACGGCAATATCCTCCCCAAACAGCTTCACCGACGCAACGCCATTCTGGATCCTGCTGCCCAAAGAACCTTCTGCCTGATAGCCAACAAAGAGGATGAGGCTCTCTTTCCGCCAGAGGTTGTGCTTCAAGTGATGCCGGATGCGGCCCGCCTCGCACATGCCGCTGGCGGACAGAATAACCTTCGGCTGGGAATCTCCGTTGATAGCCTTGGAATCCTCAGAAGTAACGGACAGCTGTATGCCGTCGAACCAGATGGGGTTGACGCCCTGCTTCAGCACTGCCCTGGTTTCGTCATCGAAATAGCTGGGACTGCACTGGAGGAAAATGCCTGTCGCTTCCACGGCCAGCGGGGAGTCCACATACACCGGAAATCCGTCATGGCCCCGAACCAGCCCCCTCTGCTTGATTTCCCGGATGGCGTAGAGAATTTCCTGAGTGCGGCCCACGGCGAAGGAGGGGATCACCACATTGCCGCCCCGGTCCAGAGTCCGCTGGATGCAGTCTGCCAATTCCGCCACCGCGTCCCCCTGCTGCCTGGTGTGAAGCCGGTTGCCGTAGGTGGATTCGATGACCAGATAATCCGCCTCCTCCACGTACTGAGGATCCCGGATAATGGGCTGGTTTGTGTTTCCCACATCGCCGCTGAAAACGATTTTTCTGGTTTCTCCGCCCTCCGTCAGCCACAGCTCTATGGCGGCAGATCCCAGAAGATGGCCAATGTCCGTCATGCGCAGGACGATTCCCTCCGCCACCTGAAGCGACTGTGAATACCGGCAGGGCCGCAGAAGCTTCAGGGATGCCTGGGCGTCCCCGGTGGTGTAAACGGGCACCTCTGGAGGCTCTCCGGCACGCTCGGCTCTGCGGTTGCGCCATTGGACCTCGGATTCCTGAATATGGGCGGCGTCCAGAAGCATAATGCGGCACAGGTTGCAGGTGGCTTCCGTAGCATAGATCGGCCCGGAAAAACCGTCCGCGCACAGCTTGGGCAGCATACCGGAATGGTCAATGTGGGCATGGGTCAGAAACACCGCTTCAATGGCGCTGGCCGGCACGGGCAGCGGGACGTTCTCAAACACATCCGCGCCCTGCTCCATACCGCAGTCCACCAAATAGTATCGCCCGCCCACCTCCAGCAGCGTGCAGCTGCCGGTGACCTCGTGGGCCGCGCCGATAAATTGCACTTTCATATATCGCATCTCCCGGAACAGATATACCGCTATGATACCACTACATGGTCATACTGTCAAGGCGCCTTGAAATTCCCCGGAAGGGGAATTCCTCGCGGAGGCTGCCAAAAACTTTTCAAAAAACCGGCTAGGAAATTTGAAACAAATGTGCTATGATATCGTTTAGAGGTGAAATCCATGGAAACTATCAACGAAAGCAAGCCTTCGGAAACCGACTCCGAGCGGGAGGGCTATGTCCCCCGGCCCGGCTGGCAGGTCTGGGGCGCCCGGATCGGGCTAGTACTCTTTCTTCTGCTGGTGATCGCGCAGATTGTGAGCATCGCCCGGGGAGGCCTGTAATGCGGATCCTCGGAATCGATCCCGGCTACGGAATCACGGGCTTTGGCCTGCTTGACGCTCAGAGAAGCCAGTTCCGCCTTCTGAACTGCGGCGCCATCACCACGCCGCCAAATACGGATTTTGCTTGGCGGCTGGAGGTAATCTATAACGATGTGACCGAGCTGCTGCGGGTATCCCGGCCGGACGCCGTGGCCATTGAGGAGCTGTTTTTCGGCCACAACGTCACCACGGGCATCAACGTCGCCCAGAGCCGGGGGGTCATTCTGCTGGCCATTCACCAGGCAGGTCTGCCCATTTTTGAATATAAGCCCGTGCAGGTCAAGCAGGCTGTGGTAGGCTACGGCAACGCCAGCAAGCACCAGGTGCAGGACATGACCAGACGTCTGCTGCACCTGCAGGCCATGCCCAAGCCCGACGATGCCGCCGACGCCATCGCCATCGCCCTGTGCCACGGCCGCTCGGCGACCTCTCTGCTCGCCCAGGCGCGGAATGGAGAAAAAGAATAATAAGTCGGAATTTCGGAGGTATTGATGGTGTTTGATTTCAAGAAAGAATACAAAGAATTTTATATGCCCAAGAATCATCCGGAGATTGTAACGGTTCCAAGGGCAAACTATATTGCCGTCAGAGGCACGGGGGACCCAAATGAGGAGGGCGGAGCCTATCAAAGCGCGATCCGCATTTTATATGCCGTTGCCTATACTTTGAAAATGAGTTATAAGACAGACTATAAAATCACGGGATTTTATGAATATGTCGTGCCGCCGCTTGAGGGATTTTGGTGGCAGGACAATGTTGACGGTGTCAATTATGCCGATAAGGCGGCTTTTCACTGGATCTCTGTCATCCGGCTGCCCGAGTTTGTTTCAAAAGCGGATTTTGCCTGGGCCGTTGACACCGCGTCCCGAAAGAAAAAACTGGATTGCTCGCCGGCAGAATTTTTAACCATCGAAGAAGGGCTTTGCGTTCAAATGATGCACCATGGCGCATTTGACGAGGAACCCGCAACGGTTGCCCTAATGGACGCTTATTTGGCGCGAAACGGGTACGCAAATGATTTTCGTGAGAATCGGCTGCATCACGAAATCTATCTGTCTGACGCAAGGAAAGTTCCTCCCGAGAAGTGGAAAACGGTTATCCGGCACCCCATTCGAAAGGGGTAACAGCTTCCGCCCTTGCGCCGGAATCCCCGCGGCATGCCGAATCCCGTCTCCACACAAAATTCGCATTTTGCATGAAACGACCAGAGGTGTTTTTATGTTATATTACGTTTCCGGCACCGTTACCGTCCTGGAGCCTGGGCTGGCGGTGATCGACTGCGGCGGCGTCGGCTATGGCTGCCGTGTCACCGCTTACACCGCCGGGCAGCTGAAGCTGAACCAGTCCGCCCGCCTTTACATCACCGAATCCATCCGGGAGGACGCCTTTGACCTGTACGGCTTCATCAGCCGGGAGGAGCAGCGCTGCTATGAGCTGCTGACCTCCGTCAACGGCGTCGGCCCCAAGGCGGCAATGGCCATTCTGTCCTCCGGCGGGCCCCAGAACTTTACCCTTGCCGTCATGACCGGCGACGAGAAAATACTCACCGCCGCCCAGGGCATCGGCAAAAAGATTGCCCAGCGGATCATTCTGGAGCTGAAGGACAAAATTGGCGGAAGCAGCATGGAGCTGGACTTCTCCGCCGGCACCCCCGCCGCCGTCCCCGCCCAGACCGGCGCCGCAGCCATGGCCCGGGCCGCGCTGCAGGAGCTGGGCTACTCCCCTGCCGAGATCAGCGTCGCCCTGAAGGGCGTCGATCCCGCAGCCTCCACCGAGGAAATGGTACGCTATGCCCTGCGGGCCATGGTGATGAAGGGGTAAGGGAAATGCAGCATGTGAAATTCAGAATTGATACGGGATTGACAGGTCCCGGTAAGGAGGCGCCTATATGAGCCTTGAATTTTCTCAGGAAATGGAGACATCTCCGATTATTTCTCCCGCCTTTGCGCCCCAGGACGCGGGGGAAATCGGTCTGCGCCCCAAGCTGCTGTCCGACTACACCGGCCAGGAGAAGGCCAAGGGCAACCTGTCCATCTATATAGAAGCCGCCCGGCGGCGTCAGGAGCCGCTGGATCATACCCTGCTCTACGGTCCCCCCGGCTTAGGAAAGACCACGCTGGCCGGAATCATCGCCAACGAGATGGGGGTGAATATCCGGGTTACCTCCGGCCCCGCCATTGAAAAGCCCGGCGATCTGGCTGCGCTGCTGACCAACCTGAATCCCGGTGACATTCTGTTTATCGACGAAATTCACCGCCTGAACCGGGTGGTAGAGGAGATTCTCTACCCCGCCATGGAGGATTTCGCCATTGACATCATCGTGGGCAAAGGCCCCAGCGCCAATTCCATCCGGCTGGACTTACCCAAATTCACCCTGGTAGGGGCCACCACCCGGGCAGGTCAGCTCTCCGCGCCGTTGCGGGATCGCTTTGGCGTGAACCTGCGGCTGGAGCTGTACACTGCGGAGGATCTGGCAAAGATTGTCACCCGGAGCGCCGCGATTCTGGGAATGCCCATCGACCCCGCGGGCGCCATGGAGATTGCCTCCCGCAGCCGGGGTACTCCCCGGATTGCCAACCGTTTCCTGCGCCGCGTTCGGGATTTTGCCGAGGTCATGGGTGACGGCACCATTACCAAGGAAGCCGCCGACCTGGCTCTGCGCCGGCTGGAGGTGGACAAGCTTGGACTGGACAACATCGACCGCCGGATGCTCACCGCCGTTATCCAGAATTACGGCGGCGGCCCGGTGGGTCTGGAAACCCTGGCCGCCACCATCGGCGAGGAGGCGGTGACACTGGAGGATGTATATGAGCCGTATCTGATGCAGCTGGGCTTTCTGACCCGTACTCCCCGGGGCCGCTGTGTCACGGCGCTGGCCTATGATCATCTGCACATTCCTTATGAGGGACAGACACAGTTTACAATTTGAGCAGTGTTGTCTGTTTTGCATAAACCGGCAAAAAAGGGAAGAATTTTTTTCATAAAGGATTGACAAATTATCCCCATTTGTGTATAATCCAACTTGTGGCAATGTATGCCACCATATTAACAACCCTGCGTTATAACCTTCAATTTGGAATTTCACGGGGCAACAACTAATCGAAGAGAGGTATTTTTTAATGTACGAAGACAAGACTTTAGTGTGCAAAGAGTGCGGCAATGAATTTGTGTTCACTGCCGGTGAGCAGGCATTCTACGCAGAGCGGGGCTTCCAGAATGAGCCGCAGCGCTGTAAGGCTTGCCGTGATGCCCGCAAGAACGCAGCTCGTGGCCCCCGTGAATTCTTCACCGCTACCTGCGCCCGCTGCGGTGGCGAGGCAAGGGTTCCTTTCCAGCCCAAGTCTGACCGTCCTGTGTTCTGCAGCGAGTGCTTCGCTCAGATGCGCGCCAACGGCTGATTGCCGGAAAGAAAATAGCAAAGTCGGAACATGTACTCCCGATCGGATAACATCGTGAGGCAAGAGAGAAACGGTATAGCTTAACGGCTATGCCGTTTTTTTGTCCTGCAGTGCT
>CAZUAN010000117.1:0-5437 GCA_964618385.1 uncultured Oscillospiraceae bacterium | reverse complement strand
TTAAAAAGCTTGATTCGTCACAATGGCGCTTTTTCATGGGAAAATCCGAAAGAGGTATTACAACATGCTTATTCCTAAGCCCCTGTTTCCCGGCGCCCGGGTAGCGCTGCTATCTCCGGCTTCCGCCGTTCCCGAAGCTCGCCTCCAGCCCGCGCTGGAGCTTGTCAGAAGTCTTGGACTGGAGCCTGTAACCTATCCCTCCTGTTTCTACGCCAATCGGGACGGATATTTTGCTGCCAGCGACCTCCGGCGTGCCGAAGATTTGAACCGGGCCTTTGCCGACCCCGGCATTGACGGCATCTGGTGCATTCGCGGCGGCTACGGCGCCCACCGCCTCCTGCCTCTGCTGGACCGGGAAACCATTTGTAAAAATCCAAAGTGGTTCGGCGGCTATTCCGATGTTACCGCCCTGCACACCTTTCTGAATCAGGTCTGTCATTTGGAAACCTACCACTGCACCATGCCCTCCACGGAGCCGGAGCCGAACGAATTTACCCTCGGATGGCTGAAAAAAGCGCTGTTCGGCGGCCTGTCCGGTGCCTTGAGCAATCCCGGCGGCCAGCCCGCCGCCACCTTGGTACCCGGCACCGCAAGGGGCAGGCTTTGCGGCGGGAACCTGTCCCTGCTGGCCGCTTCTCTGGGTACGCCATGGGAAATTGACACCACAGGAAAAATTCTTTTTTTGGAGGACATCGGGGAAAAAACCTACCGGGTGGACAGCATGCTGACGCAGCTGCGGAACGCCGGAAAGCTGGACGTTTGCGCCGGGATCTTGCTGGGAGCCTGGACCGACTGCGTCCCGGAAATTCCGGAGCGTACCCTGACCCTGCCGCAGATTTTTGAACAGCTGATCGTACCGGCGAAAAAGCCCGCCATAATGGGGCTGGCCTGCGGCCACTGCCCCACAACACTGTCGCTGCCCATGGGCAGAATGTGCCGGATGGACGCCGGGAATGGCGTGATTGCGCTGGAGGAGGCCTGATTTTTGTGGATTGCACCGCTTTGGAACGCGCTTTGCGAAGCATTCTGGATGCCTTTCCCGCTCAAACCGCTCTGTACTGCGTGGATCTGAACTCCGGCGCGCCCATTGCCGCCATCCGGCAGGAAACCCGGGTTGTCTCTGCCTCCACCATCAAGGTTCCGGTTCTGTGCTGCGCCCTGCAGGACGTTCTGGACGGCAAGCTTTCCCTGGAACAGGAGGTTCCCATATCCTCCCAGGACTTCTGTGATGACACATCGGTCTTTGAGCCTGGCTACCGGCAGGATCGCTGTTCCCTCTGGGAGCTGCTGTATTGGATGATCGTATCCAGCGACAACACCGCCACCAATGCCGTACTCTCCCTACTGGGCTTTGACCACATCAACCGCTGCTGTGAAGCTTTCGGGCTTTCCAGCACCTGTGTCCATCGGAAAATGCTGGATTTTGCCGCCATCGCCCAGGGACGGAACAACTATACCTCTCCCGCCGACCAGTACCGGATCTATGCTCTTTTGTACCGGGGGGAAATTCTGAATGAGTCCCTGCGGGCTGTGGCCTTTGATTTCCTGGGCCGCAGCCGGAGCTTTGACAGCCTGCAGCGCTACATTCCCGATCCGGTGCCGGTACTCCACAAGCCCGGCGGCCTGGATCACCTGAACCACGACGCCGGCATTTTTCTGATGCCGGAGCGTCCTTATTTCCTGGGCGTTTTTACCTGGGACGGCCCTGCCCTGGACGGACAGCCCCAGCAGAAGCAGCTGATCGGTCAGATTTCCCGGATGGTTTATGATTTTAGGAAGGGAGACTTTACCCCATGAAAGCAATCGTCAATGTCCCTGTATGTGCCTTGCGAAAAGCCCCCACACGGGAAAGCACCCTGGAGGACGAAGCCCTGTATGGCATGGTGGTGGACATTCTGGAGGAACCTGCCCCCGGCTGGTACCGCGTCCGCACCCATTACCGTTATGAGGGCATTGTCTGCGCCGGCAATCTGCTGGTAGGAGATGCCTGTGCCGCCGCCTGGGAAACGCTTCCCAAGCAGGTGGTTCTGGGCAAGAATTTCTGCGACGTGCTTTCCATCCCCAAGGTACAGGGGTGGATTCTGCAAAATCTCCCCCGGGGAGCGGTGGTGTCCCCGGAAGGTGCGCCTCAGAACGGCTGGCAGAAGGTTCGGCTGGCGGATGGACAGCGCGGGTATATGCCGGAAGGGATTTTGGGGGAATTCCATACCGCGCCGCTTTCCCGGGACGAGGCCGTCCTGCGGCAGGCGCTGGTGGGCGCCGCCATGCTCTATCGCGGCACCCATTACCGCTGGGGCGGTAAATCCCCCCTGGGCATCGACTGCTCCGGCCTTGTCTCCATGGCCTACATGCTGTGCGGCATTTTGATTTTCCGGGATGCCGGCATCCGGGATGGCTTCCCCATCCATGAGATTTCTTTGGAGAATATAAAGCCCGGCGACCTGCTGTTCTTCCCCGGTCATGTGGCCATGTACATGGGAGATGGCCGGTACTGCCATTCCACCGCGAGAAACGGGGATAACGGCTTTACCGTCAACAGCCTGAATCCCGGGGCTCCCGACTACCGTGCCGATCTGCCCGGCCGGATCACCCAAGTCGGTTCCTACTTTTGACGAATCAGAAAGGATACGGAATATGAAAGTTTTTTTAAGCGCGGATATCGAAGGCACCTGCGGAATCGTTTCCTGGCCTGAGACGGAACGCAGCACACCCATGGATTACTCGCCCTTTCAGAAGCAGATGACCCGGGAGGTGGCTGCCGCCTGTCGGGGCGCACTGGCCGCCGGGGCGGATGAGGTACTGGTCAAGGATGCCCACGACTCCGCCCGGAACTTAGACCCCACAGGACTTCCCAGGGCAACCCGAATCAATCGGGGCTGGTCCGGCGATCCGTTAAGCATGATGAGCGGTCTGGACCAGGAGCCATTCGGAGCCGTGTTTTTTACCGGCTATCACGCCTGGGCCGGCTGCTCCGGCAATCCCCTGAGCCATACCATGAACCTTCGCAATAATCACGTTTTCCTCAACGGAATCCTTTGCAGCGAGTTTCTCATCAATGCCTATACCGCGGGATACTATGGTGTTCCTGTGGCGCTGCTTACCGGCGATCAGGCTCTGTGCCGCTTCGCCCGGCAACTGATCCCCGCCATCACAACTGTCCCTGTCAACATCGGTCATGGCGGCAGTGTCACCTCTCTGCATCCGGACGAAGCTGTGGAGAGAATTGAAGCGGCGGCCAGAGATGCCATTGCGAAGGCCGGTCAATGCCGCGTCCCCATGCCGGAGCATTTTCACATGGAGGTGGACTTCTGCAAGCACCACACGGCCTATTCCAGGAGCTTCTATCCCGGGGCCGTGCTGAAGGAGGACAAGATTGTCTGTTTCGACTCCCCGGACTGGTATGAGGTTCTTCGGTTCTGCCATTTTGTCCTCAGTGACGGCTAATATTTCCTGTTTTACCGCCACGTTTTGCAAATAGGGACACAATCCGGCTGCATTTTTCTGGATTTCCTCTTGTTTTTTTCACAGTGTCCGGTTATAATAAGCTGAGAAATAAAAAGGAGGTCATGATTATGGCTGTCAAAATTGAAAAGGAAACCATCATCGGGGATGTTTTGGATATCGCGCCCCAGTCCGCACCTTTGTTCTTTGCCATCGGCATGCACTGCCTGGGCTGCCCGGCTTCCCGTGGAGAAACCGTGGAGGAGGCCTGCATGGTGCATGGCGTGGACAGCGATTCATTCCTGGAACAGCTGAACCATTTCCTGGAGGCTTACGAGGTCGAGCAGGCGGAGAAGGCTTAACAGCTGCGCCATCCCGGCAAAATGCGGGATGGCGTTTTTTCGATAAAGCGGAAATTCACCCTTTCCCCGGAGGAATCTCTATGAAGCTCCCCCTTTCCAACCGGCTGCTGGCCTGCTGTTCCTTTGTTGCTCCCGGTGACCGCCTGGCAGACGTTGGCTGCGACCATGGGTATCTGGGAATATATCTGCTGAAAAACGGCATCGTCCGCTCCGTCCTTGCCTCTGACATCCGCGAGGGGCCACTGCAAAGCGCCCTGCGCAATGCGGAGAGGTTTGGTGTGCAGCACAAAATGGCATTCTACCTGTCCAACGGTGTGCAGGGCATCCCAAGGGACTTCGACACCCTGGTGTGCGCGGGTATGGGAGCCGACACCATGATTTCCATTCTGGATGCCGCTCCTTGGCTGAAGGATGGGAAATACCGGCTGATTTTGCAGTGCCAGAGCAAACGCCCGGAGCTGCGCAGATACCTGTATCGGCAGGGCTATGCCATCCGCCGGGAGACGCTGGCCCAGGACGGGAAATTCCTCTACCCCGTTATGGATGTGGTATACGCCCCCGGAGAAAGTCTGACAGATGCGGAATATTACGTCACCCCCGCATTGCTGGCCAGCGGCTCACCCTTGCTCCCCGCCTTTTTCGATCGTGTGATCGGCGGCTTACAGGAAACCGTTGACGGTCTTTCCCGCATTGGTGGCGGAAAATATGAGACGTACAGGGCCGTTTTGCTGGATCTGCGCGTTCAGAAGGAAACGCTTGAACATTTGGAGGCACCCTATGACAACCGTCTCTGACATTTTGCAATACATCCAAACCATCGCGCCGTTCGATTGGATGGAGAGCTGGGACAACGGCGGCCTGCTCTGTGGGCGAAAAGATCAACCGGTTCACAGAATTCTGGTTGCGCTGGACCCCTTCCGGGATGTGATTCGGGAGGCCATCGACATTCACGCCGACCTGATCGTCACGCACCATCCCCTGATTTTCGGGGAACCCCTCGCCGCCGTGAACGACGGCAGCGAGACAGGGCGCTGTCTGCTGACCCTGATCGGGCATGGAATTGCCGCCATCAACGCCCATACCAATTTCGATCTGGCTCCCGGCGGCATCAACGACGTGCTGGCAGCCACCCTGGGGCTGAACCGCGTGGAAATCCTCCATCCGGTCGGCACCACCCAGGATGGCCTTCCCTACGGACTGCTCCGGGCTGGAACCGTAGCAGAGCAGCCTCTTGCCGTTTTTCTCGCCACGGTGAAGGATCGTCTGAACTGTGACGGCCTTCGCTACGTAGACGGCGGAAGACCTGTCCGGAAGGTGGCAGTGGGCGGCGGCTCCTGCTCGGGCGAAATGTTCGACGCGCTGGACGCAGGCTGTGATACGTTCGTCACGGCGGATGTCAAATACAACGGTTTTCGCACCGCCTATGAAAACCGCCTGAATCTGATAGACGCCGGACACTTCCATACAGAGAACCCGGCAATGCTTGTCCTTGCCGAAAAGATACAGGCCGCGTTCCCGGAAATTACGGTTAAATTTTCCGAAAACCACTGGGATTGCATGAAATTCTTCTAATCGTCTGTTGATTTTTGGAAAAGCGTCTGTTAAAATAAAGAGGTTGATTTTATTATTCATTC
>CAZUAN010000116.1:0-5688 GCA_964618385.1 uncultured Oscillospiraceae bacterium | reverse complement strand
CTAAGGACAGGCCATTACGAGAGCGTACCGTTGGCTGAGCATGTCAGGGAAACGCTCAATGTCTTGGATATTAAGGAAGATTCGAATGTACCGGACGCTGTAGCAGTTGCGCCGGAACAGTACGAAGATGCATCTGAGAAATGCCAAAGCGGAGATTCGTCGGTATAAGAATACAAAGAATGATCGGTGGTCGCAGATGTACCGTTATAAGAAAACGTGCCATGTACGGTAAGAGAATACAGCTCCACGCCTGTAGCGGAATAAACAGTTCTGGTCTTACTGCCGCTCTTGGTTTGTGTCGCGGAAGAAGCAAAAGCGTGTTCTTTTTCTTCCGTAAGAAACGTGATAATGTAGCCGTAGCTGCCATCTGGTAAGAAAACGATATTCCCTTCACCCGCATGTATGGTGCCACATTCGGAAGCGTAAGCCGTAGGAAGAACAAGAATGGATACAAGCAAAGCGGCAACGAGTACAGTGAACTGATACCTTTTCATATCATCCCTCCTGTATCGCGTCAATAAAGTAAAACGGTCCGTTCATGAATAACAGAAATGCCAACAGAATCATGACCAGAGAAAGCCCGACTATGCACCCGACTATCCATATTGTTTTTCTGCGCTTTTTTTGCGTAGCCCGGCTTTCCTCTTCGCAAGATACCGATGCCTGCAATTCCGCCGCGACCCGGGAAACTGTGCCTATATTTGCTTCCAGGCTTTCCAAGGAAGCCTTATCCGCATCGGATAACTCAGACAGTTCTGCTTCCAAGCCTTGTAAAAGTGCATGCCTGGTTGCAGGGAAGCATCGCAGCTTTTTCCCCACCTTCTTACAAAAATGCGCGACAGCCTTATTGCTCATGTATCTTCTCCCTCCACGATTCCTCGAAACAGCCCTGAAAGCTCCGTAAACTCTCCATAGGTCTGATCCAAATAGGATAGCCCCTCCTGAGTCGTGGTATAGTAATTTCGTGCGCGTCCGTTTTCCACGACAGTATCCACTATGCGAATATAGCCCTGTTCTTCCAGACGGTAAAGCACCGGATATAAAACAGCAATGGAGAGTTTTTTATGGGTGCGTAAATTGATTTCCTGACTGATTTCATAGCCATACATTTTCCGATCCCGCAACAGAGCCAATACAATCAGCGGACTTACCGCTCGTTTGAAATAGGCAGCAAAAGAGTGTCCGGTATTCTCTTGCATACATGATCTCCTCTCGTAACGCCTCGCAAATATAATACTACAGTATTCAGAAAAAGTCAATATATAGTATTGACATATATTAAAAAATATGATATAAAAGAATCACAGTAAAGATTGATTCCAAAAATGGGGAAGGCGTGAGTCCAATGGGCTGTTAAAGGATATTTCTTGAAACCGTTAAGTTGAAGCCGTTAAGCTGCATTTCTGATTTATTTTCAGGTTTTTCTTAATCCTATCATATTTCTATTGACAACATTTTGATGCCATGCTAAAATGATAGAGAAGGATGGATAGCAGGCGCGGCGATACCCCGATACCTTCAGTTTTGAAAAGAAGGACTGCCGAAAAGACGTTTTGCCATAGAATAAAAAGGAGGGTAGACGATGACTGTACAAACTCAACAGACGGGGACTGCTGTCAAAAAGCGTCGGGTCTGGATTTTGCCGGTAGTCGCGATAGGGCTTGTTTGGCTTGGCGCGATTGCCCTGTACGCTTTTGGCCGGTCCTCCCAAAGGAACCAGCTGCTGGCCCAAAATGCCGCGGCTATGACGGGAGATTCTTCGTATACTGTGCCTGTGGCTTCCGCCGCTCACGGGACGGATCAGGTCATTGACTTCGCTGATTCCGGCGTGGAAAGCAGAGTACGCCTGTATTTGAACAGACCGGAGGGAGACATTTATTGCAGCGATGTCTGGAATCTGCGCTACATAGATATCCGGGCAGATCGCATCATTTTCCTGGAGGAACCGATCAGCGGGGATTCGTTTACGGTGAACGGCAGCTACGGTATGGAAAATCAGATCGCCACCGATGCGAACCTTTCGCCGATTTGCTCCCTGGAGGACTTCCAGTGGTTTGATAATCTGCAGGTACTGAAAATCAATATGAGCCGGGTTTCCGGTGTCTGGGAACCGCTGACGCAGCTGTCCGGCCCGGAAGCATGCGAAAATCTCACTGTTTTGCAGCTGTATAACATTTCCCCGGAGGATTTTGACGCGGTTGGGAATATGCGCGGGCTGAAAATGCTTTCTCTGGATTGCTATGGTGTGTCCTCTCTGGACGCCCGGGATCTGGAGGAATTGAAGGATCTGGAGAACCTGTATTTGAAAAATGTATGCGTTGAGGATGCCGCGCCGCTGACGGAGCTGGAAGCGCTGAACTCTGTCAGACTTTCTAATTGCGAAAGCTCGGCAAATGCTGAGGAAAACTGGGAAACGATTTTCCCGTTTGCCGAGAATCTGAACGTCAGCTGAACAATGCGCTTTCTCAAACGGGGACTGGGTTCCCCGGACGCCCATTCCGAATAAAAATGCCGCCGCTTCAAAATGCCGCCGCTTCCTTGCGAAGCGGCGGTTTTGACCGTCCGGACGAAAAGGCGGCTACATCTGCTTTCCGTGCCAGGTTTGCAGGCAGAGGGGAAGCTCCATGCGGTTTGCCTCCAGAAGGGCCTTGTCCCGGAGAATGGTTTCCGTGTCCGCGTCGGCCACAAGCTTCCCGTGGGAAAGAAGCATCACCCGCTGGCAGGTGTCCAGAATCATATCCAGATCATGGGAAGCAATCAGCTTGGTCTGAGGCAGCTGATTCATGGTACGGATAACGGTGCGGCGGTTTACCGGGTCCAGAGCGGTGGAAGGCTCGTCCATCAGAATTACCTTGGGCTCCATGACAAGGATGGTGGCAATGGCCGCCATCCTTTTTTCCCCGCCGGAGATTTTGTGGTTATAGCGGTGTTTCAATTCCTGCAGCCCCAGGCGGTTCAGAACTTCATCCACGCGCCGTTCGGTTTCCTCCTTGCTCAGGCCATAATTCCGGGGGCCGAAGATCATATCCTCGTATACCGTGGGCATAAACATCTGATTGTCGGAATCCTGCAGAACATAGCCGATTCTCTGACGAATGGCGGGGAGATTTTTTCTGTTTACCGGCAGACCGTCTACGGTGATCTGCCCTTTTCCCGTCAAAAGGCCCAGCAGAAGCTTCATAACCGTGGATTTTCCCGCGCCGTTGGCCCCGATCAGGCCCACCGATTCCCCCTCCCGAATGGAAAAGTCCAGGCACTCCACCGCAGGAGCGGCCCCATCGTAGGAAAAGGAAACATTCTGAAATGTAATCATATGGATTATCCCACCAATAAGCCTCCCACCAGGGAGGAAATATCATAGCGTCTGGCCAGAAGAATCAGGCCGGCACAAACCGCGCCGTAGAGAATGTCGGCAAAACGGCAAGGCGGCACATCCGCGTAATAGAACTGACCCCGGAAGCCCCGCAGCAGCATACTGCCATACAGCGCTTCCGCCCGATCCATGCTCCGCAGCAGCAGCTGCCCCAGAAAGGAACCCCATGCGGAAAAGTGGATGCCCTTCTGCCCGGGCGCGCGCAGCTGATAGGCCTCGCTCATAAGCGCCGCCTGTTCCAGCATGAGGCCGATATAGCGGTAGGTCAGCAGAAGCAGCGTTACCAGAACCCCCGGAACATGGAGCCTGCGCAGAGCGGCGCAGAGGGAGTCCATGGACGTGGTGGCAATCAGCAGAAAGGTCGCCATCAGGGAAAAGCAGCCCTTCAGCATCAGCGTAAGCATGGACACCATGCCGCCGGTCAGCGTGAAATTCCCCAGCTGAATCAGCGCGGTATGATCCAGGAAAGGATTTACAAGTCCCACCGCGCAAACCAGGGGCAGTATGAAGCGCAGCTTGCGCAGGCACAGCAGCACGGGAATACCGGCCACCTGAAACAGCAGCACCGGGTACAGCACCAGAATGACAAGTCCGGAAAGGTCATATTTGGGGAAAGACATCACGGTTATGAGGTAAACGCCCGTTACCAGCAGCTTGCACAGCGGATGCAGCCGGTGAACAGGAGAATCCATCGCGGCCAGCGCGTCCATTTCCCGCAGCCCGGACCGGGCCTGAGACAATTGATTCATAGCCTTCCTCACGCAATAGCGGCAAAGCCGCTGACACGGTTTCTTGAAACAGGGTTTTCTTTGTTCGAGATGCTTCCTTAAAGAGGACGCCGCCGGTTACGTCTTTGCGGCTGACTTTTTCTTTCGGAAGAAGCCCCCCGCCATGCAGATCAGAACCGCCGCGCCTGCAACAATCGCAGAACCGGCCAGGCCGGAAACCGTCGTCCCGGCGGAACTGTCGCTGCCAGCGAAGGAATAATCCGGCAGGAACGAGGTTTTCTCCTGAATCGCACCAGCCGCATCGGCCGCGCCGCTGGAGACACCGAAGCCGTCTTCCTCCAGCCCCATGTTCTCGCTATAGCCCGCTTCGGCGTTGCCAAAGAGAGACCATTCCAATCCATCGGGGTTGGAGCTGGCAGCTAGGCTGAGTCCGCCCCCTACGAAGGCGGCCGTGACAGCCAGAATCATCAGCGTGGTTTTCAGGGAACATCTGCCCGGGGCGGAAACGCTGCCGACATCCATCAGCATCCCAGGACGGGCTTCGTAGACAAACAGCAGCACCGCGGAGGTAATCAGGCCCTCAATCAGGCCGATGGCCAGATGGATGGGCTGCATGACGGCTGCAAAAGTCCGGAGGGGCAGTTCGGTAATGCCGGAAATGGACGTTTCCAGAACGACGGAGAACGCGCCAAGCTGTAAGGTTATGACGCACCCCAGAACGGAAGCAAGCATGATTTTGACCCGGCCGGCGGCTTTCGAGCCCAGGCCGCCAAACAGATTGCTGCGCATAATGGGCCTCCAAAGCAGATAATACCCCACAAAGCACCCGTAGAACGCCATATTCCAGCAGTTCGCGCCCAGTGCCAGCAGCCCGCCGTCGGCAAAGCAAAGGCATTGGATCGTAAGGATCACTGCCATGGACAAGAAGCCCGCCTGGGGTCCCAGAAGGGCGGACAGCATCATCCCGCCGCACAGATGCCCAGAGGAGCCGGTGCCGGGAATGGTATAGTTAATCATCTGACCCGCAAAAACCAGTGCGGAGGTTACTGCCATGGTGGGCAGCTTGTCTGTGGTTTCATCCTTCTTCAGTGTTTTTACGGACGCTCCCACTGTTACAGCGGAAGCGGCGTACATGGTTGCGGCTACAGCCGGAGATAGCAGTGCGTCTGCCATATGCATCTTCCTACACCTCTTTCGATAGAATTTCGAATTTTGTGTTATTATAGCAAATTCGCGCTTTCGCCGTAAGCCCCCCGGGGGGATTTTCCGTTTTGTTTCATTCTGAAACGCCGGGGGATGCAGAGGGGATTTTGACAGAATTGACAAAAAATCTGCCCATATCCGGCCCATTTGGAGGCAGCAGAAGGCCCGGGACAAGAAAAATTTGTCTGTTTTCAACAAAATAACCCAAGTCAGGGGATATGGCGGCGTCAGACAGATTGGGCAGGCCGGCGCAACGCCGGTATTGAATCGGATGCATAGGCTTGTCCGGGCACGGGGTAGCATACGCATGAGACATGCGCAGGAAAATTTTAGATTGCTTTTTTCTCGCGTGTAGTGTATAATACACATGCGTGTGATATTTGG
>CAZUAN010000115.1:0-5832 GCA_964618385.1 uncultured Oscillospiraceae bacterium | reverse complement strand
CGGTTCCGGTATCCGAAAGGAACTATCACCGGATACCCCGCGCCGAGCGGCAGGACGCGGACATTCCGTAAAAATCAGATCATCTGCTCCGGATGGAACACACGGTCAAATTGTTCCGGCGTCAGAAAGCCCAGCTCCACGCAGGCCTCCCTCAGGGAAATGTTTTCCTGATATGCCTTTTTCGCGGTTTTCGCCGCGTTTTCATAGCCAATGTAGGGGTTCAGCGCTGTGACCAGCATCAGGGAATTGTGCAGATTATCCCGCATTTTTTCCGAATTTGCCCGAATACCGGTAACACAGCGGTCATGGAAGGACAGCATGGCGTCAGCCAGAAGCCGGGCGGATTGCAGGAAGTTATAAATCAGCACCGGCATGAAGACATTCAGCTCAAAATTGCCCTGACTGGCAGCCAGACCAACAGCGGTGTCGTTGCCAATAACCTGAACGGCAACCATGGTGACGGCCTCGCACTGCGTCGGATTGACCTTTCCGGGCATAATGGAAGAACCCGGTTCATTTTCCGGGATGGTGATTTCTCCCAGGCCCAGCCGGGGGCCGGAGGCCAGCCAGCGTACGTCATTGGCAATTTTCATCAGGTCACAGGCAAGAGCCTTCAGCGCGCCGTGGGCGAACACCAGCTCATCCTTGGATGTCAGCGCGTGAAATTTGTTGGGGGCGGTTGCAAAGGCTTTGCCTGTCAGCCGGGAGATAGCGGCGGCGACAGCGGTATCAAAGCCTTCCGGCGCGTTTAGCCCGGTTCCCACGGCGGTACCTCCCAGAGCCAGCTCCCTCAGCCCCGGCAAGGCCTGTTCCAGAAGCTCCCGATCCCGGACAAGAGAAGTGTGCCAGCCGGAAATCTCCTGGGAAAAGGCAATGGGCGTGGCGTCCTGCAGATGTGTGCGGCCGGATTTGACCACGCCGGCATTCTCCTGCTCCAGCCTTGCAAACGCGGCGGTCAGGACATCAATGGCAGGGATGACCCGATCCTCAATGGCGCAGACGGCGGCAATGTGCATGGCGGTGGGAAAGGTGTCGTTGGAGGATTGGGACATGTTGATATCGTCATTGGGATGCAGCAGCGCTTTTCCGGCAATCTCGTTTCCCCGGTTGGCAATGACCTCATTGACGTTCATGTTGGACTGTGTCCCGGAGCCAGTCTGCCAGACCACCAGCGGGAAGTGGGCAAGCAGCGTACCGTCGATCACCTCATCGCAGGCGGAACAAATTGCGTTGGTTTTTTCTTCTGTCATTTTTTCAGGCCGCAGGGCATGGTTTGTTATGGCGGCTGCTTTTTTCAGAAAGCCGAAAGCGCGGATGATCTCCCGGGGCATGGTTTCCAGCCCGGCGCCAATGGGGAAATTTTCCATGCTGCGTTGGGTCTGGGCACCCCAATATTTCCCGGCCGGGACCCGAACCTGTCCCATGGAGTCGTGTTCGATGCGGTATTCCATCCTGATTCCTCCTGCGGATGCGCATTTTCTGCCCGTATCCGCGACAACCATGATAACAATATAGAAAACAATTGTCAAGCGGAAAGGCGAAACGGTTTCCGGAGGAAACAGCCTCCCATCCATTTGCCGCCTTTTCCCAATTCTTTTGACGTGTCATGGAAAACGGAAAAAGTCCGGCAAAAGCCGGACCTTTTCAACACGCTGAGGGGAGTCTGCTCCTCTGTCGGTTCAGCTCTCCATCTGCTTGCCCAGAAAACCCGCAGCCGCTTTTGCCAGGCTCTGGTCTGATTCCTGCAGGGGCCTGTCTCCCTCGCTCAGCAGCAGCATCACGCAGCCCATCAGATCTCCCTGGGAGAGGATGGGCGCGGCAGCCCCCAACCGATACTTTTCCTCCCCATCCGCGGCAAAAATGGGGCTGTCTCCGCTTTTGTAGAGATAGTTTTTCCTCTGCTCCATCAGTTTCTCCAATTCCGGAGAGTTCGGCTTATCCATCAGCTCCCGCTTGGGGATGCCATGCAGCGCGATTATGCTGTCCCGGTCGGCTACAGCGGCAATGCGTCCGGTGGCGGAGCCGATGGATTCGCACATCTGCGCGGCAAATTCCTGCAGATCCCCCATGGGGGAATACTTGCGAAAGATCACGCCGCCGTCTTTCTCTGTATAAATCTCCAGCGGGTCGCCGTCACTGACAACATGGACACCGTAGACCTTGTCCGGGTGGTTTTTCGCACTCTGAGCAAGGGTGACCGGCTGATTCTCGGTGTCCGTCTCAAAATTTACCGCTTCCTCCCCGGACTCCGCCTGAAGCAGCGCGTCCACATCCGCCTGGAGCTGAATTTCCAAATGATCCTCATAGACCCGAATCCGTTCAATCATCAGCTCCAGATCGTTCCGTTCCAGATGCTCCTTGTTCAGGATATCCCGGAACACGTCCAGCGCTGTTTTGGCCGCCCGGTTGACCCGGAGGATGGTGTTGCGCTTGTCGGAGAGCATTTCGATCTGATGATTCAGCCCCTCAATTTTCTTTTGCAGGTCGGCTTCCATCTCGTCGTAGGTTTCCTCCAGCAGCTTCTCCTGATCCGGGTGCTTCATCATGTCCCGAATCCGCTGGCGCTTGGTGGCTTTCAGCTCGGAGCGCAAATCCTCCAGAACCTCCGCCAGGCGGCCGGCGGATTGTTCGGTTTCCGTCACATTCTCCTTCTCCCCGGCAAGGCCGGCGTTCAGCCGGTCGATCATGGCGGCGGAATTTTCCATCACCTTTTTGACGTAGAGCTTCATCAGCTCGTCCAGTTTATCCACCCGGATGTGGTGGCTGGTGCAGCCGTCCAGTCCCCGGCGGTGGTAAGTGCCGCAGGTATAGGCAGGCTGCAAATCCTTCCGGCTCATGGCAAACATGGGTGAGCCGCAGTCGCCGCAGAACAGGAACCCGGAATACACGTTATCGTATTTCTTGATCCCCCGGTAGTGGGATCGGGTGCGTTTTTCCCGGAGGGCCCGGGTGACGGCGAAGGTGCGGTAGTCAAGGATCGCCTGATGGTGATTTTCCAGGACGATGTGCTCTGCTTCGTCCCGGCGCACATCCCTGCCATTGATTTTTGCCCGGGTATATTTTCCCTGCCGCAATGTACCGATGTAAAAGTCATTGTCCAGGATTCCCTGCACCGTGACGATGGCCCAGGCGGACTTGGCCTCCCGCTTGCTTTCGCCGCCCTCCGCCTGCCTGCGGAGCTGCTCGGACATCCGCGGGGTGGGAATGCCCTCTTTCGTCAGGTGATTGGCGATCCGTTTGTAGCCCCAGCCCGCGTTGCTGTACAGGTCGAAAATCTTCCGCACGATCTCCGCCTCCGCGGGAACGATTTCAAACTCCTGCCGTCTGGTTACTCTGTAACCGTAGGGGGCGGCGCAGATCCACTTCCCGTCCGCCTGCCTTCGCTTGATGACGTTCTTCACCTTTTTGCTGGTGTCCGTCACCGGCATCTCATTGATGAGAAACTGGAACTGAATTTTCAGCCAGTCGTCGTCGTTGGGAAAGTCAATGCCGTCCCCGATGGAGATGATCCGCACGCCCGCGTCCCGCAGATCCTCCAGCTCCACCAGGCCCCGGGAATTGCGCCGGGAAAACCGGGAAAAGTCCTTGACAATCAGGATGTCATACCTGCGTCCCATCAGTCCCCGGCGCATGGCCTGGTATTCTTCCCGCTGCTCAAAGGTATAGCCGGAGCGATCCCGGTCCTCGTAAAAGGTCAGGCTGCTGTCCGGAAACCTGCTCTTCACAAAATCCGCGATGATGGCCTTCTGGTTCTCAATGGATACGTTGTCCCGGTCCAGCTCATCATCCACGGAGATCCGGCAGTAGCCTGCAATTTCAAAATGTTCCGTCAATGGATATCCCTTCCTTGCCGCTCTTTATAGATAACATTATAGATAACATTGTAAACTATTTCGCGGAAAATAGCCAGCGCGGAAAAGCTATTTCCTCCTGGAAAGATCTTCCTTCTCCCTCTGCACCGCAAGCTCCTGAACGCGTTTGCGGTTGTAGAGCAGCAGATCGCCGGTCTGGCGGCAGAGATCCTGCTTCCCGGACCGGAACACCGCAACCAGATATCCCCGGCGTTTGCAGTCCCGGTACATGGGCTTCAACCGTTCCGGAACCGTCCTGTCATCCTGCTCCCGCCTGGTGAGCCAAATCTCCACCTGCTTTTTCTCATCCGAAACATGAATCTCCAGCTGCCGTCTCCTCCTTTTTCATACGGTTTCTGTTATGATTTCCAATTTATGGGGAGCTTATGCAGCCGAGTATCCCAGCCTTTGGTATGCCGCCGATCATGAAGGGCAGCCGTTTTTGAACCCGTTTATCGGTATCCTCCAGGCACAGGTACAGCGTTTTCCCCTTTCGCGATCCGCAGGCGCCGGTTCGCCGCCGGGCGGATTCGGGCCTTTGCCCTATAATGCGCGCTCGCCGGGCGCACTATACAGCAGCAGGGCCTTTCCCGGTTCGGGAAAGGCCCTGCTGTTTGCCTATCATATTCGTTTCAGCGGCTCGGAACCATCCTGTGCCAGCAGCAGATCGGAAATGATATCGTTGCTTACGAGATACCCCTTGGGCGTCAGCACCCAGCGGCCGGAGTCGGTCTGGGTGGCGTGAAAGTAGCGGCGGCGCTGCTCCAATACCTCCTCCAGCGGCGCAAAGGGCAGCAGAAACATCTTTTCGTACTCCTCGGCGCTGATGCCCACGCTGGTTCGCAGCCGCAGCATCAGGTATTCCCCGGCCCGCTCCCGCATGGGAATCTCCTGAATATCCTCCATGATGTCGCCCCCGTCCCGGATCGCGGCGATATAGGACTGCAGATCCCGCTTCAGCGTGTAACGCTTGCCGGCGAAGTCGGAACTGGCGCCGGGGCCAAAGCCCAGGTATTCCCCGCCGGTCCAGTATTTCATATTATGCTTGGAAATCAATCCCTTGCGGCAGAAATTGGAGATTTCGTACTGGCGGAAGCCCCGGCTCCGGAGCGTCTCCACCGCGGTCAGGTACATTTCCGCCTGGGTATCGTCATCAGGCAGATTCAGCATTTCCCGGTATTCATAGAAGGGGGTACCCTCCTCTATTTTCATGGCGTAGCAGCTGACATGCTCGGGCAGCAGCCGCAGCACATTATCCAGCGTTTCCTGCCAGTCCTGGAGGTCCTGACCGGGCAGACCGTACATCAGATCCACGGAAACATTGCGGAAGCCGGCCTTGCGGATGCGCTGGTAGGCGGTGACGGCCTGGTCATAGGTATGGGGGCGGCCCAGTTTTTTCAGCATATCATTGTCATCGGACTGAATCCCCAGGCTGACCCGGTTGAAGCCCTCGGCCCGAAGCCGGTGCAGCAGCCGGTCGGAGACAGAATCGGGGTTGGCCTCAAAGGTGATTTCGGCGTTGTTATCCACGTCGAAATTCCGGCGGATCGCAGTCAGAATCACAGCCAAGCCATCCGCGCCGAAAAAGGAGGGCGTGCCGCCGCCAAAATAGACAGTGTCCACCTGATAGCCGGGAGCCAGCTCGCCGGCCTCTTTGATGTGGTCGCATACGGCGTCCAGATATCCGTCGATGAGCTTGTCATCCTTGGTAGCTATGGAATAAAAGTCGCAGTATTGGCATTTGCTGCGGCAGAAGGGGACATGAATGTATATTCCCAGGGGCGTTTTATTGGGGCGCTTGGTAAGAATGGGCATAGTATTTTACCTCCGGTAAAATCGATACGGGATGAAAACGCGAAGTCATCCTATTTCCGGATAAAATGGTTTCCTTTTATCCGGAAGACATCGCCTCACGGCGCTGTCATTAGCGGAAAAACGCAAGGCCGCCCCGCAATGCGGCGCTGGGCGTCGGGATCAGTCT